>RFHU01000159.1 GCA_003695705.1 Planctomycetota bacterium
GGGTCGAGGGAGATCCCCTTGCGGTCGGGGTGCCCCGCTCCGGCAATGCGCCCGACCTCCTCGCGGACCCGTGCGTCGAACTGCGAGGTGGGGAAGACCGCGTCGACCAGCCCCCAGCGGACCGCGCGCTTGCCCTTGACGCCCTCGGCCAGCGTGCAGAAGACGTCCGCGAGGTCGCGGCGCACCATGCGCTTGTCGACCAGGCGGGTCAGGCCGCCCGTGCCGGGGAGGACGCCGAGGTAGGGGACCTCGGGCAGGGCGACCGCCGAGCGGCGGTCGTCGACGAGATAGATCTTCTCGCAGGCGAGCGGGAGCTCGTAGCCGCCGCCCGAGGCAATGCCGTTGAGGGCGGCGACGTAGGTTTGGCCGCTGTGGGCGGTGGCGTCTTCGATGGCCAGGCGGGTCTCGTTGGTGAACTTGCAGAAGTTCACCTTGAAGCCGTGGGTCGAGGAGCCGAGCATGAAGATGTTCGCCCCGGCCGAGAAGGTGCCCTCGAGGTCGCTGGTGAGGACCACCGCACCGACTTCGGGGTGCTCGAAGCGAAGGCGCTGCGCCGCGTCGGCAAGTTCGATGTCCACGCCGAGGTCGTAGGAGTTGAGCTTGAGCTCGTAGCCGGGGCGCAGGCCCTCGTCTTCGCGGATGGCGAGGCGGATCCAGGCGACGGGGCCGTCGACTTCGAGTCGCAGGTGGCGGTAGCGATCGGGGGCCGTTTCGAAGTGGACGTCTGGGGTGTTCTTGGCCGGGTTGCTTTCCATGCGCCGAACGTTACCCGCCCGGCGGATCTGGCGCAAGATACTGCCCTGGGAATTGAGGGGAATGGGAAGTATACTTCCTCTCGTGGGTGCGGGCGAGACGGGGATCAAGCAGCGGGTCGGACGGCGGGTGCACGCCTTGCGCACCGAGCAGGGCCTGACCTTGCGCCAGCTCGCCGACCGATCGGGCCTCAGCTTGCGCTTCGCTTCCCAGCTCGACCGCGGCCAGGCGAACATTTCGATCGAGCGCCTGGAGCAGGTCGCGCGGGCGCTCCGCGTTCCCCTCGCCTCCCTGGTCGCCGAAGAGGAGCCCCGGCGAAGGACCGTTGCCCTCCTCGGGCTGCGGGGGGCCGGGAAGAGCACCCTCGGGCCCCAGCTCGCCGAGCGGCTCGGGCAGCCCTTCGTCGAACTCGACGAGCGGATCGAGGAGGCCGCGGGGCTGAGCCTCACCGAGCTCTTTGCCCTCCACGGGGAGGCTTACTACCGCCGCCTCGAAGGGCAATGCCTCAAAGAGCTCCTTGCGCGCGGGGAGCCCTGCGTGCTCGCGCTCCCCGGAGGCGTGGTGCACAACGAGGAAGCCTTCGCGCTGCTTCGCCAG
This sequence comes from Planctomycetota bacterium, assembly GCA_003695705.1. Classification (GTDB taxonomy): domain Bacteria; phylum Planctomycetota; class J058; order J058; family J058; genus J058. The sequence goes on from RFHU01000159.1 coordinate 1,351, forward strand.
AAGACGGTCACCGTCTGGCTCAAGGCGCGCCCCGAGGACCACATGAACCGCGTGCTCGCCCAGGGCGACCGCCGGCCCATGGCCCAAAGCAAGGACGCCATGGCCGAGCTCCGCGCCATTCTCGCTGCACGCGAGCCCCTCTACCGCCAGGCCGATCTGCGCGTCGACACTTCCCGCCACGGCGCGCGCTCGCTCGACGTCCTCTGGCGCGGGCTCGTGCAGCGGGGCGTGGTATGATTCGCGCCCGACCCCTTCGGGCGCCGAGCCGTCGCCGGCGGGCGCGCGAGCAAGGAAGCGGGAGCAGAGCATGAGCGACCCGGACGCCCTCTTCGAGCAGGCCGCCGCCTTGCCCTTGCCCGAGCGGCAGCGCCTGGTTCGGCGCCTGGCCTGGCGCTCGAACATGGCGGCCGGCCCGGCGCTGATCTCCCTCGACCCCGGCAGCCCGCGCGTCTTCGTGGTCGCCGGCGCCCTGGGCTTCCTCTTCGGCCTCGGACTCCTGGTCCTGGGCCTCTTGCTCGCCGTGGTCGGCTGCCCTCACCCTGCCGCCCCTTCGGGCCCCGGAACCATCGGCGTCGGTCTCGCCGTGTGCCTCTTGACGGGCAGCCTGCTGCTCTTGGGCCTTCAGCTCTGGGACGAGCAGGATCGCCTCGCCGAAGCCGAGCGCTGACGTCCCGCGAGGCCCAGCGCTGGCCTTGGCGGGCGCGAGCACCGCGGGGATTCGTCGCTCAGTGCGGAGCGGCGCGCGTCGCGCTCGGTCGAGTTCGTTCTTCGGCCTGGACCCACTCGGCCACGGTCCGCGCGACGTAGGCGTTCCCCAAGGGGGAGAGGTGGGGGTCGAAGCGCAGGTAGTGCGCTGGTTCGAGCTTCAGGGGAAGGAAGTCGACGCCCAGGCGCCGGCAGAGTTCGCGGATGAACCGGGCGGGTCGGGCGTCGCGACCGCCGGGGGGGTAGAAGCAGAGCACCGCGAAGCGCTGCCCCCGCGCGCGGACCGCGTCGAGCAGGGCCGTGAAGCGCTCCTCGTAGCGGCGCTCGTACCAGCGCCAGTTCTCGCGAACTCGCTGGTCTCCCGCGGCGACGGCCGCGCGGGCCGCGGGGATCCCGAAGGCGGTGAAGCGTCCCTTGCTGGCGGCCCGCACCAGGGCGCTGTGGGTAGCCGCGAAGGCGAAGAGGGGGCTCGCCAGCGGGCTCTGCTTGCGCACGGAGATCGTCGCCTGCTCGGGGATGTCGTTGTGCGCGCAGTAGCCGAGGACCACGTAGTCGAAGGCGCGCTTGCGGTTTAGGTGGTCGTAGATCGCGCGCTCCTGGTCGATGGTCTGCCAGACGTTCCCGCCGTTCACAACCGCCACGCGGCGCCGCGCCGCGACCTCCGTCTCCAAGAGGCGCTGCAGGGCTTGCGGGTAGGTGAACTCGCCGGAGACGGCGAAGCCGAAGGTGAAGGAGTCGCCGAGGGCCAGGACCCCTAGAGGCGGGGCGTCGCGCGGGGATGGGGCGGCCCGTACCACGCGGAAGCCTTCGGCGTCCGTGACGACCCAGTGCGGGTAGGCGGGGTTGCTGTAGTCGACGAGGCGCTGGTTGGGGACCGGGTGGAAGATCCCCATTTCCGGGTGCACGCGGAACACCGTGTAGGAGCTAAGCTCGGGCCGGGCGCGCGCCGCGAGTTCCAGGAGGCCGAGGGCCGCGGTCGGCGCGAGCAACCCGAACGCGCACAGGGTTGCGCGAAAGCGCCGGCGGAGCCGAGCCCTGCGCTCGAGGAGAGGCGCCGAGGGAGGGGCGGGCGGTGTCTGGGGGCTTTCGCGGGGGGCTCGGGGCGCCTCGCCGCGGCTCTCTTCCGGCATGCTCTCGCGTCTCCGTGCGGTTCGTGCGCACTGGCTCGCGTCCTGGGCGGCGCGAGAGGGGCGCTCCGCCCTTCAGCGCTCGTGCAAGGGGAGGACGCCCCGGTCGAGGAGGAGGATCTGCAGCGCCCACGCGGTGTTGAGGATCTCGGAGTTCTCTTCGGCCAGGGTGTCCTCGGGGTCTGCTCCCCAACGGCCGTCCTGGCGCTGGCGCGCGGCGAGCTCGGCGCGGATCGCGTTCATCCAGCGGGCGCCGCGCGCGCCGCCCACCATGTGCATGACCTGCGCCGCGTAGTAGTGGGCGTAGTAGAAGAAGGGGATCTTCTTGCGGGTGGGCGGCAGGAAGCCTTCGATGTAGGCGATCCCCTTGTCCACCAAGGGGCCCTCGTAGGTGCCGAGGGCGTGCAGGACGGCGGTGCAGGCCGCCGTAATGGCGAAGGTGGGGCGGCGGCTCCCCTCGACGAAGCTGAGGCGCGGCGGGGTGGAGCCGATCGAGTAGTAGAAGCCGCCGGTGGCGCGATGCTGGGAGCGGGCGATGTAGTCGCCTGCGCGCTCGAGCGCTTTCCTTTGCACCTTGAAGCCCGCGTTGCGCGCTCCGCGCAGCGCTTGGATCTGCGAAATGGTCGTCGAGGCCTCGTCGACCCGCCACATGTTGCGGTGGGCGGGCGGGATGTCGGTGCGGTTGAGGAAGTAGCCGAAGCCGCCGTCGGAGCGGCCGCTGCGCCACTGGCTGTCGATGGTCGCTTGGATGCCGAGGGAGATCGCGCGGCGCAGGCGCTCGTCGAGCGGTCCGCCCTCCCCGTAGGCCTGGGTGAGGAACAAGAGGGCGTAGCCATGGTTGTGAATGGCCGAGTAGCCGTTGGAGGGATGCCAGAAGGCCTTGCCCTTCGCCCGCTGGCAGGCGAGGACGAAGTCGACCGCGCGGCGGATGGCGGGGGCGAAGGGTCCGCGCTGTGGGGTGGAGCCGCTGGCGAGGAGAGCGAGGCCCGACATGCCGGTCAGGGCGAGCTTGTTCTTCGTCCCCCACGAGCCGTCGCTGGCCTGCTGGGCCGCGAGCCAGCGCAGGCCTGCGTCGATGTCGGCACGGGACCGCTCGCGCGCACGGACGGGTTCTTGGGCGCGGCCCAGGGGCGCGAGCGCGAAGGCGACGCAGGCCACCGAGAAGCACGGGGCGATTCTCACGCGGGCATCCTAGCCGGGCCTGCCCCGCGGCGTCGACCCTTCCGGGGTTCGTTCTCCTGCTCTGCAGGCGGAGACCTTGCCGGGCGCCGCGCGGCCTTCCGAGTTGTCTTTACCCGCCCAAAGGATGCCCGTAAGATCCCGGCCCGCGGCCTCGTGGGGAGGTCCGCCCAGGAGCGAGGAGCAGCATGGCCGACACGCTAACCGTCACCGACAACCGCACCGGCAAGAGCTACGAGCTTCCGATCTCCCACGGAACCGTGAACGCGATGGACTTCCGCCAGATCAAGGTCACCGACGACGAGTTCGGGATGATGGTCTACGACCCTGGCTACAAGAACACCGCGTCCTGCAAGAGCCGGATCACCTTCATTGACGGCGAGAAGGGGATCCTCCGCTACCGCGGCTACCCCATCGAGCAGCTCGCCGAACGGGCGACCTTCCTCGAGGTCGCGCAACTGCTGATCAACGGCGAGCTGCCGACCCGCGAACAGCACGAGAAGTTCGTCGAGGAAGTGACCGTCCATACCTTCGTGCACGAGAACATGAAGTCCTTCCTGGAGGGCTTTCGCTACGACGCGAACCCCATGTCCATGTTCATCTCCTCGGTGGCCGCCCTGAGCAGCTTCTACCCCGAGGCCAAGGACGTCTTGGACGAGGAGTGCCGGCGGGCGCAGATGATCCGCTTGATCGCCAAGGTGCCCACCCTCGCGGCCTTCGCCTACCGCCACTCGCAGGGGCTGCCCTACGTCTACCCGCGCAACGACCTCAGCTACAGCGGCAACTTCCTGGCGATGATCTTCAACATCAACCAGCCCAATTACCAGCCGCACCCCACGCTCGAGCGGGCCTTCGACGTCTTGTTCACCCTGCACGCCGACCACGAGCAAAACTGTTCGACGAGCACCATGCGGGCGGTGGGCTCCTCGCAGGTCGACCCCTACTCCGCGCTGGCGGCCGCTGCCGCAGCCCTCTACGGGCCTCTGCACGGCGGCGCCAACCGCATGGTCCTCTACATGCTCGAGGAGATCGGAAGCAAGGACAAGGTGCCCGAGTTCATCAAGAAGGTGAAGAACCGCGAGGCCCTGCTCATGGGCTTCGGGCACCGCGTCTACAAGAACTACGACCCCCGGGCGCGGATCATCAAGAAGTTGGCCCACGAGGTCTTCGAGATCACCGGGGTCAATCCCCTCCTCGACATTGCCCTCGAACTGGAGCGGATCGCGCTCGAGGACGAGTTCTTCGTCAAGCGCAAGCTCTACCCGAACGTCGACTTCTACAGCGGCCTGATCTACCAGGCCATGAAGTTCCCCATCGACTTCTACCCGGTCTTGTTCGCGATCGGGCGCACGGTGGGGTGGCTCGCGCAGTGGCGCGAGATGCTCCTCGACAAGGAGCAGAAGATCGCGCGGCCGCGCCAGATCTACCTTGGCGAAGGCGCGCGCGACTACGTGCCCCTCGAGGAGCGTTGAGGAGCGCCGCCGCCGGCTGTCCGCTCACGGGCGAGCGATCCGCGCCTTGAAGGCGAAGTAGGCGCTGGAGTCGCGCACGTCGAGGTTGCGCACGTAGCGCCAGAAACGCGCCCACAGGGCGGCCTCGCTCCGCCCGTAGACGCCGTGGTAGTTGCGCACGGGGCCGCAGTAGAGTTCCCAGAAGTGCTCGCGTGGGTAGGCCTCGAGGAGCCAGCCCACGAAGGCCCCCGCAATGTCGTAGTCGCGGCGGCTCATGCCTGCGCGCAACTCCTCGGGGTCGAGGTCCTTTGCCAGTTCGAGGTCTGCGAAGACGCGCGCGCGGATCTTGCTTGGGACTCCGCCCAAGGGCCCCCAAAGTCGCTCGGTGAGGTAGACGGCGAGGCCCTCGTCCAGCGGGCGCCAGCTGGAACCTGCGAGGTAGTGCACCAGCTCGTGGGTGGCGTCGTGTCGGTCGAGATGGCCTGCGACCACGGTGATTCCGTCGCGGTCCGCGTGGCAGCGATCTCCCGCCGGGAGGACGACCACGTCCACGCGCACCGGCCCGCTGGGCCCCGGGCGAATTCGGCGGGGGACGCCCCAGCCGAGGAAGCTCCCCGGCGCTGCGTGGGGACCGATCCAGCGCTCGAGCCAGGCGCGGGCGCGCCGCAACTCCGCGAGGAGGGCGCTCGTCCTTTTCTCGTCGATGCACTCGCTCTGGACCACGATCCGAAAGTCGTCCGCGGCGAGGACGCGGACGTGCTCGGGGTCCTGTACGTCGGGGGGAAGGCTGGCTGCGTTCGCGGCGCAGCCCGTGGCGAAGAGGAGGGCCCACGCGGTGCGGGTGGCGGCGCGGGTGGGGCGACGCGCCGCCGGGAGGGACGGCGCGCGTGGCGGGGTCAGTCGACGCGCTCGCGCTGGGCCGCGAGCTCGTCGACGAGGCGGTTCAGCTCGGCGAGCCGCTCCTTGAGCGACTCCACCTCGGATTTGGTGGGAATGTTGAGGCTCTTGAGCAGGTCCTGCACGCGGGCTTCGATCAGCTCGTCGAGCCGCTCGCGGAAGCTTTGCGTGCGCTCGCGGATCTCGTCCTTGAGCTGCTTGGCCTCCTCTTGGGGGAGTTCGCCAGTGCGCACCAGCTCGTCGACGTTCTCCTCGATGGTCTCCTCGGAGAGGAGGGTGGAGTCGAAGTACTGGAGCACGTTCTTGCGCATGAAGTCGCCGATGGAATTCGACGAACGCTGAATGAGGCTCATGAAGAAGGACTTGGGTAGCTTTCCCTCCTTGCGCTTCTCCTGTTCGAGGAGGATCTGAGAGAGGGTCACCGTGGTGAGGTCCTCGCCGCTCTGGTTGTCGACGACCCGGATGTCCTGACCGTCTCGGACGAGTTCGGCGATCTGGTCGAGCGTGATGTAGCGCTTGTCCTCTGTGTCGTAGAGCTTGCGGTTCGAGTAGCGCTTGATGGTTCGCATGGTGTGCCCCGGAGTGCACGCATGATACGCAGCCCGGGGCCGCGAATCGAGCAGCGCGAGGCATTCTCGAGCCTCGCTCGGTCAGTCGCGGAGGGAGTTGATGCGCTCCGCGAGCGCGTCGACGCCGCGGCGCAGTTCGTCCACGTCGCTCCGCGTGGGAAGGCAGAGGCTGCGCAGGACGCGGTCGACCGCCGCCTCCATGGGGGAGATGGAGCCAGGCGCGCCGACCGTGCCGGGCGGCTCGTCGGTGGCGGTGCCCGCGCCGTCGGCGGACTCGAGCTCCCGGCGCTGGAAGAGGCCGCTCAGCTCCTCTTGGGCGAGGACCACCCCGCCGACCCCGGCGAGGGCGAGACGGTAGAGCAGGCGACCGACCCCCGGCCCCTTCGCCTGCGCGGCCGGATCGGCTTCGCGCTCGGGCTCACTCGGGTCTTGTGCTTCTTCCGGCACGGCCCCTCCTCGGCAGGGGGAAGGATACTGCCCGCGGCGGTCGAGGCAAGGGTCGTCCGCGCCCGCGGGGCTCCGGGGCGAGGGCAGGCGGGCGTTCTCGTTCGCTGGCGCTGGGGACGGAGGGATGCTCAACTCTACGCGTGCCCGACCCGGCTCCCCTGGCCGACGCCGTTTTCGCTCGCCTCGAGGAGGTCACCGCGCCGGATCGCGTGGAGCGTACGCCGGCCACGCTCGAGGCATACGCCCGCGACGCGTGTCCGCTGGGCCATCTCGCCTTCGCCGCGGGCGCAGACCCCCCTTGGCGGCGGCCCCAGGCCGTGGTGTGGCCGACCTCCGTCGCCGAAGTGCAGGAGATCGTCCGCGTGTGCCGCGCGGCGGGGGTGCCGCTGGTGCCCTGGGGGGCGGGTTCGGGCGTCTGCGGAGGCACCCTCGCCGTCCGCGGGGGCGTCGCCCTCGACCTGAAGCGGCTGGATCGGCTGGTCGAGATCGAGCCCTGCGCTCAGCTCGTCACCGTGGAGCCTGGTCTGAACCTCCAGCTCCTCGAAGACGCGCTGGGGCGAGCCGGTTTCACCCTGGGGCATTTTCCCTCGTCGATCACCTGCAGCACGATCGGCGGGGCCCTCGCCGCCCGCGGCGCCGGCCAACTCTCGACGCGCTACGGGAAGGTCGAGGACATGGTGGTGGGCCTGAGCGTGGTGCTCCCCGACGGGACCCTGGTGCGGACCCCGGTGGTGCCCCGGGCGGCGACGGGGCCGGACTGGAACCAGGTCTTCGTCGGCAGCGAGGGGACCTTGGGGATCATCGTCGGGGCGACCCTGCGCCTCTGGCGGCGCCCTGAAGTGCGCCTGTTCCGCAGCTACGCCTTCGGCTCGTTGTCTGCGGGGCTGGCCGCCGTTCGTGAGGGGCTGCAGCGCGGCGCGCGGCCTGCGGCGGTTCGCCTCTACGACCCCCTGGACACCCTGCTCGTTGCGAGGGCGGGCGACGCTTCCCCGGCGCCCCTCCCCAGCGCCGAGCTCCCGCCCGATCCCCCCCTGGGACGCAGCTGGCCCCACAGCGTCTCGACCTGGGGCGGACTGAGGGAGCTCCTCTCCGGCCTGCTCCCCGAACTCGGGCGGCGAGGGAAGGCGGCCTTGCTGCGCCGCCCCGAGCAGCTCAACGCCCTGGTCGACCGACTCCCGGGGACCTCGCTCCTGATCTTGACCTTCGAGGGGGAGGAGCGCCTGGCGGCCGCCGAAGAGGAGGTCTTTGCCGAGGTCTGTGCGCGTCTTGGCGCAGAGGACCGGGGGCCCGAGCCCGCCGAACGCTGGTGGCGAAACCGGATCGCGGTTTCCTTCAAGCAGAGCGAGGTCTACGCGCTCGGCGCCTTCGTGGACACCATGGAAGTCGCGACCACCTGGGACCGCCTCGAGGCGCTGCACGACGCCGTGCGCGGCGCCCTCGCTCGCCATGCGCTCGTCATGGCGCACTTCTCGCACGCCTACCCCGAAGGCTGCAGCATGTACTTCACCTTCGCCGCCGCGCGAGGGGAGCCCGCGGAGGCGCTCGAGCGCTACCGGGCCGCCTGGCGCGATGCCCAAGCGGCGGTGGTCTCCTGCGGCGGAGCGGTGAGCCACCACCACGGGGTGGGGCTCCTCAAGGCGGAGGGGCTGCGGCGCTCCCACGGGGCCCTGCACGGCGTACTCTCGGCGTTGAAGCGCACGCTGGATCCCGAGAACATTCTCAACCCCGGAAAGCTCGGTTTGCCCTGAAGGAACCCCGCTGGGAGGCCCGCATGACCGCACCCCCTTCGGCCCTGGCTCGCGCACTGCTCGGTGCCGTGGCGGCGTCCCTCGTCGCCTGCGGGGGCGAGCCCGAGCCGGCTCCGCCCGAGGCGGAGCCCACGCTCGTCGGCGCAGAGGCCGCGCCCTCGGCGAGCGAAGCTCCCGGCACGGAACGGCGCGGGCCCGCCAGCGTGGTGATCCGCGCGCGCTCGTTCCCCAAGGACGTCCTCGCGCTCAAGGCCAAGGACCTCGTGGACGTGAGCCTCAGCGGTGAGCGCGGGACCGTGCGCGGCGAGGTGATTTCGGTACGCCCGCGGGAGCTGATGCTGGCCATCGAGGGGCAGGGCGGGGCGGTGACTCGCTTCGAGCCCCGCGACGTGGAGGCCGTCGAGCTGCTCTTTCGCGACGACCCGCGCGAATACACCGTCGGCGGCGACGCGCCCCTCAACGAGGACGAGACATGGCTCGACCGCTTCGCCGACCGGGAGATCCTCGGCAAGGATCCGCGCACGCTGTGGAAGGGACGCTTCGCCCGGAACGTTCCCCTGCTCGTCGTGCGCCCCTTCAAGCTCAACGCGCTCAGCTTCGTGAAGCGCCGCGGGAGGAAGGTCTTCTTCCTGCCCTCGCGCACCCCCGCGGTGTTTCGGGTGCACGACCAGGTCAAGCTCGTCGGCATTTCCTTGGGGACCCAGCGCGCCCCGGGCGGCAAGGACCTCAACCTCGGCGAGGTGTACCTCTACCTCGTGCGCCGCGGGCAGTCGGTGTTCAGCGTCTACTCGCGGGAACGCCTGCAGGGGCGCAACTTCCACCCCAAGTCCGTCGAGCGCTTCCTCGAGCGCGAGCCCGTTACCCTCGCCGTGACGCGCCCCGGAGCCAGTACCTACCTCAAGATCGTGCGGGTTCGGGCGAGTGTGGCGCGGCAATACAGCCGCTACCTGGAGAAGACCCCCGATCGCCCCGCGATTCGTCGGCTGCGGGCGCGCCGGAGCCCCGAACTCGCCAAGGCGGAACAGCAGGTTCGGGCCGTCTACAAGGCGGTCGACCTCACCCGGGAGGAAGACCTCGACCGGCCGGTGGTGATCGAGGTCCGCGTTCCCACCGTCGACGCCGGGATCCACCTGCTGCCCTTCCGCAAGGAACTCGGCCTCGACTGAGCGCGACCGCTCCGAGCCGCTTCCCGACGGAACGCGGGCCGCCAGCTCGCGTCTCCGCACGCGCCGTGCCTTCGTATGGTTTTGGACCTTCGAGGGTTGCGTGCCGTCCGCCCGTCGTCTATTCCTGGGCAGGAAGGAAGGTTCCCGGTGACCCTCGCTCGGAGAGCGCTCTTGGGCGCGTTGCTGGTCGGCGCGTCGGGCGTGGCGACCGCGGACGAGCTGCTGCTCGCCGACGGGAAGCGCCTCGAAGGGCGCCTCCTCGCGGTCGGTCCCACCCGGATCGCCTTCGACGGCCGCGAGGGGATCGTCTTCTTCGAGCGAGCGTCGGTGGCGGAGGCGCGCGACGCCGACGGCCGGCCGCGGCCCCTCGAGCTCGGGGCGCTGGCGCGGGACCCGGTGGCGGTGGTCAAGTCCCTCGAAGGGCCGGTGCGGGTGCGCCGGGACGGGACCGAGGTTTCCGTGTCGATTCACGGGGGCGACGCGGTGTTGCGGGAGGGGGACGAACTGAGGACGGGGCCCTACGGCCGCGTCGGCTTCTTCGGCTTGGGAGGGGTGATCGGCTCGGCGCGCAACGACGCCGTCGTGCGTTTCGGCCCCGAGCGGGCGTACCTCTTGTCCGGCAAGCTGCGCCTCAAGGTCGGCGAGGGGAGGGGGCAGGTTGCGCTGCCCGAGGGAGTTCTCGACTGCGTCGGCGGCGAGGCCGACCTCGAGCACTTGCGCGGAGGCAGTCGTTTGATCTGCGTCCGCGGTCGGCTCGTGTTCCGTGCCCGCGCGGGCTACCGGGTGGAGATTCCCCGCCAGCACGTCCTGGACGTGCGCGCGGCCGACGCGCGCCAACCCGCCAGCCTTCAGGCGAGCAACACCAACGCCTGGCCGCTGCGCCTAGAGCACCGCTCCCGTTGGGTCGCCGTGCAACCGGGAGAGCGGGTGGTGCTCCTCGAGGTCTCCCCGGAAGGGCAGGGGGACCGTGCCGACCTCGCCCGGGCCGAGGGAGAGCCTCCGCCGGCCACCGGCGCCCTTCCTTTGCAGCCCGAGGAACCAGCTCGCGCCGACGAGGCCGAGCGGTCGTCGCCGACCGCCGGTGGCGGCCGGGCGGAGGCGTCGGCGGCCTCTGGCCTTGCCGGGGCCCTCGCGGGGCGCGTGACGGCGGCCGCCGCGGCCTTCTCGCTCGTGCGCAAGGGGGAGGCGCCGCGCCGCGTCGCCCTGGCGGAAGCCGCCGGACTCGGCCTTCGCGAGGGAGACGAACTGCAGGCCGGCGAGGGGGACCTGCGCCTGGAGGCCGACGGCGCCCACCTGCGCCTCCTCGCCGGCGCTCGCCTGCGCCTGGGGGGCGCCCAGGGCGGAGCGCCCTTCGCCCTTCTGGGGGGAGAGGTGGTGGTCACCACCTCCGAGAAGGTGGCGCTCGGGGTCGAGGGGGGCACCCTCGGGTTGCTGCGCGGAGAGCTGAGCCTGCGCGCCGGGCCCGACGGAGTGCGCCTTGCCCTCGTCCGGGGCATGGCCGGCGCCCGCTTCGGAGAGGAAGTGCGCGCCGAGGTGGCGGCTCCCGGGGAGCTTCTCGTGCGCCGCGAAGGCGGCGTCGTGCGCTTGGAGGTGCCCAGCGGCGCGACTTCGGTTCCGGCCTTCCTCGGCCCCCTCGAGGCGGTCTTGCGGCCTGGGCAGGAAGCGGCCTTCTCCCGCTCAGGGGGGGTGCGGGTGGTGCGCTTGGCCGGCGGGGCGGTGGTCCGGTTCCTCGATCCAGTGCGCGTTCGCGTCGTGCCCGGCCCCGACGGAAGCCAGGTGCTCGAGGTGGTCGAAGACGGCGCGCGCGTTCCCCTGGTCGCTGGGACCTACAGTTTGCGCCGCGAGGGCGGGCGCGTGGTTGCCGGCCAGCTCCCTCCGGGGGTCGAGCTGCGACGGCAGGACCCCGCGGCCGCCGGACCGCCCTCCGCCTCCAGCGCGTCGCCGGCGGAGCGGAGCGCGTCCCGCGCTCCGCGGACGACGCAGGGGCGGGAGCTCGCTTTGCCCAACGGCGCGCTCGTGCGCCTGCACCCGAGCTGGGGTGAGCTCGAGGTCACGCGCCGCTCGGGTCCCGAGGTGGTGTTGCGCGTCTTCGGCGGGGACCTCGTCCTCGAGGCGGGCGCGCGGGTCGGCTTGCGCCGGGAGGCGGGCGCGTCCCGCCTCGACCTCGGCGACGGGCGCTTCGTGCTGCACCAAGACGGCGGGCCGCGCACCGACTGCCGCGTCGGGAAAGACGGTCGCCTGCGCGTGGAGGTGTCTCCCGGGACCCGGAGCAGCCGCACCTTGGACGTGGAGGCCGGGACGGAGTTCGATTTGAGCGTGCGGCGGGATCGCTACGTGCTCGCCTACGTCAGCGGTCAGGCGGTCTACGTGGAGCCGGGCCAGCGGATCGCGGTCTCCCAGCGTAGCGGTCTGCGGACCTACGTCGCAGGCCGCACGGAGGACTGAGGTGCTGCGCGCCTGCGCGCGGACCCTGGGGGCCGTGCTGGGGATCTGCGCGGGCTTTGCTCCGCCCGCCGCGGCGGAGGTGTTCGTCTTTCGGGACGGGGGGCGCGAGTCCCGCGGCCGCGTGCTGGCCGAGTTCGAGGACATGCTCTACGTGCGCCTCGACGGGGAAGGAGAGCGCTTCGTGGCGCGGAGTGCCCTCTCGGCCGTGCTCAGCGACGACCGTGCCCGGCGCTACACGGACCCCGTCCCGGGCGCCTTCGCGCCCTTGAAACGCTTCGCCCCCGCCGCGGCGCTGAGTGCCGTCGTCGGCGGGGTGGGCGTGGGCGCGGCGGAGACGCCCGCGACCGCGGCGAGCAACCCGCCGGTCTTCTTGCGTCCGGGCGAGGAGGTCGGCACCGCGGCGGACGGCTTCGCCCGGCTGGTGCTCCCCGGCGGCGGGGAGCTGCGCCTGGCGCCGCTCACGCGGGTCGTCGTCGGCGAGGTGCAGGGCGCGGAGGGCTTCTCCCTCTTGCGCGGCGAAGTGCACCTGCGGACGGCGCTCAAGCCGGTGGCCTTGCGCCTGCCCGCTCCGCTGCGCGGTCGGGCGGAGCCGGGGGCGGTGGCGGAGCTCTCTCGCGAGCGGGGGAGCGTGCGGGCTCGCGTCTACGAGGGGCGCGTCCTCCTCGGCACCGAGGAGGCGCGCCTGGAAGTGGAGGACGGCCAGGGGGCCGCGCTCGTGCGAGACGGCAGCGCCTGGCGGGTGCGGGCGGATCCGGCGAACGACGGTCCCCTCGTCCTGCGCGCCCGCCAAGCGCGCTTCGAGATCCCGCCGGGAGGCGTGCACCCGCTGGGGGTGGTGGCGTCCGGCGTCGTAGGGGAGCAACGCACCTGGAGGCTGCTCGTTTCGCGCGGCAGCCTCAGTGTGCGACGCGGGCGCGAAGGCGACTTCGAGCGCCTTCCCGAGGGGCGGGGACGGGCGGAGGGCTTCGTTGCGGGGGACGCCTTGCAGACGGGGGGCGGCGCGTCCGCCACCTTGGTGCGCTCCGACGGGGCCACGCTCACCCTTGGCGAGCGCACCCGGCTCGAACTCGCCGAGGTCCTCGAGCTTTCGGCGGGGCGTCTGACGGTGGAAGCCGTCGAGGAGGTCCTGCGCCTGCGCACGCCCGGCGGCGTGGCCGCCCTCTCGCTCGTCGCGGCGGCCTTCGTCCGCGAGTCCGCCGCGCAGAGCGTCGGGGTGCGCGTGGTCGCGGGGCACCTCGAGCTTCCCCTGGGGCCTGCCGCGACCCTGCAGCTCGACCGCGGCGGACAGGCGCGGGTCGAGGCGTCCGCGGAACTCGGGCCCGTCTCCGTCCTCCTCGAAGTCGGGGAGGGGCGGGTCGTTTCGCGTGCGCGCGCCGGCGAAGATCCTGGCTTCGGCGTCACCCTTCGCAGCGGGGAACGGCTCGCCGTGCGCGCTCCGCGGGAAGGGCCGGTCGTCCTCGAGCTTCCGGGCGAGCGGGAGTTGGCCTTCGCGGGCGCCGGCGTCGGGGCGGAGATCGAGCTCGAGCCGGAGGTGCGCGTTCGCTGCGCCACCGGGGCCGCCTTCGGAATGCGCGAAGGGCTCGCCCTCACGCTCGGCAGCGTCTCCGGCCGCCCGGAGATCCGCTTTCGCGACGGGACGACCCGCCTGCTCCTTGAGCACCCCTACTCGCTCCTGATCGAGAACCCGAGCGTCCTCTTGCGCCTGGAGGGGGGGGGCTCGGTGCGGATCCGCCTCGAAGGGGTGGCGGCGCGCCTGGAGGAAGGGGGGCCGTACGCGGTGGCTGCCCTTGGCCTGCGGGAGTCCGACCGGCTGGAGATCTCCGGGCGCGGCGAGGTCCGCTTGGACCGACAGCGCGACCTCCACCGCTTCGTCTACGCCGACGCGCGCCAGCTCTGGATTCAGGACGGGGCACCCCCCGTGGAGTCCCGCTTCGGCGACGCGAGGGGCACGGCCTTCCTTTCCATGCCCGGCGCGCCGGCGCTGGGGACCGAGCCGGGGCGTCCGTTGGTCGTCCTCGCGACTCGGGAAGGCGAGTTCGTCATTCTCGACCGGAGCGCGCTCGGCGAGGGCCAGGCGGAGCTCGAGGGACTGGCGGGCGAAGGCCGGGGCGCGCCGGTCCCGGTGCTCACCGAGGACCCGTTCCCGAACCTGCTCGACGTGCCCCCGCCAGCGAGCCCGAGCGGCCCTTAGGCAACCTTGAAGCAGTCCTTTGCTCGGCTCGCGGAGTCTTTGGCGGTCCCCTGGGGCGGGGGCAGCCGTGAGGGTGCGGTCCAGGGCACTGCGCGCAGCACCCGGAGCCAAGGTCTCGGGTCCATAGCGACCGAGCGCCGGCGAGGGCTCCGGGGAGCGGCCCTGGCCGCTCTCCTCTGCGCGCTCCCCACGTTCGCCCGGGCGCAGAGCTTCGACGACTTCGAGTCCATCGGCCGCTTGGAAGACCGCCGCGCGCAGCCCAGCGACCTTTCGGTCGGCGGGCACTCCTTTCCGCCGAGCATCGTCTACAAGCTCTTCGGGGTCGTTACGCCGCACGTGTTCGCCGCCGCGCGCCTGGGCTGGACCGACAACTACCTGCTCCAGGACCCCACGGCCCCGGGGGTGACCCTGCGCCGCGAAGCATACGGCGCAGTGAGCGCGGGGGTGCGTCTCGACACCGAACTCTACGACCACCGGCTCGAGGTCGGCTACCGGGCCGCCGCCTTGGAACTCGTCAAGAGCGGGAGCGGGGACACCCTGGCCCAAGAGGCCCGCGTGCGCCTCGACCTCTACGGGAACCGCGTCGAGGCGCACGCCGACGCCGCCTGGCGGCGCGACGCCTATCCGCAATCGATCCAGCTCACCGGGATCGTGGTCCTCGACCGCCTCGAGGTCTCGGGCTACGTGGAAGGCAAGGCCGGCGCCTTCGGCGCGCGCGCGGGCGGAGGGGTCGAGCGCTACGATTACCGGCGCAAGGCCCTCAACGACCTCGACGCCCTCGGCTACGGCGCGGACGTCCAGCTCTATTGGAGGCTTCGTCCGCGGCTGCGTGCGCTGGTGGAGTACAACTGGAAGCAATGGACGTATCGCCGCGGCGGGCGAGGCTCCCTCAACGACTACCAAGTTCACGCGGCCGTAGTCGGTGCAGACGGCGAGTTGACGGCGAAGCTTTCGGCGTCGCTGAAGGTCGGGTGGTCGCTCCAAGACGCCCGGAGAGGCCCGAACCCCGACCGCCGCGACCTGCAGTCCTTGGTGGTGCGGGCCTCGGCGCGTTGGGAGCCGCTGGAGCGAACGAGCCTGGTCCTCGCCTACCGGCGGGAGATTGCACCCTCGACCAACTCCAACGGGTTGCGGAGCGACGGCGTGACCCTCGAAGTGGAGCAGGGGATCACCGGGGAGCTCGCCGTGCGGGCCGCCGTGGGCTACACGCACGCCGTTGCCAGCCCGGGAGAGCACCTCAATCGGCTGCAAGCGCGGGCCTCACTGCACTACGCCTTGCGCGAGTGGATCTCCGTGGTGGGGAGCTACCGCTTCGTCAAGTTGACCAGCGGCTTTCCCGACAGCGACTACGCCGCCCACGAAGTGGCGCTCTCGGTGGGGTTCGGGCTGTGAGGGCGCGCTGGAGCGGTTTGCTAGTGCTCTGCGCCCTCGGGTGCACCCCTACGCTCACCGCCGGGCGCAAGGGGGCCGACGCGGTGCCGCGGTTGCCCGGGCGCGGTGCCGAGCTGCCCTATCCGCCTCCGCTTCCGCCGCGGGTGTCGCGAACCCAGCTTCCCCCTTCCTTGGGCGGCGCGCGGGGAGAGATCCTCGAGCCGGGGATCGTGCTGCGGGTGGAGGTCTCCGGGGAGCCGGCCTTCAGCGTGGCGCGGACGCGGGTGGGTCCCGACGGCAGCGTGCACCTCCCCTACCTCGGAAAGGTTCGCGCCCAGGGCAAGACCCCCGACGAATTCGGCCGCGGCGTTGCGGAGGCGCTCGTCGCGCGCGGCTATCTGCGGCAGGCCCACGTCCACGTCGAGGTCCTCGAAGCCAGCGGGCGGAAGGTCTACGTACTGGGCCGAGTGAGGAATCCGGGCGCCTACGATCTGCCCTTCGATCGACGCCTCACCCTGACGCAGGTCATTGCCCTCGCCGGCGGGCTGAGCACCGAAAAGACCGACCTCGAGGCGGACCCCTCGGCGGTGCGACTGATCCGCGAGGAAGGAGGGGAGCGGAAGACCTACCGGATTTCCTTCCTGGAGATCGTCAACCAAGGCCGCTTGGAGGCCGACGTTCCGGTTCTCGACGGCGACGTGGTCTACGTGCCGCCCAAGCAGGAGCTGTTCATTTTCGGGGCGGTGAACGACCCTGGCGGCTTCCCGCTGGCCGACGGAAGCCGCCTGGGGGTGGACGAGGCGCTCGGGCTTGCGGGGGGACTGAGCGAGAACGCCGATCCGCGGGGGTTGTTGTTGATTCGCCGCAGCGCCGCGGGCGGGGAGACGTACCGCATTCCCGCCGATCCGCTGGAGCGAGCGCGCGTGCAGATCACGGCCAACGACACGATCATTGCCTCCTCCCGGTCCGTGAGCCGGGTCTACGTGCTCGGAGCCGTCAACCGACAGGGCGGCATTCCGCTCGAGCCCGACCTGACGGTCACCAAGGCATTGGCCCTCGCGGGGGGGCTGACGCGGGTGGCCGCCGCGAACTCGGTGCGCCTGATCCGGGCGAGCAAGGACGGCGAGAAGCGAGCGTACTCGGTGCCCGTGGCGGACATCATCAGCAGCGGCGACCTGAGCAAGGATCCGGTACTCAGCCCCGGCGACTTGATCTGGGTACCCGAGGGGATCTTCTAGTGGACTCGCGCGAGAGCCAACTCGGGCGCCTCGAGGACGAGGACGAACTGCACGAGGACCTGTGGGTCTACCTGCAGACCCTCCGCCGCCAGTTGCCGCTGGTCCTGGTCGTGGCGGGTGCGTGCACCCTGCTGGCGACCCTGCGCACGCTCCGCCTGCCGGCGGTCTACGCGGCCACGGCAAGCCTGCGCCTGGTGCGTGAGCCGCCGGACCCCATTCAGGCCAAGTACGCATACCGCTGGGACGGCATCCCGCAGGAATACCTGAACAGCGAGATTCGCGACATGACGAGCCTCTCGCTGGCGCGTGCGGTGATCGAGAGCAACTCGGTGATCGCGCGACAGCTCGCGGAGGACATCGGCTCCGAGGACCCGAACGCCCTCGCCATGGCCTTCCTGGCCGGGGTGGACGTGCATCCGGAGGAGACCACCTACGTGGTGGACGTGACCTACACCTCGAGCCACGAGGAGCGCTGCGCGCTGTACGCCAACGCCCTGGCCGAAGCCTACACCCGCCAGCGCAAGAGCCTCTGGGGCCAGAAGACGCGCCAGACCGAGGCCAGCGTGGCGGTGGTGGTGAGTCGCCTCGGCGCGACCCTCGCCGCCAGCCGCAAGAAGCTGGAGGAATTCCTCAGTTCCAACCAGACCCCGCTCTTCGAGCGGCAGGAAGAACTGCTCATTCAGCAGATCGACGCCAACAACCGCGCGCTGGAGGCGGTGCGGCGCGATCGGATCGCGCTGGACGCGTCCCTGGAGACGATCCGGAGGGTTCTGGAACAAGGACGGCCCCTCGACATGGCGCCGCCCGTCGCTCAGAGCCCGGTGGTGTCGATGCTACGGCGCAACCTCGCCGAGGCCGAACTCGAACTCGCCGGGCTCGAGCAGCGCTACGGAGAGAACTGGCCGCAGGTCCGGGCCGCGCGCGCCCGGCGGGATCAGCTCAAGCTCCTCCTTCGCCAGGAGATCGACACGATCCTCGGGCAGCTCGAGAGCCAGCGGCAGCAGCGACTGAGCGAGGAAGAGGGGCTCAGCCAGCGGGCACAGCAGTTGCGCGAGCAGTCTCGCCAGCTCGCGCGTCGGGCCCGCCTCTACGAGAGCCTCAAGAAGGAAGTCGAGGCGAACGAGCGCTTCTACGAGGAGTTCATTCAGCAGCAGAAGGACATTTCCGCCTACTCGCGAGTCAACGTGGCCGAGGTGCGGATCGTCGACCCGGCCCTGGCCGCGGTGCGGGTCGGCCCCAACCACGTGCGCAACGTGCTGGTGGGGGCGCTCTTGGGGTTGTTCGCCGGCGTCCTCGCCGCGCTGGGCCTCGACCGCTTCTCCGACCGCGTTCGGTCGCTCGCCGAGGCGCAGCGCCTCGGGCCTCCGGTCCTCGGCGCCGTGCCCGAGCTGAGCGACGTCTCCGGGCGCGAACTCGACCGCTACGCCCTCAGCAACCCCAGTTCCGCCTACGCGGAGGCCTTCCGACGGGCGCGCGTGCAACTCAACGCGACGGGGGCGTTCCCGAGCGAGGGTTGCGGTGTGCTCGTGTGCGTGAGCGGAGTCCCGCGAGAGGGGAAGACCCTCTGCTCGGTCAATCTGGCCGTGGCCGAGGCGCAGGCCGGCCGCCGCACTCTGCTCGTCGACGGCGACATGCGCAATCCGCGCGTGCACAAGGTCTTCGCCGCCGATCCGGCTCCGGGCTTGCGGAACGCCCTGGAGGAGGGGGAGGGACTCGAATTCCTGCAGAGCACCGACGTGGAGAACCTCTATCTGTTGCCCGCCGGGCAGGGCGAGGAGAACGCCGCGAACCTCCTCGGCAGCGGGGAGGCCTTCGCGCGCCTGATCGGCGGCCTGCGCCAGCGCTTCGACCGGATCGTGATCGACACGCCGCCCGTGGCGGCCTTCTCCGACGGGGTCCTCATGGCGGTGGCCGCGGACGCGGTGGTCTTGGTCGTGTCCGCGCGCACCTCGCGGCGCTCGGCCAGCCAGCTCGCCGTCGTCGAGCTCTCGCGGGTCGGGCGCGAGCCCGTGGGGGTGATCCTCAACCAGCGCCCGGGCAGCGACTACGGCTACTACTACGGAGACCTCTACTACGGATACGGCTACGGCTACGGCCCGTCGCAGCCTCCGGCGCGCGCTGGCGGCTCCGGCGCCTGAGGGCGCGGAGGCGGGCGGCTATCGGTCGCAAGCGGAGGCGTTCCGTTCCTTCGCAGGGTCGGTGCGTGCGGCGAAGAGTTCGGCAAGGACCGCGGGGAGGCGCACCGCGCGCCCCCGAGCGCTGTCCACACAGGCATGCCGGGTGAAGCCCTTGGCGAGCAGTTCGCCGTCTGCGGTGCGCACGAGGCGGTAGTCGAAGCGAATGGCCGCGCGGCTGGCTTCGGCGCGGGTGCGCACCTCCACCACGTCGTCGTAGCGTGCCGGGCGCAGGTACTTGAGCCGCACTTCGGCGACGGGGATTTGGTAGCCGAGCGCTTCGATCTCGGCGTAGGCCTTGCCGAGGGCGCGCAGATGCTCCACGCGGCCGACTTCGAGGAAGCGCATGTAGTTGCCGTAGTAGACGATCCCCATGGCGTCGGTGTCGCCGTAGATCACCCGCACGCGGGCCACCGTTTCGGGGGCGGCTTCGGCGCGGGGCGCAGCGGAGGGGGGTCGTTCGCCGTCCATGCCAGGGTCCTCGCGAGCAGCTCATGGTAGCAGCCCGGACCGGGCGGGAAGGGCGGTGGTGCTGGGGCGTCGTTCTGCGGCGGGTCTGCCTTGAGCAGCCATGCGGCGGGGACTAGGCTGCCTGGGGGGAGGAGGGCGGTGAGGAAGGCTGCGGTCTTTTGGGCGGTGTTGAGCTGAGCCGCGCGAAGTGCGGTGCACGGCGACCCGCCGGGCCGGGCCTGGCTTGGGCGCGCGTGTGCGCGAGGAGGGGCGCGCGCGCCTTTCCCCGCCGTGCTGGAGGCCTCCGCGGGTCGGGGCGGAGGCTCGGCGCTTGGCCGGGGCCGCGTGCGCTGCGGCGGTTGAGGGCGGCGTCCGGGGGGTGAGCGAAGCCCTTGCGTGCGACGGGGGAGGCGCGGGCGAGCGTCGCGCGGTCGGACCACGGGGAAGGTGGAGCGCGCCGGGCCCCGCGGTGCAAGCGCCGCGCGCGGGGGGCTGTGTGGCTCCGGTCCTCTACGGTGCCCTGGCGCTGTGGGGGGCCTTCCTCCTCTTCTGGCTTGAACTTCTGGCCGCGCGGCTGCTCCTCCCCCGTTTCGGGGGGGCGGCTGCGGTGTGGACCACCAGCCTCCTCTCCTTTCAGGCCCTCCTCCTCTGCGGGGTCGGGCTCGCGCACGGGGCCCAGCGTGCAGGACCCCGGGTCGGGCCCTTGTGCTGGCTCCTCCCGCTCCTCGGCGGGGCGGCGGTGCTTCCCCTCGCGCTCGTGCAGCCCCTTGTCGACCCCGCCGCGCAGCCGGTCCTCGCGCTCCTCGAGGTGCTCCTGCGCTCGCTCGGGCTTCCCTTCGTTGCCCTCGCGACGACCGCACCCCTGCTGCAGTCCTGGTTCGCTCGGCGTGCGCTTGGGCGCGGCGGCCCCTACGGTCTCTACGTCGCAAGCAACGCAGGAAGCTTCCTGGCGCTCCTCGCGTTCCCGTTCCTCTTCGAGCCGTGCCTGGGACTCGAGGAGCAGCGGGTCCTCTGGAGCCTGGGCTACGGGGTCTGGGCCTGCGGCGTCCTGGCCTTCGGTGCCGGCAATGGGCGTCGCCGGCGCCCGCCGCGTGCGCTCGCCGCGGTTCCCCCCGTCCCTTGGCGTGTCCGGGGCCGTTGGGCCTTGCGCTCCTTCCTGGGGTGCGCCCTGCTCTACGGGCTCACGACCACCCTCGGCACGGACCTGGTCGCCTTCCCCTTGCTGTGGGTCGTCCCGCTGGGCCTCTACCTGCTCTCCTTCGTGCTCTCCTTCCGCGGCCGGCGCTGGGTGTCTCGGGAGCGCGCGGCCCTCCTCCTGGCCCCGGTGCTCTTCCTCCTCCTGGCGTCGGCCCTGATCGGCCTGTGGCAGTTCCCCTGGCCGCGCCTCCTCCTGGTCGCGCATGCGCTCGGTGTTTTCGGGGCCATGCTCTTCTTGCACCGAGACCTCTACGGCGACCGTCCCCCCGCCGAAGGGCTGACCTCGTTCTATGCCTGGATCGCCTGTGGGGGGCTGGCCGCCGGCGTCTGCTGCGCCCTGCTGGCGCCCTTCCTGCTCCGCTCGGTCGCCGAATACCCGCTGGCCCTGCTCCTCAGCCTCCTGCTCCTGCCCGGCGGAAGGGAGGGGGGACGTGGGCCTGCGGACCGTTGGCTGCGCCGCCTCCTCTGGCTGGAAGTCGGAGCGCTTCTTGCGCTGCTCCTCGCCGGCTTCTCTGCCGAGGGGTGTCTCGCGCAGTGGCCCGCGCACGCGGGGGTGCTCCTGGTCGCGGTCCTGGTTCGGTGGTGCCTGCAGGGGGGAGGGGGGCGTGCCGCGCTCTACGCCCTGCTGGGCTCGCTCTGCCTTCAGTGTGCGCTCGTGGGGAGCGGGCGGTTGGTCCTGCGTGGGCGCAGCTTCTACGGCACCCACGCGGTGATCGACTCGGGCGCGCTGCGCAGCTACCTCAGCGGGAGCACCGTGCACGGGCAGCGCTTCCTCGACGACGCCGCGGCCCGCCGCCCGGTGGCCTACTACGCGCGGAGCGCACCTCTGGGCGAGTTGTTCTCTGCCCTGCCGGACCGGCCGCGCCGGGTCGCCGTGCTGGGGCTCGGGGTGGGGGGGCTCTTGCCCCATGCGCGTCCGGGGGACCTGTGGCGCTTCTACGAACTCGATCCCTGGGTCGTGGAGCTCGCCCGCGGGCCGCTCTTCGGCTACGTGCGCAACGCGCCCGCGAGCGTGGACATCCACGTGGGCGACGGTCGCCTGCTCCTCGGTCGAGAACAGGGGCCCCCCTGGGACGTTCTCGTCATGGACGCCTTCAGCTCGGACGCTGTGCCGGTGCACTTGCTCACCACGGAGGCCTTCGCTCTCTACCTGCGACGCCTCGCTCCGGAAGGCCTCTTGGTCCTCAACGTTTCCAACCGCGTCCTCGACCTCGAGCCGCTCGTGGCAGCGCAAGCCCGCCGCCTGGGCCTCGTGGGTCGTGCCCGCCGGCTCGCGCGTGTGCCTGCGGAGTTGCGGCGGCGCGACGGCGCCGCTCGCTCGCACTGCGTGGTCCTCGCCCGGCGCGCCGAGCTCCTCGCCTTCCTCGGTCCTCGCTGGCGGGCCCTGCCGGTCGAGGACCTGCCGCGCCCCTGGACGGACGACCGGGTGGACCTGCTCGCCGCCCTCGCGCGCTGAAGAGCCGCCCCGGGGGAGGCTGGTTCTGCCGAGGGCGTAGGCTCGGGCCGCAAGTCGAGTGGGGCGGCCGCGCGCGCCGTCCCTGGAGCGGTCGGTTCTTCCCGTGTCCTGCGTCGTTCGCGAGACGATGGCGCCTTCCCTGGGAGGCTTCCTGTCGGAGCGTCCGGAGCGGACGCTCTGCCGGGAGGCGGGAACTGGACAAAAGGACTTGAGGGAGCAGCGGCGTACGTGCTCGGCTTCGTGGGCCTTGGTCTCGAGCTTGCTTGAAGCCGGGGCGATGGGCCACGGGGACCGCGGCGAGGTCCTGCCGTGGCGAGGTCGCGGTCGCGGAGGGTCCGAGGGGTCCTCCCCGGCGGACGACGAGGATTCCCTTGGCGGGAGAGGCGCACGATGGCTTGGGACGCGGAGTGGTTGCTGGGGTTGGGGGCGGGCTTCCTGTGCACCTTGGCCCTGGGGCTTCCCCTCCTTGCGTTGGGGTGAGGAGGTCTCCCGGGTCCCTCCTCAGGAGTGGGCGGTTTCTCGGAGGGCCTCGGCGAGCCTCGCGGCGCGGGCGTGCTCTCCCTCCGGAGTGACGATGGCCACGCCTTCGACGAGGCCCCGCAGGGCGTCTGCGATTTCGCGGGCGATTTCGAAGCCCGCTGCGGCCACGTTGCCCTTCGCGTCGGCCGTGCGCAAGCGCTCGAGGAGGGGCGAGGGCAGGTGGCCCACTCCGGTCTCCCGTTGGAGTCGCTCTGCGTCGCGAAGGCTGGCGAGCAGCGGGACCGAGGCGAGGAGCGGGATCCGGCAGTGCTCCACCGCGCCAAGGAAGTCGGCGAGTCCTTCGGGGTCGAGCACGGGCGGAGTGACCGCGAACTCGGCCCCGGCGTCCACCTTCCACTCGAATCGGCGGACTTCGTGGGCGCGGTCGATGGCGAAGGGATCGAGGTGGACGCCGATGTGGAAGCCGGTTGGGCGCCCCAGGGAGCGCCCGCCGATGTCGAGCCCCTCGTTGAGGCGGCGGACCATGTTGGTGAGGCCAATGGAGTCGACCTCGAGGTTCGCCGTGGCGTCGGGGGCCTCGCCCAGCGAGGGGGCGGCCCCGGTCACCAGGATCACGTTCTTGAGTCCCAGCGCGTAGGCCCCCAGGAGTTCGGACTGCATGCGGATCAGGGTGCGGAAGCGGCAGGAATACTCCACCGCGGCCTCGCAGCCCACACGCTCCTGAACGAACTGCGCGAGGGCGAAGGGGGTCATGCGCCCGCTGCCGAGTACCTCGGGGACGATGATCTCTTCCGCGCCGCCGGCTGCCAGGGAGCGGACGGTCTCCAGGGTGGGCTCCGGATCGCAGCCGCGGGGTGCGTGGACCCGCACGCACACCGGGAAGCGGCCGTCGGCGAGGCTCGCGGCGAGGGCCGACTTCTCCCGTCGCGGGACGGGCTTGGGTGGGACCGTCGGGCGCGGGTGCCGCGCCGAGGGGCGGGGACGGGCGGCGGGGCGGGTCGCGGCCACGGCGGCACGGATCGCGCGGATGTGTTCGGGGGTCGTCCCGCAGCAGCCACCGACGAGCCGAGCGCCGGCCTTGACGAAGCGGCGTGCGTAGGAGGCGACGTAATCGGGGGAGCTGAGGTAGAGGTTGCGGCCGTCGATGTTCCGCGGTTGCCCGGCGTTGGGCTGCGCGACCAAGGGGAGTTCCACCGCCTCGGCGAGCCCTTCGATCGCTTCGAGGGTGGCCACGGGACCGGCTCCGCAGTTCACTCCCACTCCGTCGACTCCCCAGTCGGCCAGTGTCGGGCCGAAACTCTCGGGGGGGATCCCCTCGGGGGTCGCTCCCTCCTGGGTGACCGAGACCATGGCCACGAGCGGGGTTTGGGGGAAGACGTCGCGCGCTGCGCGGACGGCCTGCTCAAGCTCCGGAAGGTGGTAGAAGGTCTCCAGCAGGACGAGGTCGACGCCGCCGGCCGCGTCGAGGGCCTCGAGTTGCTCTTGGAACGCGGCGCGCGCCTCGGCGAGGCTCACCGGCCCCCAGGGCTCGATGCGCACGCCCAGGGGTCCGATCGAGGCGGCCACCCGCGCTCGGTTGCCGGCGGCTTCTCGGGCGATCCGGAGCCCTTCGCGGTTGATGGCTTCGAGACGGTCCACCAGGCCGTGAGGCGCGAGCTTGAAGCGGTTCGCCGAAAAGGTGTTCGTTTCGATCACGTCGGCGCCTGCGGCCACGTACTCCGCGTGCACCTCGCGGACGAGGTCGGGTTGGGTGAGGTTCAGCTCGTCGAAGGAGCGGTTCACGAACACACCCCGCTCGTAGAGCATGGTCCCCATGGCGCCGTCGCAGACCGCGACGCCTTCGCCGAGCAGGCGCAGCAGGCGGTTCTCGTCCATGGGGCGCAGCTTACCCGAGGGGCATCGGCGGCGCAGCGCTCGGCGAAGGCGCCGAGCGCAGTCAGTCGACGAGGTCGAGCACCCGCCGCAACGTTGCGGCCGCGCTACGGAAGGGGAGGTTGCTCACGTAGACCTTCTCCACGCCCACGTTGCGCAAGGAGCGCACGGAGCGCGCGCAGACCTCTTCGGGGGTCGCGCCCGCGGCGAATTCGCGGGTCAACTCTTCGGCGGGGACGGGGAGGAACTTGCCCAGGCGCGCGAGGGTCTTGGGGTTGGCGCTGCGGTAGTAGAAAACGCCAACGAGTCCGGGGACTTCGAGACCGCGCGTGCGCGCCTCGCGCACGAAGGCCTCCACGCGGGGCATGTCGTGGTGGGAGACGACCTGGGTGAGGTAGTAGTCGGCGCTGGACCGCGGCGCCTGCAGGTAGGCGACCTGCTGCGTCGCGTCGCGGTGGGGGTTGGCCCAACCGCCGAGGGCCAGACCGGGGATGCGTTCGCGAATCCGCTCGCGGAGCATCCAGGCGCGCTCCAGACAGCGCGGCGGGCCCACGGCGGCGTCTCCGCCGGTCACCGTGAGCGATTCGTAGCCGCTGCTTGCGGCGCGGTCGGCGAACATGAGGCAGTAGTCGAGGGAGTGCTTGCAGGTCAGGATGGGCACGAGCCGGGCCGGGGGCACGTCCTGCGCCAGGTTCGTCTGCAGGTGGTGCAGGCTCTCCTCCTCGGCCTGCCCGACCGCGTTGTCGGTGAGGAAGATGAAGGCGTCCTGGCGGACCACCCGGCGAATGCCGTGGTACATGTCGATCCAGGTGTCGATGCTCCGCTCGCGGGGCAGGTTGGCGCGCGGTGGGCGGAGCTCGACCGCCACCACGGGCCCCGGGGCGCGGAGGCGCTCGAGGAGCTGGGCGCTGGGGGCAGGCGGGCGGGCGTTCACGGGATCCATTGTAGGAACGCGGCGGACGCCTGCGCGCGCCGGACGACCGGGCGGTTCACCAAATGAAGTCGAGTCCGCTGTGTTCGTCGAGGGGCTTGGGTCCGGTCGGGCGGGCGTCGGCCCCCGCGACTCCACCGATCACCGAGAAGCCTGCGTCGGCCAGGAGGCGAGCCGCGTCCGCCGGGTCTCCGTCGACGCGGAGCA
Source organism: Planctomycetota bacterium (assembly GCA_003695705.1). GTDB lineage: Bacteria > Planctomycetota > J058 > J058 > J058 > J058. Next base: position 26,652 of record RFHU01000159.1, read on the forward strand.
CGGCGAGGGCCTTGGTCTGGTGTCGGGAGACGAAGGCGTAGAGTTGGGCGATGTTGACCTCGCGGGCCGCGAGGACCTCGAGAATGGCCGCGAGCCCCCCCACCCGATCGTCGACGGCGACGACCACCACCTCGTGGACGAGCAGTTCGTAGTCGGTGAGGGCGGTGCGGGCGGAGTCGAGGTCGCTGACGATCATGCTCGCTTCGCCGTGGTCCGGTCCGCGATCCGAGACGGCGAGGGCGCGTAGGTCGACGTTTGCGGCGGCGAGGGCGGCCAGTGCGCGTTCGAGCGATCCGGGGCGGTTGGGCAGCTTGACGGTCAGTTGCTGGATCATGGGCGCATTCTCGCTCAGGGTCCGGTGGGACGCGAGGGCGGCGGCCGGCCGCCGCCCTCGACCCCAGCAACCGAGGCGCGGCTCAGGCGGTGGCGCCGCCGCAGCTGCTGCCGGCCCCCGCCGTGCAGCCGAAGCAATGGCTGCCGAGGCGGATCGGGAGACGACCGAGGTCTTCGAGCTCGAGGTCGAACACGCTCAGGGGGCGCTCGCCCGCGAGGACGGGGAGGCCGAGCATTTGGTTGAAGTCGCAGTCGTAGACCGTTCCCTCCCAGTCGACGCTGATCAGGGAGCGGCACATGACGCCTTCGGCGGCGCGCGGGTTGAAGGCTAAGGCGAGCCGACGCATGTATTCCACGTAGCGTCCCTCGCGCTCGAGGTCCTCGCGAAAGCGGCCCACGGGCATGTTCGTGAGCGCAATCAGACGGGTGAATTCGACCCCGAACTCTTCGCGGAGCGAGCGCCGGTAGTCGGCCTCGAGGCTCGTCTGGTCGGCCGGCAAGAAGCTCCCGGCGGGGTTGTAGACCAGGGTCAGGCAGAGGTCGCTGTCCGGGAGCCCGTAGCCGACGGCGTTGAGCCGGCGCAGGCTCTCGATGCTCTTGGCGAAGACGCCGCGGCCGCGCTGGCGGTCGGTGAAGTACGGCTTGTAGTAGGGCAGCGAGCTGACCACCTCCACTCGCTGGGAGGCGAAGAAGCGAGGTAGGTGCTCCAGGGACTCGCCGCTGCGCGGGTGTCCGTCGAGGGTCACCGTGAGGTTGTGCCGAA
>RFHU01000160.1 GCA_003695705.1 Planctomycetota bacterium
AGACGACGACCTCGACCTAGACGACGACCTCGACCTAGACGACGACCTCGACTGAAGTTCTTCCCCTGCGGGGCTCGGACCGGGCCCTTCCTGCGCGAGGATTCGGCAGGCCGGCACGCGGCGGTCCGGGACCGCGGGGGAGACGGGCGCCGAGGCGAGGTGGGACCGCGGGAGGATCGCGGCCGGATTCGGCCCGCCGTTCGGGCCCCTCGTTTGAACCTCGCGCTCAGGCCCTCTGCTCAGGCCGAAGCCAGGAAGGCGGCTTCGATCCGGTGCGCTTCGGGGGCGGCGGCAGCGGCGCGGGCGATGGCGTCGCAGGTCGCGCGGCGGTGCAGGAGCCCTTCGACGAGGCGCAGGGGGTCGCGGGGGTCGATGCGGTCGGCGAGCTCGGCGAGGTGCGCCTTGCCGATGACCACGCCGCGGAGGCGGGCCCAGAGGACGAATACGAAGCGCGTTCGCCGGCAGTCGTGGAGGAGGGAGGCGACGAGCGAGGGCAAGCGCTGGGCGAAGAGCCGGGGTGCGTAGTCCCCGACGCGGCGATCGAGGTCGGGGTAGTCGATGGGGAGTTCCGGATTCCCAAGCCGGTGCACGACCTCGAGTTGTCCGTCGAGGTGGCCCAGGGCGCTGCGCGCCGCGCGGCGGGAGAGGCGGATCAGTTGGCGGACCGCCTCGCGCGCGTCCCGCCCGGGCCCGGCGTGGGCCATGACCCGTCCGGCGCGGAGGACGTCGTCGACGACGAAGGAGTGGGCGGCGAGGTCGTAGACCTCGAAGGCGACCCGGGCGACGGCGCTTGCGAGGGGTGCTTCCCCGCGAGCGGCGGCGAAGCGGTTCATGCGGTCGGAGAGCGGGGCGGAGCCCTCTTCGCCGAGGGCGTCCCCAAGGTCCTGCCCGAGGGCGGCGAAGAGTTCGTCGCGGACTTCGGGGACGACCTGCGGATCTGGGTCGCAGCACGCCGCGACCAAGAGCCCCACCAGGCCCAGGGAGCGCGCGTGTTCGTCGAGCTGCGACCAGGCCTCGTCGGACCAGCGGTCGGCGCCCGGGCGCCGGCGGGCGAAGCTCAAAAAGCCGGTCGTCGTCTCGGCGGGGACCACGGAAAGGGATCATAGGGCGCGGGGCGCGGGAGACAAAGACCCCTGCGGCTTCGCTGGAGCTGCGGACGGCGGGCCCGGACGCGGCCCGAGCGTTCCGAGAAGGGGCGGCCCGGCAAGGAAAAGACGAGGGCCCCGAAGCAACGCACTTCGGAGCCCAGGTCGGCGACCCGCGAGGGAGAAGGGCGGGGGGAACTGTCCCCTCGAGGGCCTTGGAGCAACGTCCGCCGGCGATCTAGCGACCGGCGTTCCGGACCGAAGTCCCCTTGGAGCGCCCTGCCGCCCGGTTCGGGGTCCAATTCCTACCGACTCGGCCGTCGAGCGGTCGGTAAGAATGGGGTACCGCGGGGCGGGGGCGGTTGTCGCGACGGCCAGGAAGTGGTCTTCTGGCGCTCCGAAAGGAGTCAGCCATGGCGGTCAGCCGGCGCGTCCAGGAGTTCATGAGCGCGGCCTCCTGGATCCGGCGCATGTTCGAGCAGGGCGCCGAGCTCAAGCGGAAGTACGGCTCCGAGGCGGTCTTCGACTTCAGCTTGGGGAACCCCGACCTCGAGCCGCCGGAGGCCTTCTTTCGGGCTTTGGAGGCGCTCGTGGTCGAACGCCCCGCGGGCGCCCATCGCTACATGCAGAACGCGGGCTATCCGGAGACGCGCGCCCGGATCGCGGCCAAGGTCCTCGCCGAGCACGGCGTCGACCCGGGCGCCAGCGGCGTGGTAATGACCGTTGGCGCCGCGGGCGCCCTCAACGTCTGCTTCAAGGCGCTGCTCGATCCCGGCAGCGAGGTGATCGTCCTGGACCCATACTTCCCCGAATACCGCTTCTACGTGGACAACCATGGGGGCGCGCTGGTGCAGGTTCCCACCGGTGAGGACTTCGACCTCGACCTCGACGCCGTCGAGCGCGCCCTGACCCCGAGGACCCGCGCCATCGTCGTCAACTCTCCCAACAACCCCACCGGGCGGGTCTACTCGCAGGATCGCCTCGACGCCCTTGGCGCCTTGGTCGACGCCAAGGCGCCCGAAGCGACGATCATTACCGACGAGCCCTACCGGCGGATCGTTTACGACGGTGTGGTCCCCGGCAGCGTCCTCCGCGGCACTGCGCGCAGTGCCGTCGCCACCTCCTTCAGCAAGGACCTCGGCCTGGCGGGGGAGCGGATCGGCTTCCTCGCGGTCCATCCCGAACACCCCGATCGGGAGGCCTTCCTCGGCGCGGCCGTCTTCGCCAACCGCACGCTCGGCTTCGTGAACGCGCCTGCGCTCATGCAGCGGGTGGTGGCCCGCATGGAGGACGTCACCGTGGACCTCGAGCGCTACGCTCGTCGACGATCCCTCTTCCTCGAAGGGTTGCGTGCGGCCGGCTACGAGTGCGTCACGCCCGAAGGGGCCTTCTACCTGTTCCCCCGCTCGCCGATTCCCGACGACGTCGCCTTCGTGCAGGAACTCCTCAACGAACGGATCCTCGCAGTCCCCGGGTCGGGCTTCGCTCGCCCCGGCTTCTTCCGCCTCTCCTACGCCGTGCCCGGAGAGACGATCGAGCGTGCGCTCCCGGGCTTCGCGCGCGCGCGCGAGCGCTTGCTCGCCTGAGGCTCGCGCGCTTGCTGCCCCTCGGGGCTTCGCGCGGAATTCCCCGCATCGCCCCGCTCCGCGCGGGGTGCGCTACACTACGCGCCCCAGAGCAGGGAGGAGCGTCACCGTGAACGACCGCGAGCTCGAGCGCGTCATCCAGAGCCGAACCATCGTCATTTCCGAAGACGTGAACTCCACCATGGCAGGAGAAATCACCCGCCTGGTGAACTTCATGGAGGGCGAGGATCCCGACGCGCCGATTTTGGTGACCATCAACTCGCCGGGCGGCGAGGCGTACACGGGTCTGGGGATCTACGACACGCTGCGTTTCACCCGCTGCCCGGTCTACACGGTCGTCAACGGCCTCTGCGCAAGCGCCGGCATCGTGATCTTGCTGAGCGCAGAGCGAGAGCGGCGCTTTTCCCTCCCCAGCAGCCGCTTCATGATCCACCAACCCTCGGGCGGCGCTTCGGGGACGGCCTCGGACATCGAGATCAAGGCGGAGAACATGAAGGCCCTCCGGCAGATGTACTTCGACATCATTGCCGAGCGCTGCGGCAAGGATGCCGAGGCGGTTGCCGAGAAGGCCAAGCGCGACTTCTGGCTGAGCGCCAAGGAGGCCGAGGACTACGGCCTGGTGTCCAAGATCATCGCCAAGAAGACCGACCTGCCGTTCAGCCCGACCCGCTCCTGAGCGACGTGGACCCGAGTTGGGGGCCGGTGGTCGGAGGCCTGGTCGCGGGCGCGGGGGCGCTGGTGACCGGCGGGACGCTCCTCGCCGCGCGCTGGCGGCGGCCGCCTGCGATCGTGGGCGTTCCCATCCTCCGTTACCGGCTCGTCGGGCGCCCGGTCCCGGGGTCTCCGATCAACGACCTGCGCCTGCCGGTGAGCCTCTTCGAGGCCCACGCCCAGCATTTGCGCCGCAGGGGCTTCGTCCCCGTTACCCTCGCCGAAGCCTTGCGCAGGCGGAAGGAGCGCGCATTCCTCGAGGGGAATCCGGTCGTGCTCACCTTCGACGGTCCCTACGCGAGCTTCGCCTCGGTGGTGTGGCCGATCCTTTGCCATTACCGCCTCAACCGGGTGACCCTCTTCTATCCCCCTGCCTACCTGGGGCACGAGCAGCTCGTCTTTCCCGAGGGGCGACCCGAGCCCCTGCTCTCCACCGGCGACCTGCGCCGACTCCTCGCCGAGGGGGTGAGCCTGGGGGTGCAGGCCCCCGCTGCCCGCGGTCAGGAACTTCCGGGCCTCCTGGCCGAGCTGCGCGCCGGGCGCCAGGCGCTGGCGGACTTCAGCGGATCGACGCCCGACACCGTGGCCTACTCGTTTTCCTCGGTCCCTGCCGTGCAGGCGGCGCGGGAGGCGGGCTTCCTGGGCGCGGCGGTGCTCGGCGAAGGGGTCATGAGTCCCGGGGAGAGCCCCTACGCGGTGCCGCGCTTCGCCGTGCAGCCCGACACCGAGCCCGTCCAGCTCGCCATGGTCCTTGCCCGTCGCGTGGGCGGCGAGTACTGACCTGGGGCCGCGGTCGGCGCGACCCTTCCGCCCCCTTGGTGCTCGGAACTCCCCGCGAGGGGTCGTCGCGAGGGGCGCGGCGGGCCGGCGGCGGCCTCGGCGGTTCCCTCGCTAGGTAAGGTCGGAGGTCCGGGCGATGGCCTTGCTCAGGCGCTCGGCCTCGGACTCGAGGAAGTGGAGGCGGGGCTCGACGGCCGCGGCCTTGGCGACGAACGCGTCCACCGCCGTGTCCTTCCAGCCTCCCGAGGGAGGATCGCGCAGGGCCTTCCCGATCGCGGCGAGCGCGGCCTTGCGCTTCCCCTGCCCCACCGCGCTCTTGGCCTTGTCGATGGCCTTGGTCGCGGCGGCGCGGACGCGCCCGAGCAGCCCGCCTTTCTTGGCCCCTGCGTCGGCGGGGGCGGCGGAGGCGGCGTCGAGGGTCTCCAGCGCCGCGAAGGGGTCCTCGAGCCCAGCCTTCTTGGCCCGGCGGCGGAGCTTTTCCTTGCGCCCTGGGTCCGCGAGCAGGGACTCCAGCAACTGCGCCTCCTCCGTGTCGAGCGCGCTCCGATCGCCTTGAAGGGAGGACCGCACGCGCTCGAGGCGCCGGGCGAGGGACTGCCGGCAGCGCGCGGCACCGATCCCTTCGAACTTGCCCAGCTTGGCCTTCACACCGGGCTTGTCGAAGGATCGCTTCATGACGCCGCACTGGGTTTCGCTCTTGGTGATCTCTCCCAAGAGGTCGCTCTCCCGGTCGAAGCGGCGACAGGCGGCGTAGACGTCCTTGGCGTGGTCGTAGTGCTGGGCGTGAAAGATCGTGTGGCCGATCCAAAGGCGGAGTTGCTGTTGGCGGCCGCCCGGGGCGCCGGCCTCCGAGGCGAGTTCGGTCCGCAAGACCCCGTGCGGGATCTGGAAGGCCGCCGCGAGCAGGTTGTCCTTGCTCTCGATGTCCCGCACGGTCTGGGCGAGGGCGTCGCCGCCGTCGCGGTCCAGGGCCGCCCGGAGCCAATCGAGGCAGCCCTTCGCGATCGGGTCGCAGAGTCCGGGACCCAGGGGGAGGTCGGCGAAGTCTTCCGAGGGAGGGTAGAGCTTCCAGGCTCGGCGCAGCGGGCCCTCGAGGTCTTCCCCCGCCTCGACCGCCCGAGCGAGGAGCACCAGGGCCCAGAAGGGCTCCTGCGGGTGCAGCTTCTTGAGGCGGGCGGCGGCGGAGGCGGCGTCGTCGGCGTTTCCCGCACGGAGGGCTTGCTCGGCGGAGGCCAAGAGGCCGCGCAGTCGCTCGCGCTCCGCTTCGAGCGGCCAGTCCGCCTTGCAGAGGACTTCGTTGGCCACCGGCTCGGCGGGGAAGTCGGAGAGGGCGCGCTGGGCCAGTTGTCGGGCCTTTTCCGCCTGCCCCGCCAGCAGGTAGACCCGGGCCAGGAGGCCGCGCGCCGCGCCGCGGGCGACCCGGCCTTCGGCCCCTTCGAGTGCTCCCTTGGCGAGTTTCTTCGCCCGCGCGAGGTGCTCGCGGTCGCCGGTGGACCGGTAGCGGGAGAGGGCGCGCTCGGCGCCGAGGGCGGGGTCGGCCGGCTCCTCCTCGCTCGCGGCGTCCCGCGCAGAGGAGGGAGAGGACCCCGTCCCGCTTTGGGGCAGGAGCTCGAGGGCGTCGAGGTCGAGGGCCGGGACCTCGTCTTCGTCGCCGGGGACCGCGAGGGGGCCTTCGTCCGCGGGGACGGCGAGAGCCAAGTCGTCGTCGGGGACGGCGAGGCCTTCGTCGCTGATGGCTCCCGCGGGGTCCGCGACCTCCGCCGGCACGGGCGCCTCGTCCGAGAGGGTCAGCGGGTCGCGGGTCCCCTCGGCGGCGCGGCGGGGGCTCTTGGCCTGCGGACGCGCCTTGGGGGCGGGGGGGGTGTCCTTGACCTTGCCCCTTTCCTTGCGCGCCAGCTTGCGCTTGAGTTCCTTGCGCACCGCGCTCCAGAAGCGAAGGGCGCCGCGCGTGCCGAGGACCTCGAGAACGCCCTCGGCGAAGCGCTCGGGCTCGGCGGGGTCGAGGGCGCGCCAGCCACCGGGGTCGACCTCGAGGCCCAGGCGGGCGAGGCGGTCGGGTCCGCGCTTCCAGAGTGCGTCGGCCACCCGGAAGAGGCGAGACCTCAGGCGTCGGGCCTTCTCTCCCTCCTTGGCGAGGGCGGGCACCGCCTTGCGAAGAATGGCTTCTGCCTTCGACATGAGGCCCCACCCTATCACCCCGCGCAGGAGCGTTCCCGCGCGCGGTGGGGAAAGGGCCGCGCAACGCTCCGGCCTGCGCATCCGGTGCAGATCCGATCGGCGGGGAGACGGCGGGCGTGTCACGGCTTCGTACCGCGGAGGCGCAGTGCCCGTGGGGCACACCCCTCCGCCCAGCTTTGGGAATCCGATGAGGCTCCGCGCGCAAGTCCCCACCCGGCGGGAGGCTCTTGCGGTGTCCGATTTGCGTTTTCCCCGGCGGCGGCGCAGCGCCTCTCGGGGAGTGCGCGCCGGCCGGCGACAGGGAGGGTTTCGTGAAGACCGTGCTTCGTCTCCTGGCGGCGGCGCTGCTCGCCTTGCCCGCCGCGGCACGAGCCAACGACTACCTCAGCGACGATCCGACCGATTGGTTCCGCTACAGCGAAGCGGGCACCGGGCAACAGGTCACCGCTCGCATCGAGCGGACCGCGGGGAACTGGAAGCTCTGGAGCGACTGGGCGGGCATGGGACCCACCTGGGTCTACAGCAGCGACCGCACGCGCGACTACTTCTGGCTTTGGAACGGGCAGACCCACACCCTGGTGGCGAACCTGTCGGGGCAGGTGGGCGAGCAGCGCGTCCTTGACATGCCCTGCAACCAGGGCCCCGTGACCCTGCTCTCCCGCGGGCCGCTGAGCACCCCGGCCGGCGACTTCGGCAACGTGGTGCGCCTCGGCTTCACCACGTCCTGCGCGGACGCCGGGGTGACTTCGGTGTGGATCGCCGAGGGGGTGGGCGTGGTGAAGTACACCGTCGCCTCCATTGCCGGCGAACGCACCTACGAGCTCGAGACGGCCTTCGTCGGCGGGCGGCTCATTGGCGGCGCGCCGTCGCGGCCGAGCCCCGGGCCAGCGCTCTCGATCCGGGCGCCCGCCGAGCACGAGCCCATCGAGGCCGTCCTCTGGGGCGCCAACGACACCTACATCGTCCTTCCTACCTATCGGGACGCTTTCCGCGCCTTGCACGGCTCGGGCGTCCTGTCGGACGTGAGCGTGGCCAGCCAGAGCGTGGCGAGCCAACTCCGCTACGAAATGGTCCAAGCCGGCGTCCCCCTCGACGACGTCGAGATCTACGTGGTCGCCCTCGACTCGGTGTGGATGCGCGACTACGGTCCGATCATCCTCCAGCGCGCCGACGGAACGCGCGTCGTCGGCGACCTCGACTACTACTACACCCGCCCGCAAGACGACGACTTCCCCATCGTCTACGCGCAGTTCCGCGGCTGGGACCGCGTGCACGTGCCCGTGAGCTACGAGGGCGGCAACTTCGGGACCGACGGCCGCGGGACGCAGTTCCTCAGCTACGGGGTGCAGTGGTTCAACCGCGACCTCAGCCAGGCGGAGATCGAGCGCGAGTTCGGCAAGCTCGGCAGTCGCGACTTCGTCTGGCTCGAGCCCCTCGTCGACGAGGGCACCACGCACATCGACATGTTCTGCCGGATCATGAGCGACGACACGGCCTTGGTGTCGAGCTACCCCGCGTCGCACCGGCAGGCGCGGGTGGTCGACGCCGCGGCCGCCGCCTTCCGCGCTCGCGGCTACCGCGTCGTGCGCGTGGCGGCAGACCACCAATACGACGAGTACGCCACCTACTCGAACTCGGTGCTGGCGAACGGGATCGCGCTCGTCCCGCAGTACACCAGCGCGAGCAAGAACGCCGCCGCCCTGCGCGCATACCGCGACCTGGGCTACCGAGCGGTGGGCGTGGACTCTCGCCTCATCATTCGCTACGCGGGCGCCACGCACTGCGTGAGCATGCAGGTGCCGGCGGGGCGGTGACCGAACACCTCGGGCGTCCCCTGCGTTGGGGGCCGCCACCGCACTCCTGGGGGGGAGGGGCGGCCGAGCGCCGTCCCTCCCCCCAGCCTTCTGCAGCAAGTAGGCTGGGACTGTGAGGAGCGTCGTCGTGGCGGTCGGCGTGGGCGCCGTGTTCGCCCTGGGGGTGGGGGTGGGCGTGTTGCTCGTCCCCGCGGGCTCCGGAACGGGCGCGGCGGACGCTCGTTCGGAACCGCCCGCCGCCCGGTCCGTGCCCCGGGGCTCGCCGAAGGTCGCCTTCGGATCCCGCGAGCGGGATCCCGCGCGCCGCGGCGGCCCCGCGGCGTCC
>RFHU01000161.1 GCA_003695705.1 Planctomycetota bacterium
CGCCCGGATCCCGGGCCTGCCTCCGCTCCCCGGCCGGGGTGGACGCCGCTGCCGTGCTCGCGGCGGTACCAGGCTTCGAGGGCGGTGAGGAAGCGCGCGAAGGCCTCGAGGCTTCCGAGCCGCGCTCCGACCGCGAGGAGGAATTGCGCGCCGCCCGCGCGCCCGAGAACGGTCTGCATGGCGGCGGGGGCGAGGGCCCCCTGCACGGTCTCCGGCACGCAAATGCCCTGCGCGGCAAGGGCCGTCGAGCCGGCCATCCACAGCGATGCGGAAATGCGGCCGATCTGCTCCGCGTTCGCCGCGGGAAAACGCGACGCGAGGAAGGCTGCGAGCTGTGCGTCCCCTGCCCAGGCGGTCAACGGCCCGCGTTCCTCCTCCTCGGAGGAGCGTAGTCCAACTCGCCGGAGCAAACAAGCAGACCGCGCTCGGTCGAGGAACGACGGCGCGGCTGAGGTAGAGTGACGCCTCATGGATCCAGACGAGCGAAGCAGCGGGTTCGCGCCGGTCGAGGAACTCCTCGAGGAGATCCGTGCCGGGCGCATGATCGTCCTCGTCGACGACGAGGACCGCGAGAACGAGGGCGACCTGTGCATGGCCGCCGAGAAGGTGACCCCCGAGGCCATCAACTTCATGGCCGTCCACGGGCGGGGCCTGATCTGCGTCGCCCTCGACGGCGAGCGCTGCGACCGCCTGCAACTCCACCCCCAGGCCGAGCAGAACGACGCCCTCCACGGGACGAACTTCACCGTCTCCGTGGACGCGCGCGAGGGGGTGACCACGGGCATCTCCGCGGCGGACCGCGCGCGCACCACCTTGCTCCTCGTGGACGACGCCTGCCGCCCCGAGGACCTGGTCCGCCCCGGGCACATCTTCCCCCTCCGGGCGGTGGACGGGGGCGTTCTGGTGCGTGCCGGCCAGACGGAGGGCTCGGTGGACCTCGCTCGCCTGGCCGGCCTCAAGCCGGCCGGCGTGATCTGCGAGATCATGAACGAGGACGGGAGCATGGCCCGCGTCCCCCAGCTCCTCGGGTTTTGCCGCCGCCACGGCCTGAAGATGGGCAGCGTGGCGGACATCATTCGCTACCGCCGCCAACACGAGCAGCACGTCCGCCGCTCGCTCACCGTGCAGCTCCCCACCCGCTTTGGGGACTTCGACTTGCACGTCTACCTCGACGACTACGACGACCGCCCCCACCTCGCCCTCTGCATGGGCGGCGTCGGTCAACGCGGACCGGACGGCGAGGTGCTCCCGCAGCCCGAACCCACCCTGGTCCGCGTCCACTCCGAGTGCCTGACGGGAGACGTGCTCGGCTCCCTGCGCTGCGACTGCGGCGCCCAGCTCGAGCGCGCGATGCGGCACGTCGCCGACGAGGGACGGGGGGTCATCCTCTACATGCGCCAGGAGGGACGGGGCATCGGCCTCAAGAACAAGCTCCGCGCCTACGCGCTCCAAGACCAGGGCCTCGACACGGTGGAAGCCAACGAAGTCCTTGGCTTCGGCGCGGACATGCGCGACTACGGTGTGGGCGCGCAGATCCTCGCCCACCTAGGGCTGAACCGCATTCGGCTGCTCACCAACAACCCGATGAAGATCATCGGACTCGAGGGCTTCGGCCTCGAGATCGTCGAGCGCGTTCCCATCGAGGTCGAGCCCAGCGAGGCCAACCGCAACTACCTCCGCACCAAGAGGCTCAAGCTCGGCCACCTCCTCAAGGGGATCTGACCGCCGCCCCCGGGCGAAGGCTCGGGGACCGGGCGGTCGGAGGCGGGGCGGGTCGCCCCCCCCCGGGCCCCTCCGGGGCCCCTGCCAAGACGCCTCCTCGCTCCTGCCGAAATGGCCGCGTCGCGTCCTGCCTCTGGTGCAACCGCCGCTCGGGCGTCAGACTGGTGGAGGCATGGCTCTTGCGAGGACCGCGCCGAGCCCCGCGGAGCCGAGGACGCGCCCCATGGCCGACTGGAATTTCGAAGACTTCCTGCGCCGCCTCGAGTCGATCAAGGGCATCGGCTCGCTGGACGAACTGGCCCGGCAGGTCCCGGGGTTGCGGGAGGTGCTGCGCGACGTCGACTTCCGGCTCGAGGAGCTCGACCCCATCGAGCGGATCCTGCGGGCCATGACCCTCGAGGAGCGGCTGCACCCCGACCTGCTCGAAGGGGAGGGCGGCAGCGAACGCCGCCAGCGCATCGCCGACGACAGCGAGTCGCCCCTCGAGTCCGTCGAGTCGCTCATCAGCCAGTTCAACCGCTTGCGGGCCATGTTGCGGGAGCGAAGCCCCGAGGAGGTCCTGCGCGAGGCCATCGAGGAACACCAACGGCAGGCCGGAGCCGAGCCCTGGCAGCAGACTCCCGACTGGCGCGGCGAGCCGGGCGAACCCGAGGAGCCGGCGCCGACCACCCCCGCCGAGCTTCCCTGGACCGAGCGGGTGGACATGCTCCTTCGCAAGATCGCGGCCGCCGGCATGGCGTCCCTGAGCGAACAGGAACGGGCCTTCCTCGACGAGGCCAGCCAGCGCTACCGCAACCGGCGCCAACGCTCCCGCTGAGCCCTTCCGCCCCCGCCTCGCGCCCGGCGGGGAAATCTTCCCGCGACCCCGCGCGTTTCCTCCGGCGATGGCGCCCGTTCCCGTCCGCCTGCGCCCCCGCCTGCTCCTGGTCCTCTTCGCGGCGTTCCTCTCCGCGCTCTGGGGCAGCGCCCGCGCGCCGTCGCTGCCACCCCAAGCGCCCGTGGGCAAACCTCCTCCGCCGCTCGCGGGCGTCGCTCGCTGCTTCGCTCCAGGGCGCTTGCCCGCAGGCGCCTTGGCGGACGGCCGGCTGAACTGGGAGGCCTTGCGGGGCCGCGCGGTGCTGCTCGAGTTCTCTGCGAGCTGGTGCCCGGCCTGCCGGCGAGCCGAGGCGGCGAGCGCCGAGCTCGCGGCGCGCTACGGCGCCAGCGGCCTCTGCGTGCTCACGGTGACGGCCGTGGACGGCCGGCAGACCCCCGCGCGCATTGCCGCCTGGGCGCGCGCCCGCGGCCCGCGACCGCTCTTGCTCCTGGACCGTTCGGACGCGCTCCGCGCCTACGGCGTCCGCTGGATCCCCTACGCCCTGCTCGTCGATCGCGCCGGTCGTGTGCGCTGGAAAGGGAACCCCCTTCGCGACGCCGACGCGCTCGAGCGCGCGCTTCGCGACGCGCTGGCGCGTCGCGGGGCCGCGGGCCCCGGCGTGGGGTGGCGCACGGGCGCCGGCGGGGCCCATTGGAGCCTGCGCTCGTCCTCCGTCCGGACTGAGGCCCCGGCGCGCGAGCGCGCCGGGGCCTCCTGGGCGGACCGCGGCCTGCAGGCCCTCAGATGTCGTAGTAGAGCGCGAACTCGTGGGGGTGCGGGCGCACTCGGACGGGGTCCACTTCGTTGACGCGCTTGTATTCGATCCAGTTCCGGATCAGGTCCTCGTTGAACACGTCGCCCTTGAGGAGCCACTCGTGGTCGCGCTCGAGGTTGTCCAGCGCGTGGGCGAGGGAGAAGGGGGTGCTGGGCACCCGAGCCTTCTCCTCGGGAGGCAGGTCGTAAATGTCCTTGTCGAGCGGCTCGCCGGGGTGGATCTTGTTCTGGATCCCGTCCATGGCCGCCATGGTGATGGCCGCGAAGGCGAGGTAGGGGTTGCTCGAGGGGTCCGGGCAGCGGAACTCGATCCGCTTGGCCTTGGGGGAGCTGTCCCCCATGGGGACGCGGATGGCGGCCGAGCGGTTGCGCGCCGAGTAGGCGAGGTTGACCGGGGCCTCGAAGCCCGCCACCAGTCGCTTGTAGCTGTTGGTGGTGGGGTTGGTGAAGGCGACCAGGGCCGGCGCGTGCTTGAGGATGCCGCCGATGGCGAACAGGGCCTCGTCGGAGAGGCCGGCGTACTTCTCTCCCGCCATTAGGTTCGCGTTGCCCTTCCAGATCGACCAGTGGCAGTGCATGCCCGAGCCGTTGTCGGCGAAGAGCGGCTTGGGCATGAAGGTCACCGTCTTTCCGGAGCGGAAGGCGGTGTTTTTGACCACGTACTTGAAGATCATCAGGTTGTCGGCGCAGCGGGTGAGCTCGGCGAAGCGGAAGTTGATCTCCGCCTGCCCTCCGGTGGCGACTTCGTGGTGCTGGCGCTCGATCTTCAGCCCGCAGGCCTCTAGGTTGAGGCACATCTCCGTGCGCAGGTCCTGGTACTTGTCCACCGGCGGAACCGGGAAGTAGCCCCCCTTGGAGCGGGGCTTGTGGCCGAGGTTGGGGCCTTCGTCGCGGCCGGTGTTCCAGGCCCCCTCCACCGAGTCGACCCGGTAGAAGGAGTGGTTGGTGCCGTCTTCGAAGCGCACGTCGTCGAAGATGAAGAACTCCGCCTCGGGGCCAATGTAGACCTTGTCGCCGATCCCGGTGGAAGCCACGTAGGCCTCGGCCCGGCGGGCGATGCTCCGGGGGTCCCGCGCGTACTCCTGGTGGGTGATCGGGTCCTTCACGTCGCCGATGAGCACCAAGGTGGGGTGCTTCGCGAAGGGGTCGATGAAGGCCGTGGCGGGGTCGGGAACGACGAGCATGTCGGACTCGTTGATGCTCTTCCAGCCACGAATGGAGCTGCCGTCGAAGGCGAAGCCCTTTTCGAAGGATTCGATCTCCAGCGCGTCCACGGGAACGGAGAAGTGTTGCCAGGTCCCGGGGAAGTCGTTGAAGCGCAAGTCCACGTAGCGGACTTGCTTGTCGGCGGCGAGGGCGATCACTTCCTTTGGCGTCATGGGCACGTCTCGGTCAGATGGCTTCCGGACCGCGTTCTCCGGTCCGAATGCGCACGGCTTCGTCGAGTGGGAGGACGAACACCACGCCGTCCCCTCCGGAAGAGTTGCTTGCTCCCTCGCCCCCGTTCGCCCCGCGGAGAATGGCCTGCACCGTCGGCTCCACGAAGGGCTCGTTGACGGCGACTTCGAGCTTGACCTTGCGTACGGGCTCCGCTCCGCCCGCGGCGCGGGCGTAGGCTGCGGCGGCGCTCGCGGCGCCGGGGCCGTCGGTCGGGGCGAAGCCTTGGGCGTCGGAGACGGTGAGGCGGAAGACCTTGGCGCGCGCCAATTCTTCCTTTACGGCTTCCAGGCGCTCCGGCCGAACGATCCCGACGACGAGCTTCAAGGGCGCTCCCGCGGCCAGGGAAAGCGGGAGGATAGCACGTGGGTCTGGCAGCACCAGGGCCCCGGCCGAACCGGGAGCGCGCTCGCCGGGGAGGCCCTGCCCTGCATGGGCTTGCGGTCGTCGCTCCCCTTCGGCGGGACCCCTCGGGGGGTCGCTCCCGGGGGGGGCGGGAGCCTCCCTGGTCCAGTGCGCACGCAGGGGGGCGTCCTGCGAGGCGGGGACCGGGCCGGACGAGCTCGGCGGCGCAGGCCCCGAGCGGCACGAGGGGGAAGGACGTCGCTGCCGGTGGGGGGGGCCGCGGCTTCGAGCTATAACGGGAGCGGGAGGGACGCGCCTTGCGCCTCATGGACTTGCTCTCGGAAGAAGTCGTCACGACTTCGCTCGCCGCCGCGGGGCGCGAGGAGGCGATCGCGGCCCTGGTGCGCCTGCTCGTGGCCCAGGGCCACCTCGCCGCCGCCGACGCCCAGGCCGTGGAGCGCGCCGTACTCGAGCGCGAGGCCGTGCAGAGCACGGGGCTCGGGGGAGGCGTCGCCATTCCCCACGGACTGAGCGCTGCGGTGGAGGACGTCGTGGCGGCCCTCGCCCTCTTGCCCGCCGGTGTGGACTGGGGGTCCGTCGACGGCGAGCCCGTGCGGCTGGTCATCCTCCTCGTCGTTCCCCCCAACGCCTTCCAGGCGCACGTGCGCACCCTGGCCGGCATCGCCCGCCTGCTCAACGACTCGGATTTGCGCGAGCAGCTCCTCGCAGCCCGCTCGCCGGCCGAGGTCGTCGACGTGCTCATCGAGCGCGAGGAGGCGGCCTTCTCCTGAGTCGGGACGATCCCGGAGGGTGCCGCGCCCGCGCGGCGCGCTGCGACGCGCTCGTCGCCCGCTTTGCCCGAGAAGAAGGCCTCGTCGGCGCGAGCCTGTTCGCCCTCGGCGGCTACGGCCGCCGCGAACTCGCCCCCCGCTCCGACCTCGATCTCCTCTTCCTCCGCTCCGCGGAGGGCTTTCGCCCCGCGCCTGCGGAGGGCTTGGTGCGCCGCCTGTGGGACGCCGGCCTCGAGGTCGCGCAGCAAGTCCGCGACCTCCCCGGCGTCGAGCGCGCCCTGCGCTCGGACCTGCACACCGCCACCGCGGTCCTCGAGGCGCGCTTCGTCTGGGGCGATCGCGATCACCTCGCCGCGCTCCGCGCGGCGGTGGGCCGCTTCTCGACCGAGGAGCGCGAGCGCTTCCTGGCGGCCAAGGCGGCCGCCGCCGCGGAGCGCCGAGCGCGTGCGGGCGCGGCGGTGTGCGTGCGGGCACCGGACCTCAAGGAAGGGCGCGGCGGACTCCGCGACTTCCAGCTCGCCGCCCTCATCGCCCGCCTGCACGCGGCCCCCACGCCCTCCGATGCCGCCGGCGATGAAGTGCTCGCCGGCCTGACCGATCCGGAGGTCCTGGCCGCCTGGCTGGGCTGGAGACCGGCCGAAGCGCAGGCCCTTGCCGAAGCGCGCGCCTTCCTCCTCGAGGCGCGCACGGGCCTCCACGAGCTGAGCGAGCTGCGCGGCGACCGCCTCGATCCCACCGCGCGTCCGGCCCTCGCTGCGCGCTTCGCCTGCGAAGAGCGCGGCGGCCGCCTGGCCACCGAGGTGTTCATGGACCGCGTCTACCGCGCTGCGCGCTGGGTCGACCGCGCCCTGGGCCGAGCCGTCGTCCGCTGGCGCGGACGCGGAGCCCCCGCTCCGCGGCGCCGGCGCCTGGCGCGGGGGGTGGCTGCCGAGGGCGAGGAAGTCGTTTTCGAGCCGGGGCGTCCGCAGGAACCGGCCGACCTCGCCGAGCTCTTTCGGCAGGCCGCCCGCACGCGACGCCGCGTCGGCCCGGCGACCTGCGCGGTCGTCGACGACGCCGTCGCCTCGCTCGGTCCAGAGAGGATCCGTCGGGACCCCCGGGCGCGGCGCGCCTTCCTCGAGCTGCTCGCGCAACCCAAGGGCGTGGCCCCGCTCCTGCGCGCCATGCACGACGCCGACTACCTCGGCGCGCTGCTTCCCGAATTCGCCGCCCTGGAGTGCCTCGCCCAGTCCGACCCCTACCACGCCTACTCCGTCGACGAGCACACCCTCGCGGTGCTCGGCGCCCTCGAGGGCGAGGCCCCGCCCGAGGTGGGCGGCGAGGGGATCCTTCCTCCGTCGCCGGGGCCCGAGGACGCGCTGCGCGAAGAGCTCCTCCACCGCACCGAGCGGCGCGAGCTCCTCCGCCTCGGCGCCCTCCTCCACGACGCGGGGAAGGTGGGCGGCGCGGTGGGGCACGTGGAGCGAGGACTGGCGCTCGTGCCGGCGGTTGCCCGCCGCTTCGAGCTTTCCGCCGAGGACGAGCGCCACGTCGCCTTCCTCGTGCGCGAGCACCTCAGCCTTTCCCGCGCGGCGGAGAAGCTCGACGTCGAGCAAGAGAGCACCGTCGAGGCCGTCCTCGACTCCGTGGACGGCAGCCTGCTCCGGCTGGAGCACCTCTACTTGCTCACCTGCGCCGACGTTCGCGGGGTCGGGCCCGGAACCCTCACCCGCTGGAAGGACGCGCTGCTGACCCGCCTCTACGAGCGCGCCCGCGAGCGCCTGCTGGGGACCGAGGCTCCCCTCCGTCCCACCACGCCCGAGGAGTGGGTGGCCCGGCTCGCGCCCGAGGACCCCGCCACCCTGCGCCAGCATCTCGCCCGCTGCGGGCCCGACTACCTCGCCGCCGTGGAGGAGGACGAACTCCTTGCCCACGCAGAGCTGGCCACGGCGGTCGAGGGGGGAGCCTCCTGCGCCCTGCGCCGGGCCCTCGACCCCGAGGCCGAGCGCGTATGGGTGGTCGCCCGCGACCGCCCCGGCCTCCTGGCGGATCTGTGCGGCGCCTTCACCGGCGCGGGGGCGGACCTGCTCGAGGTGACGACCCTGGCGCGCAGCGACGGGCTGGTCTTCGACCGCTTCACCCTCGCCCCCGCCGAGAGCGAACGCCGCGGCGCCGAGCGCTGGGAACGCGTTGCGCGGACGGTCCGCGACGTGGCCGAGGGCGGCGTCGACCCGGCGGAGCTCGTCGCCTCGCGAATTCGCAGCGCGCCTCCCCGCGGCTCCGCGCCCGAGGCCGCCGTGCGTCTGAGGCTCAGCGACGAGGAGGTTCCCGGCCAGACCCTGCTCGACGTCTCCGCGCCGGACCGGGTCGGCCTTCTCTACGACCTTGCGCGCGCCATCGCCGCCGCCGGCTGCAGCGTCCGCTTCGCGCGGGCGGCGACCAAGGGGGCGCGCGCGGTGGACGTCTTCCATCTGAGCGGGCCCGACGGCGGCCCCGTGCGGGGCCCCACGCGGCGGGCCCTCCTCGCCGGCGTCGCGCGGGCCGCCCGCGGCGCCGAGCCTCCCTCCCGCCGCGCCCCTCCCTTGGGGTAGAGTGCCCGGCCGATCCCGGAGGCGTCCCGTGTTCGCAGCCCCCCCGAGTCCCTACCTAGTCCCCTTCGACGGCAGCTTCCGCGTGGACGACGCGCCCACCGCACCGCCGGAGGACGCTCCCGACCGCAAACGTTGCGAGAAGAAGCTGGAGAAGACCGTCAAGGAGTTGCGGCGCCTGCAGCGCAAGCTCTACGCCCAGGACCAGTACGCGCTCTTGCTCGTCTTCCAGGCCATGGACGCGGCCGGCAAGGACAGCACGATCCGCGCGGTGATGACCGGGATCAACCCGGCGGGCTGCCAGGTCTACAGCTTCAAACGACCCTCGACGGAGGAATACGACCACGACTTCCTTTGGCGCACCGCGGTGCGTCTCCCCGAGCGGGGGCGGATCGGCATCTTCAACCGCAGCTACTACGAGTCGGTGCTCGTGGTCCGCGTGCATCCCGAGTTCCTGCGCGCCGAGCGGATTCCCGACGCCCCGCCCCTCGAGCGCCTCTGGCGCGAGCGCTACGAGTCCATTGCCGACCACGAGAAGCACCTCGCCCGCAACGGGACGGTCATCCTCAAGTTCTTCCTCAACGTCAGCCGCGAGGAGCAGAAGCGGCGCTTCCTCTCCCGCATCGACGAGCCGGACAAGAACTGGAAGTTCTCCCGCCACGACCTCGAGGAGCGTGCCCTCTGGCCCCGCTACATGGAGGCCTACGAGGACGCCCTCAACGCCACCTCGCGTCCTCACGCGCCGTGGTACGCCATCCCCGCCGACGACAAGCCCTTCATGAGGCTGACCGTGGCGCGCCTGGTCGCCGACGCGCTCGACGGGCTCGGCCTGGCCTACCCCACCCTCGACCCCGAGGAACAGGCCCGCCTCGGCGAGTGCCGCGCGCGCCTGCTCGCCGAAGAGTAGCGGGCCCGCGCGTGGTCGCTCCCTTCGACCCCGCAGGGCCCGCGGCCCAGGCGCAGGCGGCGCTGCGTTCGACCGGCCCCGCGGGCTCGCCTCGGGTCCTCGTCGTGGACAACTACGACTCCTTCGTCATGAACCTCGTCCAGCCGCTCCGCGCCTGGGGGTGCGCCGTCGAGGTGGTGCGCAACGACGCCTGGACCGTGGACGCGGCGCTCGCCTGGCGACCGGAGCGGATCGTTCTCTCTCCGGGTCCGGGCGGCCCCCCGGAGGCCGGCATCTGCGTCGAGCTGGTGCGCGCGGCGGCCGCGAGAGGCATCCCCCTCCTGGGGGTGTGCCTGGGGCACCAGTGCCTGGCGGCCGCCTTCGGCGGGCGGGTCCGCGAAGCCCGCCGCCCTCTGCACGGGCGCGCCAGCCTCGTCCGCCACGACGGACGCGGCATCTTCCGTGGGCTGCCCTCGCCCCTTCGCGCGGCCCGCTACCACTCGCTGGCGGTCGACCCCGCCGCGCTTCCCGCCTGCCTGGAACCCAGCGCGTGGGCCGAGGACGGCACGCTGATGGCGCTGCGGCACCGCCGGCGCCCCCTGGTCGGCCTTCAGTTCCATCCCGAGTCCTATCTGAGCCCCGAAGGGGAGGCGCTGCTGCGGAACTTTGCGTACACTCCGCCGAGTGACCGCTCCGAGCGAACTCGAGCGTGAGAACGCGCGCCTCCGCGAGCAGCTGACGGCGGTCACCGAGGTGGGCATCGCCCTCTCCGCCGAGCCGGACCTGCGCTCCTTGCTCGCCACGATCCTCCGCCGCGCGCGTTCGCTGACCCGGGCGGATGCGGGTTCGCTCTACCTCGTCGAGGGCGAGCGGCGCGACCGCCTCCGCTTCGTCCTCGCGCAGAACGATTCGCTGGCGGTGCCCTTCGTGGAGATGGTCTTGGACGTCAGCAGCAAGACCATCGTGGGCCACGCCGCCCGCAGCCGCGAGGTGATCAACCTCGAGGACGCCTACCGCATCCCCGCGGACGCGGAATTCAGCTTCTCGGCCAAGTTCGACGAGTCGGTGGGCTACCGCTGCAAGTCCATGCTCGTGATTCCGATGATCGACCACCGCGATCAGGTCATCGGTTGCCTGCAGCTCATCAACAAAAAGCCGCGGGCCGACCTGGTGCTCGAGAGCCCGGCGGCCGCCGAGGAGCACGTGGTGCCCTTCGACGAGGCGGACGTGCGCCTGATGAGCAGCTTGGCGAGCCAGAGCGCGGTCGCCATCGACAAGGCACGGCTCATCGAGGACCTCGAGCAGACCTTCGAGGGGCTGGTGCGGGCCTCGGTCGTGGCCATCGAGGCCCGCGACCCCACCACCTCCGGCCACTCGGAGCGAGTCGCCGCCTTCTCGGTGGCGCTCGCCAAGGCCGTGAGCGAGGTGGGGGCGGGCAAGTTCGCCGACGTCGTCTTCACCGACGCTCAGCTCAAGGAGTTGCGCTTTGCGAGCCTCTTGCACGACTTCGGCAAGGTGGGCGTGCGCGAGAACGTGCTCGTCAAGGCCAAGAAGCTCCACCCCTGGGACCTCGAGGCGGTTCGCCTCCGCTTCCTCGCGGCCATCCGCGAACGCGAGGCCGCCCTCTTGCGCGAGCTGGTGGGGCAGCTCTGCTCCGCGGGGCGAGGGGTGGATCCGCAGCCCTTCGTCGAGGCGGCCGAGCGGCTCATTCGCGGGGAGACCGAAGCGCTGCGCTCGATGCTCGAAGCCGTTCTCGAGGCCAACGAGCCCAAGGTGCTCGCCGACGGCCGCGACGCCGAGCTGCGGCACGTGCACGAGCGGCGCTTCACGGACCTCGACGGGCAGCCTCGGCCGCTGCTGACCAGCCAAGAAGTGGAGAACTTGTGCATTCCGCG
Organism: Planctomycetota bacterium; assembly: GCA_003695705.1. Classification (GTDB taxonomy): domain Bacteria; phylum Planctomycetota; class J058; order J058; family J058; genus J058. The sequence goes on from RFHU01000161.1 coordinate 11,274, forward strand.
GGGCTCGCTCAACCGCGAGGAGCGGCTCGAGATCGAGTCCCACGTGGCGCACACCTTCCGTTTCCTCTCTCAGATCCCCTGGACGGAAGACCTTGCGGACCTGCCGCGCATCGCCGGGGCCCACCACGAGAAGCTCGACGGCACGGGGTACCCCAACGGCCTGACCGACGCCGCGATCCCTCCCCAGGCGAAGATCATGGCGGTGGCAGACATTTACGACGCGCTCACCGCCTGGGACCGGCCCTACAAGAAGGCCGTCCCGCTCCCCAAAGCCTTGCAGATCCTGGAGTCCGAGGCGAGCCGCGGGAAGATCGAGCCCCAGCTCGTGGAGCTGTTCCGCGAGCGGCGGATCTACGAGGTTGTCGCCCCCCGCGCCTAGGATGTCCGGGGCGGCGGGCGCGGGATCGCCCGAAACCGTGCACCGAAAGCGCTTTACGTCGCGGGCTCCGCTTGCTATCCTGCCGGCGTCTCGCTAACCCGTTAGCTACAAGGGGATGAACGGTGGCAACGGTCAGTAAGAAGGAGATCGTCAAGACGGTGAGTGAGCGCCACGGGCTCACGACCACGCAGACGGCTCAGATCATCCAGGTTTTCATGGACCAGATCATCGACGAGCTCGCGCGTGGCAACCGCATTGAGTTCCGTGAGTTCGGCATCTTCGAGCTCAAGCGCCGCAAGCCGCGGACGGCCCGCAACCCCAAGACCGGGGAAGCGGTGCAGGTGCCCGAGAAGACCGTCGTCAGCTTCAAGCCGGGGAAGGTCATGAAGGCGAGGGTGGTGGACACCTTGCCCTTGCCCAAGGGCAAGGCCAAGAAGGCCGTGGCC
>RFHU01000162.1 GCA_003695705.1 Planctomycetota bacterium
GTTCCGGCTGGGGGGGGGCGGCCGCCGCCTGACGAACCTCCCCCCCGAACTCCTCGACGAGCGCCTGGGCGGGCAGGGTGGGCTCCTCGTCGAGTTCGCCGGAGACGTAGACCTGCTGCCCCTCGCGCGAGCCGGCGCGGCTGCGGTGCCGCGTCTCCTCCTTCAGCTTGCGGACCTCGTCGAGGAGACGCCGGGTGTCCTTCTTCGAACGCGCTTCGCCGGCGACGGGCTCCTCGGGCGGCGTCGGCGGCGGCGCGGGCGCGGCGACGCGGTCGGGCGGCAGGACCTCGGCGAGGTCCTGACCGCTGCGCTCGAGGAGACGCGTATCGGCGTGGACCACACGCCTGCGGGCGATCTCGAGGAAGCGGTCCCGCTTGCGGGCGGTGGCCGGAGTCAGCGTGGCGGGGTCGAGATCGATGAGGGCTTGCAGCTCCTCGTCGGAGGGCTCGTCGGAAGGCGGGGCGGCGGACGGCGCCTCCCCGCGGACGATGGTAATCCCGGCGCTGGCGGCGGGCGGGGCCTCGATGGCCGGAGCTTCGCCGCCCTCGGGCGTCGACGCGCGCAGGTGGGCCAGGGCGTGCTCCACGGCCCAGCCCGGCTTCATGCCCGCCGGCGCCTCGCTCAGAGGCCCCTCGAGGGCCCGCGCGACCGCGTAGAAGGCACGGAAGCGGTCCTCGAGGTCGCCGCTCGGCGCGGGAAGGCCGTGCGCAAGGCCGCGGGCGACGGCCTCGCGCACGCCGAGCAGGCTGGAGTAGAGGAAGACGGGCTCCTGGCCGCCGCTCAGGCAGTGCCAAGCGAAGGTGAGGAAATTGGCCGCGGGGCCGACACCGAGGCGCTCGCCGCGGCCGCGGGCGTCGAGGCCGGCCACGAGCTCGCCGAAGGCGAGGAGCTGCTGCACGCGGTCTTCGTCGCTGCGCGGGACGTCCTGGAGGTAGCCGGCCACGACGCTGCCCAGATCGAGCTCGGGTTCGCGCTCGTCGAGTTCGGCGAGGCGGGTGGGGAAACGGCGCTCGTCCTCGTTCTCGAAACCCCACAGGTTTCCCGCGGTGGCGGTCTCCTCCCACAGCGCTCCCTCGAGGACCTCGGCGAGGCGGCGGAGGCTCGCTCGCCCGGCCCGGAAGTCCTCGAAAGCCGAGCGAAGCTCCTTGAGCGAGGCCGCGCGGCGCTGGTCGACGGCGAGGGCTTCGAGGACGGCTCGCCCGTCGGCGAGGAAGCGCTTGGCCGCCGCGATGACACCCTCCACGCTGCTCTCCTCCTACTCGTAGGCCCGGAAGGTCCCGCCGGTGGCCTTGGCCAGCGCCGCCAGGAAGCGCTTCGACATGCCTTTGTCCTCCAGGACGAGGGGTCCCGGGGCGCCGGCCAAGAAGCCGATGGTGTGGACGCGCACACCGCGGCCGCTGTTCCACTGGCGGACCCTGGCGAGGATCTCCTCGCCCACGGTCACCTCGCCGGCGGTGGGGGTCCCATCGCTGAGGAAGTAGATGGTGTCCGCGTCGCGGTGTCGGAAGGCAGCCTCCAGGGCGCCGTAGATGTTCGTCTCGCCGTCGGGGCGCAGGGCGCGTCGCAGCCAGCCGCGCGCCTTGCGCTTGTTCGCCGCGCTGGCACGAACGAGCTTGCCTCGCCAGGCGCGAACCTGGGTGGAGAAGGCGACGAGGTCGAAGCGGGTGGCCTCGTCGAGCCCGTCCAGCACGGCATCGAGTTCGGCGCGCACGTAGTCGAGCCGCGAGCGGCTGCCGCCCTCGGAGTCCTGGCAGCGCGTCTCCATGGAGCCGCTGACGTCGACGACGAAGACCACGCGTTCGCTGGCCACGCCCCCGAAGATGGTCCGCCCGGAGCGCCCGGGAGGCTCGAGCCGGGTGACGGTTCGCGCCGGCCCTTCGTCCTCCTCGGCGCCGTCGTCCTCCCCGACCGAGCGGAAGCGGAAGACCTCCCTCTGGGCCTCCCACCAAGGGCCCCAGTCGTCGGGGGAAGCGATCTCCACGCCGGTCAGGCGGCGCAGGGCGCGGTGCGCGTCGGCGCGCAAGCGGCCGCGGGCCTTCGTCAGGCAGCGCACGAGCGCGGCGATCACGTCCTTGTCGCGCACCGTGGAGAGACCCTCCACGGCGGCGACGCGAACTCGCTCCTGCCGGTCCTCGAGGGCGGGGATGAGCAGAAGGCCGACGCGCGGGTCGCGGGCGGAGCGAAAGGCAAGGAGGCGACAGAGGAGGACGCGCAGGGAGGGATCCTTCTCGCCGCCCGAGACCCCGTCCCCGGCCCACACGTCGACCTCGGGCGAAGGCAGGACGAACAGCGACCGCTCCGCGGCTTCTCGAACGCTCGCTGCGATGTCCTGGCGCAGCGCGAGGCGGGCGAGGAGACGGGCGCAGGGCAGCGTTCCTCCGCGGGCCAGAGCGGTGACGGCCTCCGCCTGCGCGACCGGGTCTGCGCCGGCGGCGGCCCAGGCCCGCTTGAACTCGGCCACCGGGTCGCCGGCTCGGGCCGGCCCCACCAGGCAGAGGAAGGCGCAGAGCGCCAAGGAGCGCGTATGTCGCGCCGGCGGTCGGGATTCGCCTGCGAAGAGGGGCACGGTCAGAAGGGCATGTCCGGCGTCGAATCGGGGAGGGGCGGCGACGGCTCGGGCCCGCGGACGATGGGCTCGGGCGGGGGCAGA
>RFHU01000163.1 GCA_003695705.1 Planctomycetota bacterium
CGCGACCGGGCGGTGGGGGCGGCCTTGCGGGGGATCCACACGCGGAGTCGGCGACGGGGCCGGGTCTCGTCGCCGGCGCCCGCCGCGGGGCGGGAGGCTTCGTCCGGCGGGCAGCCCGTGCCGGTGTCCTGGCGCACCGCACGCACCGCGCGCTCGGTGCTGCGCCGGTGGAAGAGGAGCGGGAGGAAGCAGGTCTCGCTGCGGCGGTAGCCGGGCAGCTCCTGGGTCTTCCAGTAGGTGAGCAGGGGCAGGGAGGCGAGGGTGGTGGTGCCTTTTTCGACGTCGCCATCGAGGTACGTGAGGACCGCGGCGCCCGCGACCTTGGGCGCCGTGCCTTGCCAGGCGCTGGGCGTCGCGCAGCCGCCGCCCAGCGCCGCGGCCGCGAGGAGCAGGAGGGCGGTCGGGGAGGCGGGTCGGCGAGGGAAGGGGACCGAGGAACGCATGGAGCACCGCGCCTCCCTGACCGGGGGCCGCCGGGGCCTGCGGGCTCAGGGGACGAACTTATACCCGATCCCGCGCGCGGTGACGAAATGGCGCGGCTTGCTCGCCTGGGGCTCGAGCTTCTGGCGCAGTTTGGTGACGAAGTTGTCGATGGTCCGCGCCGTCCCGTAGTAGTCGTAGCCCCACACCTTGTTGAGGATCTGCCGCCGGTCCATGACCTCGTTGGGGTGGCGGACGAAGTAGGCGAGCAGGTCGAACTCGCGCGGGGAGAGGTCGAGGGGTTTGCCGGCGCGGGTCACCGTGCGCGCGGCGAAGTCGATCTCCACGTCGGCGAAGCAGTAGGTCTCGAGGTCCTTCTCGTAGCGCTTCTTGCGCCGCAGGACGGCGTTGATTCGCGCGATGAGCTCGCGGATCGAGAAGGGCTTGGTCATGTAGTCGTCGGCCCCGAGGTCGAGGCCCATGATCTTGTCGATCTCTTGGTCCTTCGCGGAGAGGATGATGATCGGGATCTCGACGTCGTTGCGCTTGAGGGTCTTGCACACCTCGAAGCCCGACATGTTGGGCAGCATGATGTCCAGGACGATCAGGTCGGGTTGTTTCTCCAGGGCGAGCTGGAGCCCCTCGTCGCCGCGGGTGGCGGTGATGACTTCGTAGCCTTCGTACTTGAGGTTCTTGGTCAGCCCCAGCGAGATGGCGGGGTCGTCTTCGACGATGAGGACCGTGTCCATGCCCGCAGCCCCTTTCCGAGCACTCCGCGGCTCACTTGGGTAGGAAGATCGAGAACCGGCTCCCGCGCGGCTTGAGGGGAGCGTAGCGCACGAAGCCGCCGTGCGCCTTGACGATTTCGCTGGCCAGGGTCAGCCCGATGCCGCTTCCTTGGATGCGTCCCTTCTCCGCGTTGCTTCCGCGCTCGAACTTCTCGAAGATTCGTCTCCGATCGCGCGGCGGGACGCCCATGCCGTTGTCCTCTACGGCGATCTCGACGTAGCGTCGGCGCGAGGCGATGACCACGCGCACGCGGCGGTCCTCCCCCGGCGAGTATTTGATCGCGTTGTGGAGCAGGTTGAGGAGCGCCTCCTTGATCGCGAAGCGGTCGACGGCGATCTGGGGGGTCTCCTGGATCGAGTCGACCTCGATTTCGAGCTCTTCCGGGGCCCTGTGGAGGTGGTCCGCGAGGACCGAGATGGCCTCGTCCACCAGCTCGGGGACGTGGGCGAAGGTGAACCTGACGCGCCACTTCTTGTTTTCGATGCGACTGAAGACCAGGAGCTGCTCGATGAGGCGGGTCAAGCGCTGGCTCTCGCGGTTCATGACCTCGAGGCACTCGCGGCGCTCTTGCTCGTCGCTGACGCGGTCGAGGAGGAGCGTGTCGAGGAACATTTGGATCGAGGTGAGGGGGGTCTTCAGCTCGTGGGTGACGTTGGAGACGAAGTCGCTCTTGAGCTGAGCGGCCTTCGCCTCGCGGCGGACGGTGCGCAGGGTGACCACGATCCCGCCGGCGATGCCGGCCAGGGCGAGCGAGATGGCCCACAGCTTTGCGGTCTCGCGCGGGAGCCAGAAGGTCTCGGCCGCAGGGGCGATCGCCTCCGCGGGGGAGAGTTCGACCGCCAGGTGGTCGAAGGGGGGGCGCAGGGGCATGCGCACGACCCACGCCGGAGCCGGAGAGGCGTCGGCCAGGAGGAAGGGGGGACGTCCGCCGCGGCGACGGCTGGCCGCGAGGAAGGCCCGCTCGACCGCCTCGGGATCGAGGCGAGCGGCCGCCAGTCCGCGCGGTCGGCCATTGGCCGAGCGGAGGAGGGCGTAGGTGAGGATCTCGTGGCGGCTGCCCAGCCGGACCTTCACGAAGCTCGCGCCCGAGGAGCGGACGTCGCCTTCCAGGTCGCCCCCGGAGAGGCGGGGCGCGCGCTCGCGGAGGGCAGCGCGGAGGACGTGGCCGAAGAGGCCTTCGAGGCGGGCGACGTAGGCCTCGGTCTCCCGCCGTGCGAGCGCCAGGGCGCGGGCGCGGCGCAGCGCTTCGGGCTGAGACTCCTCGAGGAGCGCGCCGGTGCGCTCGCAGAGTTCGGCGAACTCCGCGGGCGGGAGCGCGTTCGCCCACCGCTCGAGGTCGTCCAGCAGGGCGCGCGCGCGCTGGGGATCGCGTCGATCGCGGGCGAGAAGGAAGCGGGCGCGCGCCGGAGCCAGGCGGCCTTCCATGTCGACGGCGTCGAGCGGGAGCTTGGCGAGGCGCTCGAGGGCCTCCACGGCGGGTCCGGTCTCGGCCTCGGGGGGGAGGCCGCCGGGATGGTCGATTCGCTGGCCGAGCTCGAACAGCGCGCTGATGCGTGCGCTGCGCGGGCCGCGCGCGGCCAGGGTGCGGAGGAGGCGGGAGGCTTCGGGGCTCTGGGCGGGCAGGGAGCGGATGGTCTGCAGGACGGCGACCGGGTCGGGGGGGCGCGCCGCACCGAGGAGCCCTCCGCACATGCCGGCGCAGGGATGCGGCCAGGGATTGGTGGGCGCGCGGGGACCGGCCGGGTAGATCCGCCGACCGGCGGCGTCGAGGAGGAAGAAGCCGTCGAGGACGGGCTCGAGGGCGACGAGGCGCTCGAGGGAGGAGGAGACTTCGCGGAGCGAGCTCGGTCCTTCGACCTCCGCGCGCAGCCTGCGGGCTGGCCAGCGGAAGACGCCGTCGAGCTCCTCGACGAGCTCGCTCACCTCGGCGCGGAGCCGGGCGGCTTGCTCCGCCTCGCGCGCGCGCCGCTCCGCCTCGATGGCCTGGTAGGCGAAGGCGGAGAGCAGCAGGCTGGGGAGGAGGAGGGTGAGGATGAAGACGAGGGCGATCCTCAGTGCTGCGGGCTCCTTGCGCGCTCGACCCCCAGGGTATCCGCCGGCGCCTTCGCTGAGGAGTTCGCGCAGGCGCGCGGCGACCTTGCCCGCTCGGTGGCTCCTTGATAAAAACGTTGCACGTCCCGACTTACGGAGGCGCTCCGGCCGGGGACAGGGAGGCAAATGCGGGTCGCGCTCCGCCTAGTCCGTGGCGCCCGTGCCGGGGAATCGATCGTTCTGGAGGACAACCAGACGGTCGTCGTGGGGCGAGGCTCCGACGCGGGCTTTCGCATCCCCGACCCTTCCATTTCGAGGAAGCACTGCCAGCTCTCCAACACGCCGCGCGGGCTGCTCCTCGCCGACCTCGGCTCCTCCAACGGGACCTACGTGAACGGACAGCAGGCCGGTCCGGGCTGGCGAGGGCTTCGACCGGGCGACCGGATCGTCCTTGGCCAGAACGAACTCCTCGTGGTGGGCTACGAGCGGCAAGCCGCGGCGCAGAGGAGCGCGGGGGGCCCGCTGGGGGCGCCGGCCCCGCAGCCGCAAGCGCAGCGCCAGGTTCGCTGCGCCCACTGCACGCGGCCGATTTCTCCCGCCGAGCTCCACGCCGGGCACTACCGACAAGACACGGGGGGCCGGCTCACCTGCGCGGCCTGCCTGCAGCGCTTCGATTTCGACCCCAACCTGATCGAGGGCTACCGGATCGAGAAGAAGCTCGGCCAAGGGGCCTTCGGCGAGGTCTACAAGGCGATCGACGGGCGCGGGCGACCTGTCGCCCTCAAGACGCTCCGCCCTCAGCTCGCCGAGAACGAGAAGGACGTGGCTCGCTTCTTCCGTGAGGCCGAGACGGCGCGAAAGGTCACGCATCCCAGCGTCATCGCCATCTACGACGCCGGAGCGAGCCGCGGGGTCCACTACATTGCCATGGAGTACATCGACGGCGCCGAGGTCTCCAAGCTCATCGAGCGCTACGGTCGCCTCGATGTGGGCTACTCCCTGCGAGTGGTCATCCAGCTCGCCGACGCCTTGCAGCACCTCTACCAGCACAGCGTCATTCACCGGGACATCAAGCCCGAGAACATCATGGTCACCTCGACGTGCCTCGCGAAGCTGGTCGACTTCGGGCTCGCCAAGTCGGTGGACGAGAGCGACTCGGCGGTCGAGCTGACCATGGCCGGAGAGGGCATGGGCACCCTCGCCTACATGCCGCCGGAGCAGCTCGACGATGCGGTCAACGCGGACCACCGATCGGACATCTACGCCCTGGGAGCCACCCTCTACCACATGCTCTCGGGGCAGCGCCCCTTCAACGAGAAGACGACCCGCTCCTTCATCCTCAAGATCCTCCGGGAAATGCCCCCTCCCCTCCGGCAGGTGAGCCCGCAGGTGCCCCCCGCGCTCGAGGAGATCGTCAGCAAGGCGATGTCCAAGAAGCCCGAGGATCGCTACCAGGAGCCGCGAGAACTGCATGCGGACCTCTCTCGGCTCTTCCATCAACTCGCCGCCGAATTCGCCTCGCGCTCCGGAGAGCACTGAGCCGCGTTCCTCGTCCTCCGCGGGCCGTCGGCGGGCAGTTCGTGCACGGGCCTGGTTCCGGCCGAAGCGGCGAACCGGAGCCCGCTCGGCCCAGCGGAGAAACCCGCGTGCGTTTCCGCCCAAGGGACGAGCGAGCAAGTTTTGCCCGCGCGCGGGGAGCACGGAACCCACCGCGCCGACCGCGGGCACGCCCAAAGCTGGGAAGGGCCTTCGGCGGGCTGGGTGTTGAAAGGAAACCGAAAAGTCTGCGCCGGTCGGCCGCGGGCGCGCGCCGCCACCTCGTCGCGCGCCTGCGGGGCCGGGAGGGCTGGTGGCGAACGGGTTGTGGCCGAGGCGACTCCGGTGTGCGTTCGTCGCCGCAGAGGTGCGAGCCCGCCGGTCCCTGCGCGGCACTGCGCTTGCACGGAGCCGCTGGCGAGCAGGGCAGGCGGAGCGGAGGGAGTCATGGGCTGGAGCCGGGAAGAAGGGATCGTGGGCGAGAGCCCGGTCATGCGTGCGCTCGAGGAACGAGTGCAGCGCGTGGCCCAGAGCGATCTTCCGCTGCTCGTGCGGGGCGAGACGGGCTCCGGCAAGGAGGTCGTCGCTCGCGCGGTGCACGGACGGAGCCGGCGACGGGCGCAGCCCTTCGTCAGCGAGAGCTGCGCTGCTCTCCCCGAAACCTTGCTCGAAGCCGAGCTCTTCGGCCACGAGCAGGGAGCCTTCACCGGCGCGACCCGCGCGGCGGAGGGGCTCTTTCGCCGCGCCTCCGGCGGGACCCTCTTCGTCGATGAGGTCGCCGACATGTCCCCGGCCCTGCAGGCCAAGCTGTTGCGCGTCCTGCAGACGGGCGAGGTGCGCCCCGTGGGAGGGAGCGCGGCCGTGCGGGTCGACGTGCGCGTGGTGGCCTCGACCCGCCACGACCTCCCGCGCCTCGTCGAGGCGGGTCGCTTTCGCCAGGATCTCTACTTTCGCCTGGCGGTCCTCGAATTGGAGGTTCCGCCCCTGCGCGAGCGCTTGGAGGATCTCCCCGCCCTGGCGCATTCCATCTTGCTGGCGGTCGCCCGGGAGCGGGGCGAGGAGCCCCTGCCCCTCACCGAGGGCGCGCTCGACGTCCTTCTCTCCTATGGGTGGCCGGGGAACGTGCGGGAGCTGGAGAACGTGCTCCGCTCGGCCGCCCTCTTCGCCGGGGGGGGCCGCCTGGAGGCCTCGCTGTTCCGGATCCTTTCGCGGAGCCCGTCGCCGGCGGAGGCGGAGGAGGACGCAGGGCTGTGCTACCAGGAACTGCGCGAGCAACTCGCCGAGCGCGAACGTCGCTACGTGCTCGCCGCGCTGCGGAGGGCCGACGGCAACAAGGCCAAGGCGGCGCGACGGTTGGGCATTACGCGCTACGCGCTCTACCGGACCCTGCGGCGCCTTGGGCTCGACGGCGAGGCGACGCGCGCGGGGGTCGAGCCCGAGACCGAGGTTTCGTTGCCGCGCGAGCGTCGGCGCACGGGAAGCGGGAGCGAGCGGCTGAAGCCCGTCGCGGTTTGAGGTGCGCTGGGCGTGCGCCCAGGCCAGGACCGTTCGGTGGGAGGTCGCTCGACCGAAGCATCCAGAGGCAGACCGGCATCAGTCGTCTTCGTCGTTCGCGCGGCCTTCGAGTTCGATGCGCTCTTCCTTGGTCAGCGGAATGCGGCTGCGGTCGCGGGCCTTCTCGGCGGAGGTGAGGATGCGGATGCGCAGGATGAAGACCACCTGCGTCTTCTGCTGGAAGTCGTCCTCCGACTGGAACAGGCGGCCGACGAGTGGGATGTCGCCGATGATCGGCACCTTGCGGTTGTCGGTGCGGTTTTGCTTGTCGATGAGGCCGCCGATGACGAGGAGTTCGCCGTTGCGAATGTCGACCTGGGTTACCGCCGAGCGCGACGCGATCACCGGCACGGGGATGCCGCCTCCGCTCGGGTCGAACTCGAAGCGGACGACGTTGCTGACCGTGGGGCGGACCTCCACCTGAATGGCGTCGCGGCCCACGACCCGGGGGGTGACCTGGAGGGTGACGCCGACCGGCTTGTAGCGGGTGGTGATGCGCGGGTTGTTGTTCGACTGGAGGATGAACTCCTGCACGGGGAGCTCGGTGCTGGTCTTGAGCGTGGCGGTTTGGCCGGTCCGGCAAACGATCCGCGGCTCGGAGATGATCTCCGCGTAGCCCTCGGTCTCTAGGGCGCGCATGATGAACTCGAAGTCGCCCAGCTCCTCGACGACCTTTCCCACGCTGGCCCAGTTCAGGGTGGCGCCCTGGAAGGGGGCGGCGTTGTTGCTCAGGGATTCGAGGAAGGAATTCGAGTTGAAGGTCCCTCCGTAGGAGCGCAGGGCCGTGTTCCCGGCGGGCGCGCGGTCCACGAACAGCTCGAAGCCGTACTCGTAGCCGGTGGTCTGCAGGATCTCGATGACCTTGGCCTCGATCTCCACCTGCACCGGGACCACGTCGAGCTGCCCGAGGACGGTCTCGAGGATTCGCATGTTCTCGGGCGTCTCGGTGATCGCCAGCATGTTGTGTTGCTTGACGTGCAGGATGCGCGCCTTGGGCGACTTCCAGTTGTTCAGCAACGGGATGAGTTCGTTTCCCGCCAGGCTGCGGACTCGGTAGAACTTGGTCACGTAGCCCTTCAGGGGGCCCTGCTCCTCCTTCATCTCGAAGTCGCGGGGGAGCAGCCCCGGCGCGGTGGGGAAGCCCTGCAGGTCGGTCGGGGGAAGCGCGTCTCCTGGCGTCTCCCCCGCGTCGCCCTTGTCGGCGATCTCGACGCGGGTGCGCAGGCTGGACTCCGCTGGAGCTCCCGCGCAGCCGCAGGCGAGGGCCAGAGCGAGGAGTGTCCAGCGCCACCTCCGGAAGCACGGCGCGGCGCGGACGGTCCCGAGCGGGCTCCTGCCCCCGCGCAGGGCGCGCGGGGGCAGGAGCCCGTTCGCGGAGTCCTGGCCGCGCTCCTTGCCCGTCGCGACCCGGTGGTCGCCGAAGCAGACCGCGCCTTGCCAGGACCCCACGGGCGGCCTCCCGCTCAGTCGTTGCGGGAGCGCGCGCGATCGCGCGAGCCCGAGCGACCGCGGCCTCGCCCGCCGCCGCCGCGGCCACGTCCGCCGCCGCCGCCGCCGCCGCCGCGGCCACGTCCGCCGCCTCCGCTCCGTCCGCCGCGGCGAGGGCGCTCCTCGGAGGCGTCCTCCGCGGACTCCTCTTCGTCGCCTCCCTCGACCTTCTTCTTGGAGAGCTTGATGCGGCCTTGCTCGTCGACGTTGATGACCTCGACCTCGATCTCATCGCCTTCGGAGACGACGTCGCGGACGTTCTCCACGTAGCCGGAGGCGAGCTCCGAGACGTGCACCAGGCCTTCGAGTCCGGGAAGGACCTCCACGAAGCAGCCAAAGTCGCGGATGCTGACCACCCGGCCGGTGTAGCGCGTGCCGACTTCGACGACCGAGGTCAGCGCGCGGACCATTTGCTCGGCGGCTTCCATGTCCGAGCCGTAGCCGCCGCTGATCACGGCGAGCCCGCGGTCTTCCTCCACGGCGATCTTCGTCTTGGTCTCCTCCTGCAGCTTGCGGATCACGCTGCCCCCAGGGCCGATGAGGGCGCCGATCTTCTCGTTGTCGATGGGCACCTGCACGATCTTGGGCGCATAGGCGGAGAGCTCGCTGCGCGGCTTCTGCAGGGCGGAGAGCATTTCGCGCAGGATGTGGATCCGCCCTTCGCGCGCTTGGTCGAGCGCCTCCTTCATGAGCTCGCGACTGAGACCGTCGAGCTTGACGTCCATTTGCAGGGCGGTGATGCCGCGCTGCGTGCCCGCCACCTTGAAGTCCATGTCGCCGCAGGCGTCTTCCAGGCCGAGGATGTCGGAGAGGATGACGTAGTCCTCGCCGTCGGTGACCAGGCCCATGGCGATGCCGGCCACGGGCCGGCGGATGCGCACACCGCCGTCCATGAGGGCGAGCGTGCCTCCGCACACCGAGGCCATGGACGAAGAGCCGTTCGACTCGGTGATGTCCGAACGAATTCGAATGGTGTAGGGGAAGTCTTCGAAGGCGGGGACCACGGGTTGGAGGGCGCGCTCCGCGAGGCTGCCGTGTCCGATTTCCCGCCGCTTGGGCCCGCGGTTCGGCCAGGTCTCCCCCACCGAGTAGCTGGGGAAGTTGTAGTGGAGCATGAACTTTTGCCGGTAGGGCTCGCGCAGCCCTTCCACTCGCTGGTCGTCCATGACCGAGCCGAGGGTCATGCTGACCATGGCCTGGGTCTCTCCGCGGGTGAACAGCGCCGAGCCGTGCGTTCTCGGGAGGATCCCCACCTCGATGTCGATGGGGCGGATGTCCTTGGGCCCGCGCCCATCGGCGCGCTGGCGGTCGTGGAGGATCGCCTCGCGGACGACCTTCTTTCCGAGGGCTTCCCAGAAGGCCTTCGCCTTGCCGGTGACCTCGTCCACCTCCGCAGGGTCCTCGAGCCCGGCCGTGACTTCCGCGAGCATCTCCTCGCGCAGGTCGCGGAGTACGGCCCTGCGGTTGTGCTTGCCCGGGGTCGTGTGGAGTTCCCGCACCCGGTCGCCCCAGGCGAACACGCGCTCCTTGAGGGCTTCGTCCTCGGCGGGAGGTTCGAACTCGGCCGGGCGGGCGCCTACCTTTTCGCGCAGCTCTTCGATGAGGGCGCACACCTTCTTGCAGGCCTCTTGGCCCGCGAAGAGGGCGTCGATCATTTCGTCTTCGCTGAGCTCGTTGGCTCCTGCTTCCACCATGGTCACGGCCTGGGAGGTGGCGGCCACGACGAGGTCGAGGCGGCTCTGGTCGCGCTGCTCGAAGGTGGGGTTGACGACGAACTCGTCGCCGACCTTGCCGATGCGGGCGGCCCCAATGGGCCCGTTCCACGGCATGCCGGAGATGGCGCAGGCCGCCGAGGCGCCGATCATGGCCAGGAGGTCGGGGTCGTTCTCGTCGTCGAAGGACCACACGAGGACGTTGACCGCCACGTCGTCCTTGTAGCCCTTGGGGAACAGGGGGCGGATCGGACGGTCGATCAGGCGCGCGGTGAGGATTTCCTTGGTGCTCGGGCGTCCTTCGCGCTTGAAGAAGCCGCCGGGGAACTTGCCCGCGGCGGTGGTGCTTTCGCGGTAGTCGACCGTGAGAGGGAAGAAGTCCAGGCCCGGTCGGGGCGGGCCCGCGGTGGCGGTGGCGAGGATGACGGTTTCGCCGTAGGTGACGGTCACCGCGCCGTCGGCTTGACGCGCGATGCGTCCGGTCTCGATGGTCAGCGTGCGGCCGCCGATCTCTGCGGAGACGGCGACGGGGGTATCGACTGGATTGGGCAACTTGGTATTCCTCTGCCCTCCTCCTCGCCGCGTACGCGCTGGGCACCTCGGCGCGCGCGGCGGTCGACTCGGGGAGGGCAGCCGGGACCGCGGGCGCGCACCCGCTCCAGTGGTTCGCGTCGCGCGGACCCCGCTTGGGGACCCGCGACGGGTGGGTCCTCGACTACTTGCGCAGCCCCAGGCTCTGAATCAACTTCTTGTATCCGTCCTCGTCGGTACGCCGCAGGTAGCGCAGGAGGCGGTTGCGGCGTCCGACGAGCTTCAGCAGTCCGCGCTTGGTGCTGAAGTCCTTCTTGTTCTGGCCCATGTGGGCGTTGATCGCGTTGATGCGCTCCGTCAGGATGGCGATCTGCACTTGCGCCGAGCCCGTGTCCCCTTCGTGGGTGCGGTAGGTCTGGATGAGCTCCTTGCGCTTCTCGGCGGTGATCACGGTCGTCCTCTTCGGTCGGGGGTGGGCGGCGCGTCGAGACGAGTTGCTGCGCGGCCCGCGTAATTCGGTGTCTGTCTGCAGCTTAGGCGCGTGAATCTACCGCACGGCGAGGGGGATGCAAGGTCCGGGTCTTTCCCCGGCCTTCAGCCCAAGGGGCGAAAAGACTTAGGCCTTGGCGGCGCGGGCGAAGGGGCCTGCTCGGGGCGCGATCGCGACGCGCGCCCGAGGCCGCGCGCGAGGCGCTTCCCCCGGGCGGGGCGCGAGGTGTTCCCCCTGCGCGGGTCTTTGCCCGAGGGCGGTCAGAGCAAGTCCGTGCGGCCCGTGCCCTCGAGGCGGTCGACGAGCGCCTTGACTTCCTCGGCTCGGTCGCGGTGGGCCACGAGGGTCGCCTCGGGGGTCTCGACGACCACCAGGTCGCGGACGCCGAGGAGCGCCACGAGGCGGCCGTCGCTCCACACCAGGCAGTCCCTCGCGTCGAGGGCCAGTGCGGGTCCGCCGGCGACGGCGTTGCCGTCGGCGTTCCGTCCGAGGAGGGCGGGGACGGCCGACCAGCTGCCCACGTCGGACCACTCGAAGGTCGCCGCGACGACGGCCAAACGCTCCGCTCGCTCGAGGAGCGCGTAGTCGATGGAGATTCGCTCGGCGTCTGCGTAGGCGCGGGCCAGGGCGGCGTCGCGGTCGGAGCGCTCCCAGGCGCCCGCGACCTCCTCGGCGGCCTCGGCGAGGCCGGGGCGATGCCGGCGCAGGCCGTCGAGTACGGTCTGAGCGCCCCACACGAAGATTCCGCTGTTCCAGAAGCGATCGCCGGCGGCGAGGTAGCGCTCGGCGCGAGCTTGGTCGGGCTTCTCCTCGAAGGCGCGCACGACGTAGGCTTCGATCGATCCTTCGCGTGGGAGGGGATCGCCGCGCGCGATGTAGCCGTAGCCCGTGTGGGGGTGCGTGGGGCGGATCCCGAAGGTGACGATCCAGCCTTCTTCGGCCAGCGCCGCGGCCGCGGCGAGGTCCTGCTGGAAGCGCTCGCGCGGTCGGATCACGTGGTCGGCGGGAAGGACGGCCAGCACGCCCGCGGGGTCGCGGGCGCGGACGAGGGCTGCGCCCAGGGCGGTTGCCAGGCCGGTGTCCCGACGTTCCGGTTCCCCGACGATCCGCTCGGGCGCGAGTTCGGGGAGTTCGCGGCGGACTTCGTCCGCGAGTACGGCCGAGGTGATGACCCACGTTCGCTCGGGGGGCACCAGGCCTTCGAGGCGCGCGAAGGTCTGCCGCAGAAGACTCGTCTCGCCGCCGAGCGGGAGGAGCTGCTTGGGGCGCCGACGGCGAGAGAGGGGCCAGAAGCGGGTGCCCGCGCCGCCGGCGAGGATGACGGCGTGCAACATGCGCGGAGGATAGCACGCGCGGGCGGCGGCGCCGGTTGTCCCTCGCGCGGCGCGCTGCTAGAACCGGCGCCCATGGCTGTCGAGCGAATGACCCTGGCGGAGATCGCCTTTCTCCTGGGCGGCGCCGAGGTGGTGGGCGATCCCGAGACGGAGATCCACGGGATCGCGCCCATCCAGAGCGCCGGTCCTGGCGAGATCTCCTTCGTCTCCAACGAGAAGTACGTCAAGCAAATCGCCACCACCCGAGCGAGCGCCTGCTTGGTCTCGCCGCGCGTGGCCGAGCGCCCGCGGGCCGAGGGCCTGGCCCTCGTCGTGCTCGACGACCCCTACATGGGCTTCGCCCGCCTCATGCAGCACTGGTACCACCGGCCGCGGCAGGTCCGCGGCGTGAGCGAGCGCGCCTACGTGGACCCCACGGCGACCCTTGGCCGCGAGGTCAACGTGGAGGCCTTCGCCTACGTGGGGCCCGGGGCCCGCATCGGCGACCGCGTCGACGTGCGCGGGGGAGCCTACGTAGGGGAGAACGCCCAGGTGGGCGACGACACGGTGATCGAGCCGGGGGCCGTCCTCCATCACGACGTGGAGGTGGGCGCGCACTGCCACATCTACGCAGGCGCGGTGATCGGCTCGGACGGCTTTGGCTTCGCCCCCGACCGGGCGCAAGGACTCCACGTGAAGATTCCCCAGGTGGGGCGCGTGGTCCTCGAGGACCACGTCCACGTAGGCGCGAACGTGACCATCGACCGCGCGGCGCTCGGGGAGACCCGCGTCATGCGCGGGACGAAGATCGACAACCTCGTCCAGCTGGGCCACAGCGTGCGCGTGGGCATGGGCTGCTTCATCGTCAGTCAAGCGGGGATCAGCGGCACGTCCACCATCGGCCACGGAGTGACCATCGCCGGGCAGGCGGGCGTTGCCGGGCACGTCACCGTGGGGGACGGCGCGATCATCGGCGCGCAGGCGGGAGTGCACGGCGACGTGCCGCCCGGCGCGCGAATGCTGGGCTCGCCGGCCATCGAGGGGACCAAGGCCAAGCGCAGCATGGCCGTGTTTGCCAAGCTCCCCGAGCTCCGTGCCCGGCTGCGCTCCCTCGAGCGGCGCCTCGAGGCCCTCGAGGGGCGCGGCTGCGAGGGCTAGCCACGTCGGCAGGCCGGCTCCTACTCGTCGAGCGGCGAGCGCTGAAACCGCATGGTCTGGTCGCCTTCTTCGGCGAGGAAGTCGCGCACCGAGAGGTCGAGAAACTCCTCGGAAGGCTCGAGGTCGGGGGTGAATTCGTAGCTGCCGCCGGGGAAGCGCAGGACTTGCTTGAGGGCTTCCCGACCGGTCGCGCCTTCCGGAACGTACCCCTTGATGGTCACCAGCTTCCCCTGACCGAAGACGAGCTGGGTCTTGTGGCCGCCGACGCGCACGACGAGGGTCCCGGTGCGCGCTCGGTCTTCGAGTTGGAGGAGGATCCGCTCGAGGGCCTGCGCGTCGGTGAAGCTGCCCTTGATGCGGCGCTTCGACTCGGAGAAGAGGCGCACGACCGTTTCGCCTTCGTCTTCGATGAGGGCCTGTGCCGTGGCCGGGGCGGAACGCTCGATTCGCTTGCTGAGCGGCTTGGCGCCTTTGAGCTGGGCGACGATGGTGAAGTCGCCGACGCCGATCTGGTTGTCGCCGAGGAGGAGGAACTTGCCCTCCACTTCTTCGCCATCCACCTCGACGCCGTTGGCGCTGTTGTTGTCCACCAGCCAGGGGCGCTCCTCGTCGGGATCCCACTCGATGGTGCAGTGGAAGCGCGAGACGGTTCCGTCGTTGAGGACCAGGTCGTTGCTGTGGTGCCGGCCGATGCGCACGGTGTCCCCGGGTCGGAGTTTGATCGACTTGTGCCCCATGCAGCGGAGCACCACGTAGGGACCGGCCATGCCCGTAATGTAACGACGACACCGACTGCGGCCCAGGGGCGGACCGCCTGCCGGGACGCGGCGGGTTTCGCTGGCCGGCCGCGCGGCGCGCGGAGCGCCCCCGAGGAGCGTTCTGGGGACGGAACGCAGTGCCCGAAATGGGGCAGATTTGCCGGGACCGGGCGTCCGACGGGTCAGGCCGAGCGCAGGTCGCAGCCGAGGGCGCTCGGGGAGCCCGCACGAGCGGACGCGGCGAAAGGGCTCAGCCTTCCATGAGCTCCTTGGTCTTTTTCTCGAGGAGCTCGTCGATCTTGCCCACGTAGGTCTTGGTGAGCTTGTCGATGGACTCCTTGGTCCGCTCGGCTTCGTCTTCCGGAAGGCCTTCCTTCTTGAGCGCGTCGATGGCCTTGTTGCCGTCGCGGCGTACGTTACGAATGGCAACCTTTTGGGCCTCGGCCTTTTCCTTGGCCAGCTTCACGTATTTCTTGCGCTGTTCCTCGGAAAGGGGCGGTACGGGGAGCCGGATCAGCTTCCCGTCGCTCTGGGGAGTGATGCCGATGTCCGACTTGAGGATCGCCTTCTCGATGTCTCCGCAGGCACTCGGATCGAAGGGCTTGATCACGAGCAGGGCCGGCTCGGGGGCTCCAATGTTTGCGATCTGCTTCAGGGGCGTCGGAGAGCCGTAGTAGTCGACTTTCAGCCCTTCGACGAGGCCCGGCGAGGCGCGACCCGACTTGATCCCGCGGTAGTCGCCGCTCAAGTGCTCCACGCACTTCTCCATGCGCATCTCGACGTCGAGCAGCACTTCGTCACGGTCCATGCCGTCCTCCTAGGGCAGCGGTTCGCTGCTGATCAGGGTCCCGACCTCTTCGCCCTGCACCGCCCGCTGGAAGTTCCCGGGCTTCTTGAAGTCGAAGACGAGGATGGGGACGTCGTTCTCCATGGCCATGGTGAAGGCGGTGGCGTCCATGACGGCGAGGTTGCGCTCGAGCACCTGCCGGTAGCTCAAGTGCGTGTAGCGCTCGGCGTCGGGGTGCAGCGCGGGGTCGGCCGAGTAGACGCCGTCCACCTTGGTGGCCTTGAGGATGATGTCGGCGCGGAGCTCGCTGGCGCGGAGCGCCGCGCAGGTGTCCGTGGTAAAGAAGGGGTTGCCCGTGCCGCCGGCGAGGATGACGATGCGGCCTTTGGCCAAGTGGCTGAGCGCGCGCCTCCGGATGTAGGGCTCGGCGCATTCGTGGGTGGTCACCGCCGAGAGGACCCGCGTGGGGACTCCGACCTTCTCCAGCGCGTCTTGCAGGGCCAGGGCGTTGATCAGGGTGGCGAGCATGCCCATTTGGTCGCCGGTCGCGCGGTCCATGCCGTGCTCGGCGAGCTGGGCGCCGCGCACGAGGTTGCCGCCGCCGACGACCACCGCCAGCTCCTTGCCCAGCGCGTGGATCGCCTTGCAGCTCTCGGCGATCTTGCGCACTTCGACCATGTCGACGCCCACGGCGCCGCGACGGCCCATGCCTTCGCCGGAGATCTTGAGGAGGATCCGCCGCAGCCTCCGCTGCGTGAGGGTCAGTCGCGCCGATTGGTCGGGGGCAGGCACCGCAGGCTCCGGCGGGAGAGTCTACGCGATTTGTCCCCGCAGACCACCCCCGAGGGAGGTGCGCTCAGGGTCGGTAGCGGCCTTGGGGGATGGCGCGGCGAGGGGAGTTGGCTCGACGCCGTCGTCGCCCGCGTACGCGGAACGGCCCCGGTCGGCTCTCCCCGGTCGGGGCGGGCGCGCCGGGGCCGCGGGGCCTTCGCGCGGTGGGTCGGGGCTACTCGCCCACGACCTGGCGGACGAACCAGGCGATCTTGATCTCGCCTCCCAGTTCCTTGCCCCGCTTGGCGACGAGGTCGCGGACCTTCAGGTTGGGATCCTTGACGAACTTCTGCTCGAGCAGCGCCCGCTCTTCGTAGAACTTGCGCAGCTTGCCCGCGATCATCTTCTCCTTGATGTCGTCGGGCTTGGCGGCGTTCTTGGGGTTCTCGTTGATGGAGGCCAGCGCGACGGCGCGCTCGCGCGCAACCACGTCTTCGGGAATGTCCTCCTTGTCCACGGCGATGGGCGCGGGGTGGTGGGCCGTGGCATGCATGCACAGGTCCTTGAGGAGTTCGGCGAACTCGGGCTTGGCGGCGACCTCGGCGCTGGCGTTGGCGCCGAGGGCTACGCCGATCTTGCCCGTGTGGTGCACGTAGGTGCCGATGCGTCCTTCGCCTTCGAGCACTCGCGTGGTGGCTTCGGCGAGAACGATGTTCTCGCGGATGGTCACCGCAATGGCTTCCTGGAGTCCCTTGGCGATCTCTTCGTCCTGCTTGGCCTCCTCGGCGTTCTGGAAGCCGCCCGCGAGGGTCCGCTCGGCGATGGTTGCGAGCAGGTTCTGGAAGCGCTCGTTCTTTGCCGCGAAATCCGTCTCGCACTGGAGTTCGACGACGGCGAGGCGCTTGCCGTCATCGCTGAGGGAGAAGCGGACCATTCCTTCGGCCGTCTTGCGGCTTGCAGTGTCGGGCTTGACGCCTTTGGCGCGGAGGATGTCCTCTGCCTTTTGGAGGTCGCCCTCGGCCTCGATGAGCGCCTTCTTGCAGGCGCCCATGCCGGCGCCGATCTTGTCGCGGAGCTGCTTGACGAGTGCTGCGGAGATCTGGGTCACGGGATCCTCGGGGGGGGGAGCAAGGGATGGGGCGCGCGGTTCGCGTGGCGCAGCACCGGCGCTGCGATCGAGAGGCTCGCGCCTCGTAGCGTGTTGGGGGCCGGGACCGGCGAGCCCGGGAACGCGCTGGCCGTCGCCCTGCGAATCGTCGAGCAGCGCGGCCCGGGCGCTGTCCAGGGGAGGGCGCTATCCGGCGGTCGTGGCCGCGTCGGCGGTGCCTGCGTCGGCCGAGCGCTCGGCGCTCGCGGGGACGGGCTGGGGAGCGGCGCTCGGAGCGCCCACGCCCACGCCCTCCTTGGCGAGGCCGGACTGGACGTTGCGCTTGGTCTTCCCGCGGATGATCGCATCCACCAGCTTGGAGAGGATCACCTGCACCGAACGGTAGGCGTCGTCGTTGGCGGGGATGGGGATGTCCACGCGGGTGGGGTCGGCGTCGGTGTCGATGATGCACACCGTGGGGATGCCCATCTTGGCGGCCTCGTTGAGGGCGCTCTCCTCGCGGCGGGGATCGACGATGAGCATCGCCTGGGGCAGCTTGTGCATGCGCCGGATGCCGTCAAGGTTGCGCAGCAGCTTCTTCTTCTCCCGGTTCATGGCCGAGATGGCCTTCTTGGAGTAGTGCTGCTGGTCGCCCGAGCGCTCGAGCCGTTCGAGTTCCTCGAGGCGGGCGAGGCGCTTGCGAATGGTCTGGTGGTTGGTGAGCGTTCCGCCGAGCCAGCGCTCGGAGACGTAGTGCATGCCGCAGCGCTGGGCCTCGGACTTGATCAACTCCTTGACCTGTGGCTTGGTCCCCACGAAGAGGATCTCTCCTCCGCTAGCGACGACCCGCTCGAGGAAGTAGCAGCTGCGGAGGATCCCCTTGAGGGTCTCCTTGAGGTCGATGATGTGGATGGAGTTCCGCTTCCCGTAAATGTAGGGAGCCATCTTGGGGTTCCAGCGGGAGCAGCGGTGGCCGAAGTGGACGCCGGCCTGGATGAGTTCTTCGAGCGTGACGATCGCCACAGGGCAGTCTCCTGGACACCAATGCGTTTTGGGGGGCCGGCGAAGCGACGCGACGCTAGCTGCGCAAGGCGATCACCGGGACCAACGAAGCGGGAATCCTACCTCATGCCCGGGAGGCGATCAATCCACGGCTTAGGAAGGCCCGGGGCCCGGGCGGCGGTCGCCCTCAACGCGCAAGCCCTTACTGCGTAGGGTCTTGCTCGGGAAGGGGGATGCCCGCGCGGGCGGCTTCGGCCTCGAGGTAGGTGCGGACGTCGCGCCGGATTCGGTCGGCGAGGCGGACGGCGCGGAGCCCGTCTTCTCCCGGGACCTCGGGGGGGTGCTCGCCGCGGCAGGCGCCGAGGAAGCTGCTCAGTTCGTCGCGGAGCGCGTCGCTGGTAGCGATTTCGTGCTCGCGGACGTCGAGGAGTTCACCGAACACGAAGCCGAACGGGTCGTCGAGGGCGGTGGGGTCGACGGCGAGGGGGTCGAGTTCGCCCTGCGCGTAGCGTTCGCCCTTGCGAAAGATGCTGATCTTCTTCGCGTCGTAGTCGATGGACACGTAGGCGTTCGACTGGAAGAGGCGGATCTTGCGCATGCGCTTCATGGAGACGCGGCTGGCGCGCACGTCCGCGAGGGCGCCGTCGGCAAAGCGTAGGCGCGCGTCGCACATGTCCTCCGACGGGGAGAGGACCGGAATGCCGATGGCTTCGAGGCTGACGACTTCGTGGCGGAGGAAGGTGAGCAGGATGTCGAGGTCGTGGATCATGAGGTCGAGCACGACCCCGATGTCGCGGGAGCGGAAGGAGTAGGTGGAGAGCCGGTCGCACACCACGTAGCGCGGATCGGAAATGACCTCCTGGGCCGCGCGGAAGGCCGGGTTGAAGCGTTCGATGTGGCCCACCTGCAGCACCACTCCCCGCTCGCGCGCCGCCCGGACGATCTCTTCTCCGGCCGCGGGGTCTTGGGCGAGGGGCTTCTCGATGAGCACGTGGACGCCCGCATCGATGAGGGGGAGGGCGATGTCGCGGTGGGTGGTGGTCGGGGTGGCGATGGACACCGCGTCGACTCGTCCGATCAGCTCGCGGAAGTCGGCGAAGGCGCGCGCGCCGCTCTTGACGGCGGCCTCGGCGCGGCGTGCGGGGTCGCTGTCGACCACCGCCACCAGGTCGCAGCCGGGGAGGCCGCGGTAGTGCTTGACGTGGCCTCGTCCCATGGGGCCAACGCCGACGACGCCGACGCGGAGCTTCACCCTCAGCCTCCCGTCGAGGGGGGCTCGCTCGCTTCTTCGTCTTCGCCACCCGTTGCGTCGACGAGCATGAATTTGAGGTCGCCCTGGCACACGACATGGTTGTCGACGGTGGCCTTGATGCGGGCTGCGCCGGTGCGCTGCTTGACGCGCAGAGCCTCGCTCTCGATCACCACGCGGTCGCCGGGAACCACCGTCTTGCGGAACTTGAAGTTGTCGACGCCCATTAGGTAGGCGAGCTTCCCCGCATACTCGCGGCTGCCGAGGAGCATGGCGCCGGTGACCTGGGCGGCGGCCTCGATCAGGAGCACCCCCGGCATGACGGGCTGTCCGGGGAAGTGCCCCTGAAAGAAGGGCTCGTTGAAGGTCACGTTCTTGATCCCCACCGCGCGGGTCGC
>RFHU01000164.1 GCA_003695705.1 Planctomycetota bacterium
GAGCGGGGGCGCTCCTCGGGGGGCCGTTCGCCGGCGGATCGTGCGGAGCCGGCGGCGACGAGCCGCCGGCCGTTCTCGCCGGGGCGAGGGGAGCTTCCTCCGGAGCAGGGGCGCCTGCGCGAAGGGCGGTGGCGACGAGTCCCGCCGCGGCCGTCGTCAGGGCGGTCCCGCAGAGCGCGACGACGAGGCGGAGCTTGGTGCGAGCGGAGGCGCCTTGGTCCGCGTCCTGTGCCTGGCGGAGCGCACGCGCGAACGCGGCCGCGTCTGCGTAGCGCTCCTTGGGATCTCGCGCGAGGGCCCGCATGCACACGGCGTCCAAGGCGGCGCCGGCCCCGGGGGGGTCGAGGGGGCCCGAGGTGACCCGGGCGAACTGCTCGGCCAGTGTGGCTCCCGCGAAGGGGTAGCGATCGCACAGCGCCCAGTAGAGGAGGACCCCGAGGGCCCACACGTCGGTGTGCGGCCCGACGGCTGCGGAGTCCTTCCACTGCTCGGGCGCCATGGAGAGCGGAGTGCCGACGAACTCCTCGGTGCGGCTCATTCGCGTGTGGTCGGGCGCGAGCGCGAGGCCGAAGTCGGCGATGTGCGGGCGGCCGGCCGGGTCCACGAGGATGTTCGAGGGCTTGAGGTCCCGATGCACGATCCCTTGTTCGTGGACCGCCGCCAGCGCGTCGGCGACCTCGAGGAGGAAGGCGATCCGTTCCTCTCGTCCCCGTCCCGCGAGGTAGGCCTCGGCGTCGCGGGCTCCTTCGACGAATTCGGTGACGAGGTAGGGGCGAGTGCCCAGCGTTCCTGCGGCGTGAACGCGGAGCACTCCCGGTCGGCAGAGGCGGGCGAGCAGCTCGCCTTCGCGGCGGAACCGCTTCAGGCCGCGAGGGCCGAGGTCCTCGCGCATGAGCTTCAGCGCGACCTCTCGACCGAGGGGGTCGCGAGCCCGGAAGACCGTCCCGCCGCCGCCGCGCCCGATTTGCTCGAGCAACACGTAGCCGTCGAGCTCGGACCCGGGCGCGAAGGAGACGGAGCGCTCGGTTTCCTCCCGAGTGGGCAAGTCGCCGAACTCCCAGTGGACTTCCTCACCGTTCGCGCGCACGATCCCGTCCCAACTGCTCGGGGGGCGAGCCCATCCTAGGCTATCCCTTCTTCGTGGAAGGCGACCGCCGGCGGCTCCCCGAGGACTCGGAGCGCGAGCTTCGCTGGTTGCGGACGGTGCGCTTGCTCTGCGAGCGGGCGGCGGCCGCGGCGGAGCCGGCCGAACTGCTGGAGGGGATCCTCGACGCGGCCCTGAGGCTCTCCGAAGCCGAGCGGGCCTTCCTGGTCCGGGTCTTCCCCGGAGCGACGCGCGTGCGCGTGGTCGTGGCGCGAGGCTTCCGCGCCGGAGAGCTCGCGAGCGAGGCAGGGCGCGTCTCCCGGAGGGTGGTCGAGCGCGCCCTGGAGCAGCGCCGAGCGATCCTCACCTCCGCAGCCGAGGACGCGGAGCTGCTCTCGCTGACCAGCGTAGCGGGAGAAATGGTGCGTTCGATCGCCTGCGTGCCGCTCCTGCTGCGGGGAGAGCCTTGGGGGGTGCTCTACCTCGATCATCGCCGCCGCGCGGGCCTCTTCGGGAGCGAGGACTTGCCGGTGCTGCGGTCCTTCGCGGACCAGTGCGTCCTCGCTCTCCTCTGCGGAGGCGGAGCGACCTGGGAAGCGCCCCCTTTGCCCGCGCTCGAGCGGTTCGGAGGGCTCGTGGGCAGGAGCTCGGCCATGCGCCGCCTCTACGAAGTGTTGCAGCTGAGCGCCCGCAGTTCGCGGCCGTTGCTCCTCGTAGGAGAAGCCGGGAGCGGGAAGGAACGGGTCGCGCGCGCGCTCCACGAACTCTGGGCGGCGCCGGGCGCGCCCTTCGTTCGCGTTGCGTGCGCGGGGTGCGCTCCCGAGGAGCTGCTCGCGCGGCTCTTCGGAAGCAGAGGACGCCGGGACCGGCCGGCCGAGGTCGGCGGTTTCGCGCGGGCGCGCCGCGGGACCCTCTACCTGAGCGGGCTCGAGGCGGCCGAACCGGCGCTCGTCGAGCGGCTCGCTGAGGCGATCCGGACCGGTCGCGCGCGACCCTGGGGAGGCGGACCCTCCTCGGCGATCGAGTGCCGCTTCGTAGGGGGCGCGACCCTGGGAGCCGACGCGGGGGACGAAGGGAGCGGGCGGGCCGATCCCGCGCTCCTTCGGTTGGGCCTTGTGCGAGTGCGCGTTCCGCCCCTCCGAGTGCGCCGCGAGGACCTGCCCCTGCTCGTCGAGTCCCTCGCCGAAGAGCGAGGTTGGCGCTTCGAGGTCGACCCCGCCGCGCAGCGATTCCTCGCCGCCCATTCCTGGCCCGGGAACGTGCGGGAGCTTCGCAACGAGATCGAGCGCTGGTCCCTCGCCGGGCTGCGACGGATCGCCCCCGAGGACCTCTCCCCCTGCTTGCGCGCGGCGCGAGGCCTGGACGCCGCGGCGCTCCGCAGGCTCCTCGACCGGGTGGGGGGGAACAAGGCCGAAGCGGCCCGGCGCCTGGGCGTCCCGCGGTCGACCTTCTACGGGCTCTTGCGCCGGCACGGAGTCGGCTGAGCGCCCCCCCCGGCTTCGCGGACGCTCGCGCTGGCGGACCGAGGGCTCCCTGGAGAGCGCCGGCCCCCGGCACCTCGCGGGACGCCGGCTCGGGCAGTTCGCGGGCCGCCGAGGCCGGTTTCCTCTCCTTCGGTGCGCGGCGCCCCGGGGACCCGGTGGGGACGAGCCGCTCCGGACGAAGAGGAGCGGCTGCACCCCTCGGACGCACCCCTCGGACCGTGACCCGTCCACCGGGAGGAACGCGACGCACTCCGGACGAACCGAACCCGGAGGTTGCGGTCGCGAGGCGCGCAGGCCCCGGATGCAGGCCGCGCCCGGAGCGCCGGTCGCTTGTCGGCTTCGGGCGCGCCCAGACGTCCCTCTCCGCCGCCCAGGCCGAGCGCGACGGCGCGCGGACGCCCGAGCTGCCCGGCTTCCCGTCACCCGCGGGAGCGGGCGGTCCGACGCTGCGGACCGTGGCGAAGGCGAAGGCGGCGGTCCTCCGGTCGCTGGGGTTCTGCGGGCCGGGCTCGGGGGTTCCGGCGGCTCGCGAGCTACGCCGCGAGCGCCTCAGTCGGACACCCGCACGCGGTAGGGGTACTTGCTCGGGGAGTAGTCACCGACGTAGCCGTAGCGAACGGTGGGGTAGCCCTCGATGCGCGGGCGGGCCTCCAGCCCGAAGTCCTCCTCGTCCTTGCGGTAGAGGCGAAACTCGTAGAGGGGGAGTCTCTCCTCGAGCTGCTCGAGGCCCTTGCCTAGGTTCGCGAACAGCTCGTCCCGCTCCTCTTGGCTCATGCCGAGGTCGTGGGGGAACGCCTGGGTCAGCAGGCGGAAGCCCTCGGCCACTTGGTTGCCCAGCGAGGTGATCTGAACCGACACGATCAGCCAGCGGCCGTTCAGCTTGACCGCGTCGACGAGGACAGTGCTTCCGTCGAGCCGGCAGCGGATCCTGCAGGTCACGGCCGGCCGGGGTGCCTCCGCCGCTTCCTCGGCCGCCGCTCCTTTCCCCGCGAGCGTCAGCGACACCGCGTAGGGGACGAGCACAGGGCGATTGGATCGCTCCTCGGGGCGCTTGAGCCCGAGGGTGATTTCGCGACCCGGGCCCGCGGCGGCGATCGCTTGGCGCAGTTCCTCGACCGTGGGGGTCAGGAGGACCTGGTCGTCGAAGCTCACTGATTCGATGCAGTCGCCGACGCGCAGGCCCGGTTGGGTGTGCTCGATCCGAGAGGCCGGCGAGCCTGCGACCAGCCCGTCGACCGTGGCGCCTGCCAGGTCGGGTCCGCTGCTCGAGCCC
>RFHU01000165.1 GCA_003695705.1 Planctomycetota bacterium
CCGCTGCGGGAGCAGCAGGCGAGCGTGGCGGACGAGCAGGCCGACGCCGCGGACGCGAGCGCGGACCGGCCGCTGCGGGAGCAGCAGGCGGACGCGGCGGACGCGAGCGCGGACCGGCCGCTGCGGGAGCAGCAGGCGAGCGCGGCGGACGAGCAGGCGGACGCTGCCAGCGTGCCGGCGTTGCCGAACCTCGACGCTTCCCAAGCCCGATCGAGCTCGGACGCGACCTCCCAGCAAGGACTCCGCTGAGGCGAAGAAGCCCGCGGGCGTAGCGAGCGGCGGGACGACCGCCGCGGGGGGACGTGCTCCGCGTAAGCGCGTCTCCCCGCAATCCTTGCTCCGCATGCGGAGCGCCTGTTCGACGAGTCCGCGGGCGCGCCTCCTCCGGTGGGGGCGCGCTGCTGCGCAAGGCCCCGTCGCGCGCCGTGGAGTGGCTCGAGCGTCGGGGAGACCGCACCGGCTCCGCCGCCCGCAGGCGACGGGGCGCCGTGATCAGGCCGGCGGAGAGGGCGCGGCGCGGGCGACCGGGGCACCGAGGACCGGAGGTCGGGCAACCAGGTCTTCGCTGAGCTCCCACAGTCGGCGGGCCACCTCGGGGTCGCGCGCTTCCGACGACGGCAGGCAAGGGGCGCAGTCGCGGAAGTAGCCTCCGCCGTGCTCCTCCACCTCGGGGGCGGTGGCGCAGTAGACGCTGGTCGCGGCGCCTTGGACCACGCTGCGGCTGAAGGGTCGGGCCAGCGCGATGGCCAGCCGGGCGTACCATGCGTCGCGGCCGATGTCCGTCGCGATGAGCGGTCCGGGATGCAGCGAGACGGCGGTGAGGCCCTCGGCGCCGAAGCGACGCTGCGCCTCGGCCGCGAAGAGCACGTTGCACAGCTTCGCCTGCCCGTAGGCCACCAGCGGGCGGTAGCGCTCGCGGGGACGGAGGAAGTGCTCGAAGTCGAGCCGCGGTGGGCTGCGGTGGGAGCCGGAGGACACCACGACCAGGCGCGGGCGCTCGGCGGCGCGCAGGCGCTCCCAGAGCCCCAGGAAGAGGGCGAAGTGGCCGAAGTGGCACACGCCCACCGTGCGCTCGAAGCCGTCTTCGGTTTCTCGGTACGAGCCACCGAACACGCCGGCGTTGGCGATGAGGCCTTCGAGGAGGCGCTCGGGGAAGCGCTTCGCACAAGCGCGTACGCTGCGCAGCGAAGCGAGGTCGAGGGAGAGGACCTCCACCCAAGCGCCCGGGTGCGCCCGGCGAATTCGCTCGGCCGCGAGCGACCCGCGGAGCGGGTGGCGGCAGAGCAGGTAGACCCGCGCTCCGCGCGAAGCGAGCGCGCGTGCGGTCTCGTAGCCGATCCCCGCGTTCGCCCCGGTGATCGCGTAGGCCTTCCCTCGGAGGTCCACGCCGGCGACGACCGCATCGCAGCGGGTTCGTTTGCCGAAGCGTCGTCGGTTCATCCCGGTTCTTCCTTCTTGCCTGCCTCTCGGAGCGGGCGCGCGGCGTGGAGGATCGGTTCTTGCAGGACGACTCTACCCGTCCGCGACCCGCGCGGCGGCCGGTTCGCTCGACGGTCGCTGCGCATAGAATGCCCGCATGGGCAGAGGCGGCCTGGAACTCCTTCGCGAAGACCTCGAGGCCCTCTCCCTGGTGGAGGGGACCGACGAGGCGGAAGCCCTCGCGGAGACCCTCGCGAGGGCTCGCCGGATCCTGGAGGTCAAGCTGCGCTTCGAGGAGGAGCGACCTGCGGACGCCGCGCCCCTCGTCGTCATCGCGGGCGGAACGAACGTGGGCAAGTCCACGGTCTTCAACTGGCTCGTCGGGGCCCCCGTGGCGAGCAGCTCGCCGTTGGCGCGGCACACCAAGGCTCCGACGGTCTACGTGCATCACGCCGAGTTGCCCCACCTGCGCAACGGCGCCTTCCTGCCCGGGTACTCCCGGGTGCTCCTCGAAGATCCCTCCGAGGCGGCGAGCGAGGCGGCGAGCCAGCGCGCGGCCTACTTCCTCCTCGGGCACGAGGTCGATGCGGTGCGCAGGACCGTGCTCGTGGACTCTCCGGACATCGACTCGACCCACGAGCGGAACCGCGCCGTCGCCGAGGACCTGCTCACCCTCGCCGATGCCGTCGTGTTCGTGGCCACGCCCGAGAAATACAACGACCAGCTCTGCATCGACTACCTGCGCGCCGTGGTGCGCCTTGGCAAGCGGCTGACCTGCGTCTTGAACAAGGGCGCCGACGAGGAAGTGGCACGCGACTTCCGCGAGCGCGTGCTCCCGTCCCTGGAGCACGAGGCGCGCCTGCTCCGTCTTCCCTACGTCGCCGAGGGCCCCGACCCGGCCACGCCCGCAGACTACCGAACCGAACTTCGCGCGGCGGTCCTCGGCGCCGGGGAGGACCTCGCCGAGGTCCGACGCCGAGCCATCCGGGGCGCACGGATCGCGCTGGGGCACGACCTCGAACGCCTCTGCGCGCGCTCGCGGGAGGAGCTCTCGGAGCTGGACCGCATCCGCGCCGAACTCGAGCACGCCCTCGACGCCCGCCGCGACGAGTACGCGCGCTTCCTCGTCGGGCTCGAGTTCTACGAGCTGGATCAGGTCTTCGAGCGGGTGATGGACTACTTCAAGATCCCCGTGATCGACCACGTTTACGACGGGCTGCGGGGCGCGGTAGGTGCCATCGGTTCGGGGCTCTCGCGCCTGGTCGGCGGGCGCGCGACGGTGGACGCGCGCACCGCCAAGCTCCAGGCCCGTGCGGAGGAGGATCGGCAGAAGGTGAAGGAGCTCCTCGAGGCGGCCCGGGCCGAATGCCTCGAGCTCCCCCGTCAGCAGGCGGGTACCTTGCACGCCGCGGTTCCACGCTGGCTGGAGGGGCTCGCGGTTCCCTCCGTCGACGAGCTCAACGCGTTGGTCGAGCGCTACCAGGAGCGGGCGCGGGCGGAGTCC
This sequence comes from Planctomycetota bacterium, assembly GCA_003695705.1. Lineage (GTDB taxonomy): Bacteria > Planctomycetota > J058 > J058 > J058 > J058. The sequence goes on from RFHU01000165.1 coordinate 2,924, forward strand.
GAGGCTTGGATCGAGCGGGAGACGCGGCGGCACGTGGAGTTGCTCGAGAACCACCCGTACGCGCGCAACGCCCTGCGCGCGCTCAAAGGGACCTTTCAGGTGGGCTTCGGTCTCTTGAGCGCCTACCTCACCGGCGGGCTCGGTCCGTGGGACTTGCTCATCGGAGGGGCGACCGAGCGGGCCACCAAGCTGATGCTCGACAAGGCCGGTGGCTACGTGCACTACCAGTCCCTCAAGGCGGAGTTCACCGCCGCGCAGGCACGACTCTTTCGCGAACTGCTGGCCGAGGCCATCGGTACCCCCCTCGCCGCCCGCATTCCCCGCGGCGTCGCGCCCGAGCGCCTCGAGCGCCTCGCGCGCGCTGCCCGGTCCCTCGAGCGCGGGGAGGCTCCGTGAGGCCCGTGGACGAGGCGGAGCGAGCCGATCGCGATCCCACGGGGCTCGCGCCGCTCATCGCCCGCATCGATGCGTGGGTGCGCGCCAGCCGCTGCTTCCCCGAGTTGGAACGGGACCGCCCCTCGGTGGAGGCCCTCCTGCGGCAGATCCGAGCCCGCCAGGCCTCGCTCGAGATGCCGCTGAGGATCCTCCTCCTCGGCGGGACCGGGGTGGGGAAGTCCACCCTGTTCAACGCCCTCGCCGGGGCCGAGCTCGCGCAGGCCACCTCGGTGCGGCCCACCACGCGGGAGCTGACGGTCTACTACCACGAGGCCAACGGGACCAGCTCGCTCGGATCCCTCGAAGCCAAGGCCCAGCTCTCCGGGCACACCCGTCCGCCGCTCCGCGACAAGATCGTCATCGACGCGCCGGACTTCGACTCGGCGGCACCGGAGAACCGGGCCCTCCTCCGCGAGGCCCTCGGCGTCACCGACCTCGCGTTGTGCGTCGTCACTGCCGAGAAGTACCTCAGCGGGGAGCTCTTCCAGCTCATCGGCGAGCACCGCGATGGCATCGAGTTCGTGTTCCTCCTCAACAAGACCGATCGCGTGAGCCAGCCGGAGCTCATCGTCGACGACCTGCGCGCCGAGCTCGAGCGGCACGGGATCTTCGGTGCACGGGTGCTCTGCGTCTCTGCGCTCGCCGTGCGCGAAGCGCAGGAGCGGGCCGCCGCGGGTGGGGAGGACCCGCTCGCCGCCGAACTGGACGAGCGGGCGGGCGAGTGGCGGGCGCTGCGCGAACTCCTCGAGCGGGAACTCGACGCGGTGCGGATCCGCGAGATCAAGGCGGCCAAGCTCGCCGACCGCGTGCGCGGGCTGCTGCGACGCCTGGAGGAGGGGGTTCCCGAGGACGTCCCCCAGCGCGTCCAAGCGTGGCGCAGAGGGTGGTCCGCCGCCCTCAAGGACCTGACCACCGACTTGGCCAGGAGCTTCTTCGGGGCGATCCGCGCCGACTTCGAGCTGCAGAACCTGCTCCGCTACCTGTTCGGGACCTCCTTTGCAGGGCCGTTCGGCGTGTTCATGACCTTGGTCTACGGACTGAGATCCTTGCTCATGCCCGGCTACACACGCGCTCGCCGCTTCCGCTCGGCGGACCTCGAATCCCTCCTTGGAGAGCGTCTGCGGAGCGTCGAGATCCACACCGTGGAGCGGCGCGTGCGGGCCTTGCTCGAGCGCTTCGAACAGTCCGGGCGCAGACACGGCTTCTTGCCCGCGGAAGAGCAGGGGCGATTCTTGCGCGAGGGATTGCCCAGCGGCGTGGCCAGCCTGGTGGTGGCGGTGCGCAGCCGTGCGACCCGGGAGTTCTACGACACGGTCCAGCGGGCCGCCGGCGGAGATTTCGCCCGCACCGTTCGCCTGGCTTGGAATTTCCTCCCGCTGGCGGTCGTTGGACTCACGGTCTACGGTTTCGTCGGCAGCCTCATCGAGGGGGGCCTGAGCCTGGCTCCGTCGGCCGTGGCAAGGGATCTCAAGGAAACCATTCCGCTTCTCGAGGGCGGCCTGGTGGCGCTCCTCCTCTCCTGCCTCTTGCAGTGGCCGCTGGCGGAGCGGTCCGTCGCGCGGCGCGTACGCACCGCCTTGGGACTCCTCGAAGGAGTCGTCGAGGAGGCCGTGGACGAGTGCCTTGGCGGGGCGGTCATCGAGGCCCCCGAGCGGGCGCTGGGCGAGGTGCTCGAACGGCATCGGGAGTTCGTGCGCCTGCGCGAGGACGCCCGGAGGGTCCTCGCCGCGTCCGAAGACGGCCCCGCAGGCGCGCACGCGCCCGAGGAGCGCCTTCGTCGGCCGGACCGCGTTCGCGCCTGAGGGGTCCGTCCACGCGTTGGCGCGCGGCCCCGAAAGCGTTCCAAGTCCTTGTGCGGTCGTGGGGCTGGGGACGAAAGACGAGTCCGGCCACGGCCGAAGATGAAGGGGTGAATCGCAGAGAACGAGAACCCTACTGTCCCGTCACCACCTGGTCCGAAGTTCGTCCTCCCCGGCGCGCGCGACGTTGAGCGAGCCGGGACCGCGCTCCGCCAGCGCGGATCAACGGATCCGGGTGGTCGGGAAGTCCTCGCGCGACGGCTCGCAGCGAATGCTGATGGCCACGTCGCCGAGAGGGAGCACCAGGCGCACGTTGATGGACGAGGCGCCCGGCTGGAGGGTTGGGGAGAAGTCCTCTCCCTCGGCGTGGTCGGGCGGCAAGGGCATGGTGCTGAATCCGTCGTGGCTGAGGCGGGTGCACACGTGCCCGACCACGATGTTGACGAACTCCTTGCCCACGTCGAGGACCAGGAGGTCGACGTCCTGGGGGAGGTCCTCTTCGGGCTCGCCGACCGCCCGGAGGATGGCGTGGGCCAGGGCGAGCAACTCCGGCGTCCCGATGCTCAGGTAGTAGGCGAAGGGAAGGTCCCCCTCGACCTCCTGCCAGAAGGTGTACTCTCGCGGGAGGAGGCGGGTCTCCTGCGCCACGGCCGCCAGCTTGGAGACCTGCCCGCCCATGCGCAGGAGCATGCGGGTGCTCATTTGAATGACGGAGTCGACGAGCAAGCGGTTGGGGATTCGCTGGAGGCGGCGCTGCACTTGCGCCTCGGCTTGGGCCTGCTCTGCCTGGTAGTTCTTGTAGGCCTCCGCGACCTTCTCCCAGCTCAGGTAGCCCTTTCGTACCAGAGCGTCCCCGAGGAGCACCCGGGCCTCCTTCTGCTCGCGGAGGAGCTCGTCGAGCTGTTGGCGGGTCATGAAGCCCTTTAGGACGGCGATCTCGCCGAACATGCGGTCGGAACGGCGCTGCTCGGTGTGGACGTGCAGGACCTGCTTCTCGGTCAGGAGTCCCTTGCTGAGCGCCAGCGCCCCGAGCGGGATGTTCACCGAGCGCTGGTAGTCGAGGGCCTCGCGAAGGGCCTCGGGGCCGATCAGGCCTTTGGCCAACAGGTACTGGCCGAAGAACTGTACGCCCCCCACGGCCACGGCGCCTTCGGAGTCGGGGCTGGGTTCGCTCATGGGTGGCGGAGGACCGATCGCATGGCGTTGAGGAGCTGCTGGCTCTCGAAGGGCTTTTGCACGAAGCGCCGCGCGCCGGCCTGGAGGCACTCGGTGACCGCGTCGTCGGTCCCCAGAGAGCTGATCATGATGACTCGTGCGGAAGGGTCGAGGGCCAGGATCTTCTTGAGGGCTTCCTTGCCGCTGAGTTTGGGCATGACGATGTCCATGAGCACGAGGTCCGGTCGGTGCTCGACGTAGAGCTCGACGGCCTCCTCGCCGTTCTTCCCCTGGGCGACCAGTTCGAATTCCGTGTCGCGCAGGGTGCTGGCGATGGCCTTGTGCATCAAGAGCGAGTCATCAACCGCCAGGACCCGGTGCGCCATGCCTCTCGTAGTGTAACCGTGTGCCATTTGGGCGCTAGCGGCGCCGCGGATCGGTTCGCCTCCGGCCTCGGCGGCGCGCTCCGGCGGGGCGGGCGCGCTAGGGGGATCCCCTACAGGGGCCGACCGCAGGCCGTGCGCCGGCGCCGGGCGCGTCCTCAGTCCGAGGCGTCGGGAATCGGGGCGGGCGCTTCGTCCGCCGAGGAGACGCCTTCGTGGTCCTCGGGCGGGGCGTGGAGCGGGGGGGCGTCCTCGAGCCGGTAGAGCAGCGCGGAGGGGCAGTCCACCCCGAGGTTCTCCATGGACTCGTAGCGTTCGAGGTGGCCGAGGAGCTCGTCGGCGGTGAGGCGGGGAAAGCCGTGGGGACCCATGAGGCGCGGGATCTTCTTCAGCGGGCTCCACAAGTAATCGCGCCGGAGCACCTCGAGGGCGAGGAGGGAGTGTCCGCGCCCCGTGGGGTGCATGGGATCGCGCATGCACACGCGCACGTCTCCTCCGCCCGCGTCGTAGCGGAGCCCGAAGCCGAGATGCGCGTGGGCGGAGCGTTGGATGACCAATCTGCCTCGACCCGTCCAGAGCGCTTCGCAGACGTCCAAGAGCGAGTTGGTGAGGCGCACTCGGTAGTTTTGGGAGAAGCCCTCTTCGCCGTCGCGGACATCGAGGAGGCGGTCGGCCTCGAGATACTTGAAGAGGTCGTCCACCGAACGGTATTCGCCGGGCTTGCCGAAGCTGCTCGTGCGGGCGACGACATCGTCGGTCAGCAGGTGGACGCGGCGCTCGGGGTCCGCCGCCAAGAAGGCATCGCCCAAGGAGAGCAGCCCGTTGGCCATGGACGTCGACATGCAGGTGGTGCCCACCTGCGCCACGAAGTAGGGGTCGCCTGGGTCGAAGGCCGGTGGGCCGAGGCGGAGGAGCGCGGCACGCGCCGCGTCGACTTCGGCCTCCATGAGCATCGCCTCGCAGAGGGGGATGGTCTCCGCGGTCAAGCCGTCGCTCGCCTCGAGCTCCTCGAGGAGGAAGCGCCGGTAGCGTGAGTACCACTCCCGCTGCGCGTCGAAGTGCGCGCGCACGTCCATGCGGGGATCATAATCCGAGCCTGCGGCGGGGCCAAAGCGGAGTAGCATGGTCCTGCGTGGACGCGAGCGAAGGAGTGAGCGGGCGCCCTGCGAAGGGTGCCGTCCTCGGCGTGGACTACGGCACCGTCCGCGTCGGGCTCGCCTTGGGTTTCCGCAGCAGCGGGCTGGTGATTCCCTTGCCGGTGTTGCCCCACCCGGGCAGCGAAGCGGAGGTGGTCCGCAGCCTGGCCGCGGTCGCTCGCGAACGCGGCGCCGAGCGCGTCGTGTTCGGAAACCCGCTTCACGCCAGCGGCGCTCCCAGCGAAATGTCCCGCGCGGTGGGCCGGGTGGCCGCGGCGCTGGGAGAGGCGCTCGACGCGCCCGTGGTCTTGCGGGACGAGCACGGGACGAGCAAGGACGCCGAGGCGCGGCTGGCCTCCCTCGGGCTGCGCTGGTGGCAATACGACAAGGGGCGGGTGGATGCGCTCGCGGCCATGGCCATCGTGCGGGCGGACCTCCTCGCCGAGAACCCCCGCCTGGGGCTCCTCCCGGCGGACCCCGAGCCCGAGGCACCCCCGCCTCGGGCGGGGCGCAAGGAGCGCCGCCGGCGAGCTCGGCGTCGGCGATGAGTCGCGTCCGGCTGCGCGCTCAGCGCTCGCGACGAGCGGAGAGGGGAGAGGAGAAGCCCGCGAGCTGCCAGCCGTCGTCTCCCCAGCGAAGTTCGATGGTCGCGGGGCCGCGGTGCTCACCGTCTTCCAGCCAGGCGGCGATGCGGCCGGGTGCGGTGGCCACCTGTGCGCCAGCGCGCTCCGCGACCTTCCAGGGGCCCGTCGGCTCGAGGCGGACGTCCAGCAGGTCGGGCATCCAGGCGCGGACGCGCGCCAGTTCGAGGAGATCGGGGTCGTCCTCGCGCAGCGCGCGCGGCAGCTCGGGGTCCAGGAGGGAGGGGTCCCCTGGCCAGGGAAGCTTGCGCAAGAGCTCGGGCGCAAGCAGCCGCTCGAGCCCGCCCACGTCGAGGCGGCGCACGGCTTCCTGGTAGCTCTTCCAGAACGTCTCGGGGGAGCGGCAGTCGTAGCCGGTCGGAGGGGGACCGCGGGGGAGCTCCTCGAGGAGTTCGAGGGAGAGCGCCAGCTCCTTCGCGCCGACGAGGGAAAGCTCGTAGGCGACCAAGCCGACTCCTGGGGAGAACCAGTGCCGCGCGCGCAGGCCTGCTTCCTCGAGCTCGACGAGCAGGCAGGGAAGCGATCCCAGCGCGGTGTTGCGCTCGCGGAGCCGACTTCGGCTCCCGTGGAGGACGACCCGGTAGCCTGCCGCGTCGAGGTCGCCGGCGGTGAGGTAGAGGCGACGGCGCTTGACCACGAAGCGCAGGCGCGCGGGAAGCCCGAGCGACTCCAGGTAGGTGCCGGCCTCCCGATCGGGCGCCGTGAACAAGGCTACCTCGCGGTCGACGGGATCGCCTGCGGGGGGCTTCCAGTGGGCTCGGTACCAGAACACCCGGCGCGGGCGCAGGGGGAGGAGGTCGATCCCGACCAGCTCCCCGGGGTCTCGGGCCAGGCGCCGTTCGAGTTCGGGTTCTTCGCCGGGGAGCCGGGGGGTGGGTCCTCCGCAGGCGGCCAGCGCGATGCTGGTGCAGGCGAGGGTCCCGAGGCGGCAACGCACGGCGCCCATCTTCGCGCGCGGGGGCGTGGGCTTCAACGCAGGGCGAGCGTGGAGCTTCGTCTCGGCGAGGCCTCGCCTCGCGCCGCCCATGGATTAGACTCGCCGCTTCGCGAGGAGGACCGATGTCGAAGATCGCCGTCGTCACGGGGGCCAGCCGGGGGATCGGGCGGGCCTGCGCGCTCGCCTTGGCCCGCGACGGCTTCGAGGTGTGGGCGAATTACCGCAGCAACGACGAGGCGGCTGAGCGTCTTGCGCAGGAGCTGCGCGAGGCCGGCGGCGTGTGCAAGCTGCTCCGCTTCGACGTCGCCGACCGGGAGGCAGCGGCCGCGGCGCTCGCGCCGCTCGAGGAGACGCCGGCCTACGTGCTGGTCAACAACGCGGGCATTACGCGAGACGGTCTGTTCTTGACCATGCCCCCCGAAGCCTGGGACGAGGTCATCGACGTGAACCTGCGCTCCTTCTACAACGTGACTCGGCCCATCCTCAAGGGCATGTCTCGGGCGAAGGAGGGGCGGATCATCACCATGGCGTCGGTCTCGGGCCAGGGGGGAAACAAGGGGCAGGCGAACTACGCCGCCGCGAAGGCCGGGCTGGTCGCGGCGACCAAGAGCATCGCTCAGGAGTACGGTCGCTGGAAGATCCTCTGCAACGTGGTCGCGCCGGGCTTCGTGGATACGGAGATGGTCGCCGACTTGCCGCAGAAGGAGTTGTCGCGGAGCATTCCCCTGCGCCGCTTTGGGACGCCGGAGGAGGTCGCCGCGGTGGTCTCCTTCCTCGCCTCGCCCGGGGCGAGCTACATCACCGGCGCCGTGATCAACGTCAACGGAGGGCTCCTCATGTGAGCCCTTCCCCCGGGCGGCTCCCCGCGGAGGCTTTCGACGCGCCCGAAGCAGCAACCGAGGGGAGCGCTCGCTCCGCTCCCCGGGGATGGCGCGCCCGCCTCCGCGCCGCCTGGCGGCGGCTGTTGCGGGAAGGCAGCTCCCCCTTCGAGCTGGGGGCGGCGGTCTTTCTCGGCGTCCTCGTCAGCGTGACGCCCTTCTACGGGCTTCAAATGCTCTTGGTGGTCGCATTGGCGGCCCTGTTCCGTCTCAACAAGGTGGTCGCGCTTGCGGCCGTGCAGTTCTCGATCCCCCCGGTGTATCCCTTCTTGGTCATCGCCAGCTTGGAGTGCGGGAACCTGCTCCTGCACGGGAGTTGGCTCGGGGTGCGGGCCGAAGACCTCCCCGAGACCACCGCGGAAGCCTGGCGGATGCTGGGCGAGCTCGGCGGCGTTTGGCTGGTGGGAAGCCTTGTGGTCGGCTCCTTCCTCGGTCTCCTCGCCGGCTGCCTGGTGTTCTTCCTCGCCCTCCGTTCGCCCGTGGAAGAGGCCCTCGAGGCAGAGCGCGAATACCGCGAGAGCCAGCGGTTGGACCCCGTCGGCGAGGACCCCACCGCCGGTTGAGCGCCCGCCGCAAGGCTGCGGACCGCCGGAAGACCTCGTCCTCCAGTTCCTCGGGAAGCGCGGTTGCGAGGGGGCTCAGCGGCCGTTGGGGGCGTCTGGGCAAAGGCCGTGGCCCAGACCCTCGCCGCGGGGCTGCTCGGCGAGCCCGCGGAGCTCCTCGAGGAGTTCGAGGGTGTGCTCGATGGGGAGTCCGTCGATGCGCGGCTCGGACTGGCCGCTTACTCCGTCGACGGCGCCGCACGCGAGGATGGCGTCCAGCCCGGCGCGGACTTCGTCGAGGGAGGGAAGCAGCGGGCGCCGGCTGAGCAGGGAGAGGGTGGCGACGAGACCCAGCGCGCCCCAGGTGGAGGTGCCGGCCACGATCGCGAAGTCGGCCTCCACGACCGTGGCGATCCGTTCCCCGTGGGGGACCGCGCCCGCGACGTCCCGGCGCAGGGCGCCGAGTCCGGCCTCGTTGCCGCCGTCGCCCACGCCGATGCGTTTCACCCCGCGGGCCGCGGCCCGCAGGAGGAGCTCGTCGAGGGCGCAAACGCTGGCGGTGATGTCGGCTCCGCTCATGCCGTAGTAACGGCCGTCGGCGGCGCGTCCGGGAACCTCGACCGCGACCACGTGGGCGAGCGCACCGGCGGCGTCGAGGCAGGCGTCGGCGTGCGCGGCGACCGCGGGGTCGCCAGGGCGCAAGCCCGAGGCGTCGATGCGTGCTGCGGGTGCGACGCCCAGCCTGGCCAGGAGGGCGGCGGTGCGCGGGCCGGTTGCGTAGAGTACTTCTCGTCCCAAGGTCGCGAGGGCGTCGCCCAGGGCTTTTGCGGCGCCCGGCCCGTCGGTTTCGGGGGAGCGCCGCCCGCCGCCGCGGCGGAGGTCGGGGACGGGGAAGCCCGTGCAGATAAGGACGGCGCCGTCGTTCTTCCAGAGCGAGCGCGCGGCGGCGGCGAGCTGGCCGCGCCGCGCGAAGCCTTCGACTCCCCGGCGGCCGGGGTCGCGGAGGATGCGCCCTTCGATGGCGTCGATGGTCAGAAGCCGAATCGCGAAAGGGTGGTGAGGTACTGGTAGAAGCCGGCCGCGTCGAAGACGTAGAAGCCCGTCGCCAAGCCGAAGCGGACGGTGTCGTCGGGCCGGACGCGGACCGCCTCGCGGGGGGCGAGGCGGCGGCCGTTCAGGTAGGTCCCGTTGGTGGAGTCGAGGTCCACGAGCTCGATGGCGCCGGCGCGCACGTGGAAGCGAGCGTGGGCCTTGGAGACGCTCTTGTGCTCGACGCGGACGTCGGCGTCGGAGACGCGTCCCACGCGGACCTCCCCCTCGGGGAGCGCGAAGACGTTGGCGTCGCGCGAGCTCTTGGACTGGAGGCGAATGGCCTGCGAGTCGAGGCGCTCGGTGAGGGCGCCGGCCCCGGCGTCGTCTTCCTGTCCTTCGAGTTCGACCAGGACGGGGTGGGGGAACTCGGCGAGGAACTCGTCCTCGCTGGCTCCGGCGAGGACGCGGTCGAGGTAGGCCTGCACCTTCACGGACGGCATTGTAGGGCCGCGATCGCGCACCAACCAGGCGGGGAGCACGCACGGGCTGCGGAGTCCGCCGCCATGGTTCAACCCTGGCACCAAACTTGGCCTCAAGATCCGACTCTTGCTATTCTGGCCGGAAGACGAGGTCGGGGCGTATGGCTCGCCGGGAGAACAAGCCGCGGGGTGGCGGGAGGAAGCCGGGCCGCTGGGAGTTGGTCCGGCCCGAGGAGATTCGCGAGTACCGCGCCCGCAAGGGTCTTTCGCGCGCCCGTCTGGCGCGCGCGCTGGGGGTGAGCGCAACCTCGATCCAGAATTGGGAGAGCGGGCGCGCGGCGTCCCTCGCGACCCAGCGTCGGCTGCGTGCCTTCTTGGACGGGCGGGCAGAGCCGCTTCCGGGCGCCGAGGGGAGCGCCGTGCGCGAGCCCGCGCTGGATGCCAGCGCGGTGCTGGCCACCGGGAGCATCGTCGCCACCTACCTGGAGAGCCGAAAGGAGGGCCTCCGGCCGAGCCAGATCGCGCAGCTCGTGCGCGGCGTGCGCCGGGCCCTGAACGGTACGCCGGATCCCTGAGCAGGCGCTGCTCCTTCGGCGCCTCGCGCAGCGGGATTCTGTGCGCTGCCGCGTCGCGTCCGCCCGTTCGCGTCGCGCCGCGGAGGGTCCTTCGAGCCGCTCTTCGCCGGGCGGTCAGGAGAGGCGGCGGTGCTCCAGGCAAGGCAGGGCGCGCCGGACGCGGGCGAGGAGGTCGAAGTCGATCTCGGCGAGGACCACGTCTTCTCCTTCGCGGGCCTGTGCGAGCACGGTGCCCCAGGGATCGACGATGGCGCTCTTGCCGAACTTGACCCGACCGTGCGCCTTGCGTCCGAATTGATCGGGGGCGATCACGTAGGCGGTGTTCTCGATGGCGCGCGCGCGCAGGAGGGTGATCCAGTGGTCCTTCCCGGTCCCCAGCGCGAAGGAAGCGGGCACCAAGAGGATCCGCGCTCCGCGGGCAGCGAGCGCTCGGTAGAGCTCGGGGAAGCGCAAGTCGTAGCAGATCGACAGTCCCACGGTGCCCAGCCCGGGGACCTCTGCGGCGGTCGGCTCCGGAGCGCCGGGGGCGATGGCCTCGCTCTCGCGTTCGCGGGGACCCCCTGGGACGTCGACGTCGAACAAATGGATCTTCCGGTAGCGAGCCAGGGTCCGACCGTCGCCGGCGAACAGGAGCAGGGTGTTGTGGGCTCGATCGCCGGCGGGCTCGCGGAGCGTGCCCGCGGCGAGGGGGCAGCCCAGCTCGCGAGCCAAGGCGGCGAAGCGCTCCTCCCAGTGCTCGATGGGATGGCGCCGAGCCGTGTCGGGCCCTTCGTAGAGCACGTTCTCGGGGAGGCACACGAATTCGGCGCCGCGCGCCCGCGCCCGCAGGCAGAGCTCGCGAGCGCGGGCGAAGTTGCGTTCTTCGTCCTCGCCCGAGTCGAGCTGCACCGCCGCGACCAAGACACCGTTCATTGCGCCTTCCTCGGTTCCTCGCGCGCGGTGCCGTGGGAGGGGGCCGCGGGTTGGCTCAGCCGGCGCCGCGCTTCGCTGGCCAGCGCAGCATAGCCCGCGCGGGCCGCGCGGGTGGCGGTAAGACGCAGGAGGCGGCGAGCCGCCTCGGCGTCGGCGCGCGCCAGCGCCGTCGCGCGCGCCAGCGCCACCCGCCCGGCGAGGAGCGGGCGCTCGGCGCATGCGGCTCCGGCGGCGACGAGCGCGCGGCCAGCCGCGGCGCTGTGGCCGCGACGAGCCAGGGCGTCG
>RFHU01000166.1 GCA_003695705.1 Planctomycetota bacterium
GAGACGAGAGGATCGGGGCGGGGGGACGGGCGCGGTCACGGGACACCTCCGCCGGGTCCATCGCGAGCCACAGGCCAGACGCAAGGCCCGTGGGCGGCGTGCGGGACGGCCCCGAGGCGCGCACCTGCGTCCCAGCGTTGATCGCTTCTCTGGCGGGTTCTATCCTCGCCAGGGCTTGCGCGTCCCAGGGTGGGGCGGAGAGCGCACGGGGGGGGCTTGAGCGTCAAGGCGTCGTGTTCGCGTTGCTCCTTTGGTCGGCGCTTTTCCGATGAACTCGGCGGGCGCTACTTTCGCTGCCCCAAGTGCAAGCAGGGCGTCATTGCCGTTCCTCGGGTGGAGGCGAGCGAGAGCGAAGAGGTGCCGCTGCGCCTGAGTTCGAGTTCCTTCGAGAACCCTTTTCTGGCGGTGGCTCGCCGCGCGCCGGCCGATCCCCAGGAGACCCTGGAACTGACCGACGTCGGGTCGACGGCCGAGGACTCGGCCCTCGCGCCCGCGCCTCCGGGGGCGCGGGGTCCTGCCGGCTTCGACGCGACCCTCTCGGACGGTGAAGGCCTGGGCCGAGGGTCCTCCGCGGAGGGCGAGGACCGTCAGGGCAAGACCCAGAAACTGACCGGGGACGAGGGTGCCGACCACCGCGGCGAGGTCGCCACCGCTCGGCGGATCCTGGTGGAGTGCGGTCTGTGCGGCTTCTTGGTTCGCATTCCGGCGGAATTCTTCGGCAAGACGGTGCACTGTCCCGAGTGCGCGGGGAACACGATCTTCACCGAGTCCACCCTGGACCCGGTCAAGGATGAGCTGCTCGACCGCTTGCTCATGGAGACGCGCGAGCGCCAAGTGCTCTTCCCCCCGCCCGACGGTCGGGGAGTTGGGTTGGCTGCGTTGCTGCCGCGACGTGCGTTGGGCTCCTTCTTGGTCGGCGTGGCGCTCGGGTTGGTCGTGCTCACCGCGGCGTGGGTCGCTCTGGGCATGCGTCGCGCCCAGCAGCGGATCGAGGCGGTCGAGCGCGCCGAGGCCGAAGGGTGGCGCTACGCCACGGCGGTTGGCGGCAGCGGGAGCTTGTTTCACGAGCCTTGGTGCGTGGAGCTCCGCGGGGGCGCCGGCCGGCGGGTGACCGAGGAGGAGTTCCGGCGTGCCGGGGAGGCCTACCGCCTGCACGAGTGCCGCTGAGGACGCCGCCCGCGAGGGGGGGTGAGGTCCGAGGCCAGGCGAGGCGCCCTGCGCGCTTCAGCGGGGGAACCCGCCCGGCGCCGCGGCGGTCGGGGAGCCTGCGCGGCGGGAGGACGCCCCTCGGGTGCACACGAAATACGCCGCGGCGGCGGCGAGGAGCAGGATCGCGAGCAGGGGTCCCGCGAGGCCGACGCGGCGCACTCGGCGAGGCCGACGCCTGCGGCGACGCGTTCGGCCCCGCGGTCGAAGGGGCGGCGGCCGCCTGCGACGACGCGGGGACTCGGGGCGCAGCCCGAGGTCTTCGCCGGCGAGGAGGAGGAAGGGCTGCGCGCGGCGCGAGTGGAGGGCGAGGAGTCGCTCCGATTCGCCGTGGGGTCGAAGCGGGCGGGGGCGCCACGGAGCGTCGGCGCAGCGCTCGAGGGCTTCGGCGAGCGCGTGCGCGGAGGCATAGCGCTCGGTGGGCGCCTTGGCGAGGCAGCGGAGGCACACGGACTCGAGGCAGGGGTCCAGGCCGCGTGCGCGTTCCGAAGGCGGGCGGGGGGCTACGTGCACCACGTCGGCGAGGACCCGCAGCCAGGTACCGCCTGCGAAGGGGGGGCGTCCGGTGAGCATGGCGTAGAGGGTGGCACCGAGGCCGTAGACGTCGGTGCGGCGGTCCACGCGTCCGGATTCGCCGAGGGCTTGCTCGGGCGCCATGTAGGAGGGGGTCCCCAGCAAGTCGCCTTCGCGGGTCAGGGTGAGCCCGCGGCCCTGGGGCAGGCGTCGCTGCAAGGGCCGCGCGAGCCCGAAGTCGGTGAGTCGCGGGGCGCCGTCGCGGTCCAGGAGGACGTTTGCGGGCTTGACGTCGCGGTGCAGGACGCCGCGCTCGTGGGCGTGGTGCAGGCCGCGGGCGAGCGCGCAGGCGATGGAGCGCGCGCGTTCGGGCGGGAGGGGGCCGCGGGCGAGGCGCGCCTGCAGGGTTCCGCCGGGGACGTACTCCATGACGAGGAAGGGGCGGCCTTCCTGCACGCCGAGGCCCTCGACGCGGACGAGGGCGGGGTGGTCGAGGCGGGCAGCGAGGCGCGCCTCGCGCGCCAGGCGGAGCAGCTCCTCGGGGCCTGCCCCCGCGGAGAGCACCTTGAGCGCGACCCTGCGGCCGTCGGGGTCGCGGGCGAGGTAGACCGCGCCGCTTCCGCCGCGCCCGATCAGGCGAACCAAGCGGTAGCGACCGCCCCGGAGCCTGGGGACCTGCCCTGCGTCGCTGGACGGAGGGAGGGGCAGGGTGGCTGCGGAGTGTTCCATTGGGGGGCAGGCCCCCTTCAAAGCGTGCGCCGAGGGTTCCGGAGGACCCTAAGGTCCTGGGGACTCAGCACTGCGGACCAGACGGTCGCGGTCCGCCATCGATCGTTTCGCCGCGGGGCTGCGCATTCCGTGCGCATTCCCTCAACGCTGGTTGATGGCGGCCGGCGGGCACGGCGGGGGAGGCGGCGGCGACCGGGGCGTCGGCCTCGCGGAACACGGCGCGGAGGGCGAGGGTCGCGACGTAGCGGTCCGGAGGCGGTTGGGAGGGCGCTGGGCGTAGAGCTCGTTCGTGGTGTCGATGGCGCCCTCCGGACCCTCCTCCGCCGAGGAGGGTCCAGAGGGCGCGGGGCGCGGTCGACGAATGGTCGCCGGCGCCGTCTGCGGCCTCCGGCTGTCCCTCGCGGGCGCGGAGCGCCTCCCGCGCGTAGACGAAGAGCGCTCGGTAGGGGGCGAAGCCGAAGATTCCGATCAGGAAGAGCAGGCCGGTGAACGCGAGGGGGAGGGCCGGTCCTTCGTTCGCGGCGGTGGACACCCTGCGATCGCCGCGAGGGGGTGGTCGTCGGCGGGCGGGACGTCCAAGGGGGAACCGTTCGAGCCGCCCGGGGCGGAGTGGCTCGTGCCGACCGGGGCAGCGCCGTCAGCCCGGTTGCTTGTCGACCCAGGCGAGGAAGCTCTCGTAGAACCGCCTTCGCTTGGACTGAGGAACGAGCCGGTCGAGCAGCGCGTCGTTGTCGAGTCCCCTGCGCTTGAGGCGGAAGGCCCGCTTGAGCGTCTGCGGAGACACATCCGCCAGGTAGGCAACCATGGCGTAAGCGTAGGAGTAGAAGATTTCGAAGGCCGCGGGATCCTCGATCTCGCTTGGGTCGCAGGACCAGATTTCCGCCAAGGACCAGGCTCTACGCTCGCGAAGGGAGTGCTTGACTCGCCGAAAGTGGTACCCCTTGATCTGGTGGACCAGCCTGCCGGAGCGAACGGTTTGGCTACGGAAGTAGTCTCCCAGACCTTCTTCGAGCCAGTGGGGGGGGCGCTCGCTGTTCGCGGGCGAAAAGTACTGCAGAGAGAATTGGTGGAAGCCTTCGTGGCTGAGGACCGACAGACAGTCCTCCAGTTTGCGGCCCCGATAGGAGGCGAGCGTGTTCGGATCGTGGAAGAACATGCCTCGCGCGTTGCCCGTCCAGTCGGGGTCTTGGCTCAGGCAGTAGGCGGCGTAGTCTTCTCGGTTGCGGTAGACCCGGACCGTCGGCCGCGGCACCGTGCGAACGGGCTCGGCCCGAAAGACTTCGCGATAGGTCCGATGCATGGCCTCGACGAAGCGAGCGACGGTGCGTCGCTCCGCCCGGTCGAGGTCGCTCAGAATGGTGTAATGCTTCGTCGAGGTCTTGTGGAGCCGAGGCTCTCGGCGTGGAGCCGCCGGCTCGTGGCCCCACCCCGCAGGGCAAAGGAGCAGAACGGAAGCGAAGGCCCAGAGGAACCGGCTCACTGCCCCACCTCGAGCACGACGATGCGGCCACCCTTCCCACCGACAGCGATGGCTTTGGCGTCGGGGCTCCAGGCCAAGGCGACGACCTCGTTGCGGTAGTCGTAGCGGGCGCGCGGGGTGTCGGGCGAGATCGCGTCGAGGATCCGTAGCTCGCTCCCTCCGCCGACGGCCAACCAGGCGCCGTCCGGGGAGTACGCCAGGGTGCGGACGGCGCCGACTTCGAATTCACCCAGCAAGCGCCGTTCGACCGCGTTCCACACCGAGAGGTGTCCCTTCTTGTCTGCGCACGCCAAGCGTTCCCCGTCGGCGCTCCAGGAGAGTGCGGCGACCCCGCCAGGACCCGCGTCGGCTCGGAATTCCTCTCCCTTCAGAAGGCCGTCCCACACGCTAACGGAACCTCCCAGGTGGATCGCGACGCGTTCGCGGCCCGGCGACCAGGCAAGGCCGAGCACGTCGTGTTCCGGGAAGCGGAGGCCGTCCGGACCGATTCCTCCGATGCGCGCGTCGGCGAGCGAAGGAACCCGGGCGCCCATGAGGAGGTCGTCGTCGCCGACGTAGACCAAGGACTTGCTGTCCGGGCCGAACCAGATCTTTCCGATGGTCTCCCAGTTCGGCTCCTCGAGGAAGCTGCGGTGCGCGAGCGGTTGCGTGCGGCCGACGTCCCACAAATAGAATTCGTGCTCCCAGGTCGACGCAACCAGGCGTTTGCCCTTGGGGTCCCAGTCCACCGTGTCCGGCGGGCTGTCCAGGCGGAGGAGACCGACTTGTCGTCCGCTGCGCGCTTCCCAGACCACCAACGCGTTGTCCACGGAGGCGCTGGCCAGTCGCCTTCCGCCCGGTTCCCAGGCGAGCACGGTCACCTTGGTCCCGTGACGAGCGCGCGCGATCGGTCGCAGCCGCAGGGGGTGCTCCTGCGTCCGGGTGCCGTCCCGTTGCTGGGGCCCTCGCGGCCGCTGGTCGGTGGTCTGGGTGCCTTCGCCTTTCGAAAGCAGTGCTTCGAGCCGCGCGAGGCGCGCTTCGAGTTGGGAGATTCGTTGCTCGAGGTGCTTGACCCGCGCCTGGAGCAGGACTTCGCGGTCTTGTGCCCGGACAGGCAGAGGGGAGAGGGAAACGAGGAGCAGGAGCGGTGGGAAGGCATTGCGGAGGGTCATGGGGTCTCCGTTTTGGCAAGTAGGAGGGGAGTTCCGTTTCCCCTCCTTGCAGGAGGCGCGGGGTTCATCGCGTTCCTTTCGAGAATTTTCGCAACTCGTGTCGTATCAACTGCCGGCGGAGAGGGGAGAGGGGGTTCCGGCCCGCGATCCCAGGCAGCGTCTTCCTCCGCGGTGCTCTGCGCTTGCGCCCCGAGGAACAGCGGCGGAGATCGACCCCTTGAGCCTCGACTCCGGAAGCGGCAGTCCACACCGCAGGGTGCTGCGTGCCGGGGCGCCGAACTTCGTCGCCTTCGGCAGTTCCTGCCCGAACGGGAGGCGGGGCGGGCGGAGACGCCGTCGGAGCCCGACGTCGCCACCACCAGGCCGGTGACGAGCGTCGGGCTCCGCAGCGGCACGCAGGCCTTTCCGGCGAGCACGAGCCGGGAACGGAAGTTGCCCCAGAGGGAGGGAGGTTCCCGGCGGGCTGCCAAGGCACCTGCTGCGCCCTGTTCCTCCGGGCGGGGGACCGTGTCCCGGCAACGGAGGACTCTCGGGCGGGACAGCGTGTTCTGCCACGACGACAACCCGCGTTCGCGGCACCGTTAGGATGCGCTGCGTGAGCGACGCATGGTTCACGACCCTCGCAGCGATTCGCGCAGGCGACCCCGATTGGCAGGCCGTCGCGGCCTACCAGCGTCCGATCAGCAATCTGCTCGCTCGGATCGCTCCCGGGTTGCCGGAGGCCGAGCGGGAGGACGTTGCCCAGGAGGTGTTGCTCGCCCTCCGCTCCCAGGCGATCAGGGAGTATCGACCCGAGCGCGGTCGCTTCCGCGACTACCTGCGGGGGATCGTGCGCAACCAGGTCCGCCGTGCCCTGCGCGAGCGGCGTCGCGAGGCCCGTTGCGATCCCGACGTCTTTGGGGAGGTGCCGCACCACGAGTGGTACCTTCTCGACGCAGAGGCCTGGCTCCTGCGCGGCTTGGCGCGTTTTCAAGACCGGCTGGCGGGGGGTCGAGAAGCGGATCGCCAGATCTTCTACTGCTTCAGCGACCGAGTGCTCAAGGGCATGACCTACGCCGAGATTGCGCGGCGGGAGGGCATTTCGCCGGGTGCGGTTTCGCGTCGCCTGGCGAAGGCTCGTCGGCTCTTCCTCCGCTGCCTCCTGGATCTCGAACTCGAGCGCGGGGCAGGTCGCTGGACCGAGCGGGAGCGCGAGGAGGTGGTCCGCGTCGTCCAGCGGGCGTTTCGAGAGCGGCGCCCTCTCGAGGAACTCGTGGGACGCAAGCTGGCGCACGTCCTCCCCTTGGCGGAGGAACTCTTGGGCGACGTGCGGGCCTGCTTCGCGGGGCTGGCGTCCCTCGATTCGTCGGCAGGCAGAACGTTCCTCGAGGCCCTGTCCGAGGTTCTCGGTGTGGAGCGGCCCAGTGAGTGATCGAGGGAACGGAACGCGCGAAGGAGTGTCCCGACCGATTCCCACGGCGCCGCCGGGGTACGAGTTGCGGGAACTTCTCGGGCGAGGAGCCGTTGGGGAAGTCTGGAGGGCGAGCGCAACCGACTCCTTGGCGCGCGATTTCGCGATCAAGATCATCCCGGAGGCTCACGATTGGGAGCGCGAATTCGCCAGCCTGCGCCGCGTCGAAGCGTTGCGGGCTGCGTCCGGATCCCGCGACTTGGTCGAGACCTTCCTGGCCGCGGAGTTGGGGGGCCGTGGCTACGTGGTCATGGAATTCCTCGCTGGCGGAGACCTGTGGAGGCTCGTGCGCGACTCGGGGCCCCTGGCGGCTGCGGAGGCGGTGCGGTTGCTGGTACCCGTCGCGAGGGCATTGGCCCTCCTCCACACGGAGGGGCTGGTCCACAAGGACGTCAAGCCGAGCAACGTTCTGCTCGATCGCGAGGGGCGCCCCCGCCTGGCCGATTTCGGGCTGGTGCGGTTCGCAAGCGATCCGCTCTCTCGAGCAGGAACTCCAGGGTTTTGTGCGCCCGAGGTCTACTCGGGAGGGCCCCTTCCGACCGATCCGCGTCTGGACGTCTATTCCTTCGGTGCGACCCTCCACTGCTTGCTGACCGGCAAGGCGCCGCCTCCCGGTCGCCCGGATCTTTGGGAACTCGAGCGGCTCGACGTGGATCGCGAACTGCAGCGGTTTCTGGTCGATCTGCTCCTTCCCGACCCCGGGCAGCGACCGTCCGACGCCGTCGCGGTGTTGCGGTGGCTGGAGCGCTGGCAGGCGGAAGACGCTGGCTCCTCTGCGCAAGGTTCGGGGCGAATCCACGCGCGCTGGCGCAGACTTTGGGCTGTCCTCGGGGCGGGAGCCATGTGCGCGGTCCTGGCGGCTCTGTGGGCGAGAGGAGGACCCTCCGCACGGAGCGCTGCGGTGGCGACCGTCGATTCGTCCGCACCCAGCGACGCACCTCTCTCTCTCTCGGGCGCCAGCGGTCAACACGAGGCGGAGCCAGGGAGAGGCGTCGTTCCTCCCTCGGGTTCCGGCGGCGCGGCGGGCGCGCGGCGGGCGGAGATCGCTCCACAGGGTACGAATGCCGTTCCTGCGACGCTCTTGGCTCCCCGGGCTTCGCCCGCGGGGCCACCGCGTTGGGACGGGAGGGAACTGTGGGTTGCCGGTCCGGCCGTCCTGTGGCGCGGTGGGGAGGCGCGGCGGAAGGGGTTCTCTGGCGTCCCATGCCTGGACGAAGAACCCATGGCCGTGGCTCGGGACTCCAGCGGCAGGGTGGTGGCGGCGGCCACGAAGTCGGGCCAGGCCGTCGCGCTCGAGGTGGTGCCGCAAGGCCTCCGCGTGCGGACCGTTCTCCCTCCGGTAGAGGTACCGCCGCTGCTGGTTCGCGTAGCGACGGACGGTCGCCGCATGGGGCGACTCCTGGTGTTCGCGTCGGGCCCGGACCGGGTCGAGGTGTGGGATCTCTCGGCGCCCCGGTCGTTGATGCGGTTCTCGGTTCCCCCTTCGTCGGCGCTGGCGCTCCTGCCCGACGGCCGAGGCGTCGTCCTCGGGGGTCTCGACGGACGCCTGCGAATTCACGATTCGGAACGGGTCGTGGCGACGCTACCGAGCCACGGCGACAGCGTGCTCGCGCTGAGCCCTGGACCCTCGTGCATTCATGCATTGGGCGACGACCGCGAACTGCACGACGGAGTCCTTGCGCCCCGACCGAAGCTGGTGGTGCGTACCTACTCCCTGGCCGACCTGCTCACAGGCAGGTCCTCCCCGCTCGGCGACGCTCCGCCCGAGGACTGGACTCCTCCGCGCTGAGCGGCCAGTCCGTTTCGTTCTGGGCGCGGCGAGCTTCCCTGAGGAGTTCGCGCCGCCGGAACCTGAGAGCCTCCTCGACTCGGCGGCTTCCGAGGCGGGGGCGGTCGGGCGGGACAGCGGGGTGCCCTCCGCTCGCGGGCCTCGGCGCGAACTCCCCGCGGCTGCCCGGACCCCGCCGCGGCGGGACGAGGGTCAGGGGCGCCGGAGGACGACGATGCGGTTGGTGTTGGTTCCCTTGCGCCGGTTGACGACGCCCCAGCAGTTGGCGGTCTTGGTGAAGTGCTGGTCGTTGATCATTACCAGGAGCGGCTCGAAGCCCGCCGCGCGGGCGCAGGGGACGACGGCCTCTTCGAGGCGCAGGCGCCCGCCGCGCACCTCGCCCACTTCGAAGCACACGTGCCCGCCGGGGCGGACCACGCGCAAGAGCTCGCGGAAGACCTCGCTCATGGCCTCCGTCCAGGCGTCGAGGCCGCGGGGGACGGTGAGGCGGACGTGCTCGGGGTCGATTCCGGCAAACCAGCAGCGGAGCCAGTTGTCGGTCGCGTAGTCCACGACGTCGAGGAAGGGCGGCGAGGTGACCACCAGGTCCACACTGCCGGACGCGAGTTCTCCCGTCGCCTCGGCGGGCGCGGTGAGGAGGCGGGCGCCGGGTCGGGCGCGGGATAGGGTGCTGCGGGTCGCCCGGTCCGCGTTGCGCAGCAGGGAGCGGCTCTTGCGCAGGATCCGCTCCTTGATCGGCCTGCGGGGGGGGGTCTGGCCGCGGCGCGCGTTGATCTTCCGCTGGGCCGCGGGGGTCACCGCCTGGTTGGGGGGCAGCGTGTAGACCGAGAAGAAGCCCGGCGAGTGCCCTGTGAGGCGGTTGAGGGCCACCATGCGGATCCAGCGGTCGACCGCGTCCAAGCGTCCCCAGCGCTCGCGCCAGAGGAGGTAGCTGCGGAGGGCGGCGAGTTCGGCGAGGGTCTCGGGGTGGTAGAAGACGAGCAGGTCCTCGCGCCGGTCCACTTCGGGGGGTCGGGAGAGGTCGATCCGCTCCACGCGGCGGGCGACCTCGGCCTGTTCGGGAGGCTCGAGGCGCGGCCAGAGCAGGTGCGCGCTGAGGGGGTTGGCGTCGTTGGCCGCGGGGCAGCGGCCCGCCAGCGCGGCTTCGAGAGCGGTCGTCCCCCGACCGGAGAAGGGATCGTAGACCCGCTCTCCTGCCCGACTGAGGCGGTCGATGAAGAAGCGCGGCAACTGCGGTTTGAAGCAGGCGCGGTAGGAGATTTCGTGCAGGCTGTGCGCCTGCCGCTGCTGCGCCGTCCAGAATTCGTTGACGAACACGGGCACGCCGCAGAGATCCTCGCGCTGGCAGCGGCGCCCCTGCCAGCGGAAGCGGCGGACCGCGTCGAAGAAGCGCGCCGAGCGGTCGGCGAGGGCGGTGGTCATGCTCCGATCATGCCCCGAGGCTGCGACAGGGCAGCAGGGGGCGGCCCAGGGCCGCCGCCCTGGCGTAGAATCCCTCCGCGGCCAGGGAAGGGGCCCCGCCGCGTCGTTCGTCCTTAGGGACTCCGAGGCGGAGGGCGCTCGGGGGGCCCTTCGCCGCGCGGCGGCCAGTGGAGGTCCGGCATGTCCGAGCGAGAGCCCTTCTTCACCGACGAGCACGAAATGTTCCGTGGCCTGGTGCGCCAGTTCGTCGAGCGCGAGCTGCGCCCCTACGTGCAGGAGTGGGAGGAGGCCGAGGTCTTTCCGCGCGAGGTCTTCCGCAAGGCCGGCGAGCAGGGACTCCTGGGGCTCAACTACGCGCAGGAATACGGCGGGTCGGCCCTCGACTACTGGTACACGGTGATCTGGGTGGAGGAGTTGGTGCGCTCTCGTTGCGCCGGCGTGAACATGGGCCTTATGGTCCAGAGCGACATGGCGACCCCGATCCTGCACGACCTCGGCAGCGAGGAGATCAAGCGCGAATTCCTCGCGCCGGCCATTCGTGGGGAGAAGGTCGCCGCCTTGGGGGTCACCGAGCCCGGCTGCGGCTCGGACGTGGTGAGCATTCGCACGACCGCCGTCAAGGACGGCGGCGACTACGTGATCAACGGCTCGAAGACCTTCATCACCAACGGCACCCAGTGCGACTTCGTGACCCTGATCTGCAAGACCGATCCGGACGCCGGGCACGGAGGCGTCTCGGTGGTGGTCCTCCCCAGCGACGTCAAGGGCTTCAGCGTGGGCAAGAAGCTGAAGAAGCTCGGCAACAAGGCCTCCGACACCGCGGAGCTGCACTTCGACGACTGCCGGATCCCCCAGCGCTACCTGGTGGGCGAGGAGGGGCAAGGCTTCTACTACCTCATGCACAACTTCCAGGGGGAGCGGCTCGTCGCGGCGCTGGCCGGGACCGCCGCGGCGCAGCTCATGCTCGACGACGCGGTCGAGTACGGCCGCAGCCGAAGAGCCTTCGGCCGCCCGATCCTGAAGTTCCAGGTCTGGCAGCACACTTTTGCGCAGCTCCTCACCGAGGTGGAGGCTTCGCGGCGCCTGTGCTACTACGCGGCCGACCTGTTCGACCGCAAGCAGGAGAGCGTCAAGGCCATTTCCATGGCCAAACTGTTCGCGGCCGAGCTCGCGAACAAGGTGGCCGACCGCTGCCTCCAGTTCCACGGCGGCTACGGCTACATGGACGAATACGACATCTCCCGGGCCTGGCGGGACGTGCGCCTCCTCAGCATCGGCGGCGGGACCAGCGAAGTCATGCGCGAGATCATCGCCAAGATGAGCTTTTGAGCGCGCAGGCGCCGGGCGCGGGGAGGCAGCTCGATCCGACCGATCACCGGGGCGTTTCGGTCGAGGGTGCCACGAGCTCCACCTTGATCCGATCGGGGTCCTCGAAGAAGGCCGCGTAATGGTCCGGTCCGCCCGCGTGAGGGTGCCGATCGGGGTAGAGGATCGGGACGCCGCGCCGGCGAAGTTCCTCCGTCAGCCGGTCGACCTCAGCCCTCGAGGCGGCGTGGAAGGCAAGGTGGTTCAGTCCCGTACGGCGGCGGTGGTAGGGGGGAGCGAGGTGCTCTGGTGGGGTTTGCACGAAGACGAGGTAGGTAGGACCGAGCCGGAAGCTCCTGCCTCCTTCCCACTCCTGGTAGGGCTCGTAGCCGAGCCGAAGGAGGAACCAGCTCCAGAACTCGAGGGAGCGGGGAAGGTCGCTCACGTAGAGCTCCAGGTGGTGGAGGAGGCCGGCCTGCGTCACGCCGCCCGCAGTCCGCGACGCTCCTCTTCGTCCGTGTAGAGCACGACGTCGCGGCCGTCGATGCGGACCACGATTCGCTCCACCCGGTCTCGGCTGAGGAGCAGCTCGGCGAGGGCCTCCTCGAAGCGGGCGCTCCCGGTGGAGAGGGGCAGTGCGGGGGTCGCTCGGTGGAACGCGGTGGCACGGGCGAAGACCTTGGCGTGGCGCTCGCTGGGCCGGCGCGGTTCCGAGCGGGGCGGAGCGCCCAAGGGGACGCGGCGGCGGGCGCCCGCCGGAGGCCGATAGACCTCGCGGCGCACCTGGCTGAAGTCGGCGTCCGCGGGGCCCACGCGGCGGAAGTCGACGCCTCGGGCCCAGGTGCGCCGCAGGCGCGTGCGCAGCAGGCTGGCCTGCGAGACGCTCGCGCCCTCGAGGTTGGCCTCGGAGAGGTCGGCGTCGTCGAGGAGGGCGCGGTCGAGGACGGCCCGGGTCAGACTGGCCCCGCGCAGGTTGGCCCCGCGCAGGCGCGCGTCGTCGAGGCGGGCGCCCGAGAGGTCGGCGGCCTGCAGGTTCGCCCGCTCGAGGCGGGCGCCGCGCAGGTCGGCGCCGCTCAGGCGGGCGCCGCCAAGGTCTTGGTCGCGGAGGTCGATCCCCCGCAGGTCCACCGCGCCCGGGGCCGCCCCCGGGCGGCGGAGGGGTCGCGCGATCTCGGCCGCGTGGGCGCCGTCGGCGTGGCGCAGGTCCTCGAGCAGTTCGCTCACGGCTTCGCGCCCGCGCGGAGTGAACCACCGAATGGCGAGTTCGTCGGGGCTCGGCTGGCTGCGGGGGGAGGGGGTGCGTCGGCTCATGGGGGCTCCAAGTTCCTTATCGGCCTTCCTGGCGCAGGGCTTAGGGGGTGAGCGCAGACGGGCGCGCGGGCGCACCCCCTCGCCGGCAGGCGGCCCCTCGGTCCCGGTCCCGCGAGGCCTACTCGGGGGCGAAGCCCTCGAAGGGGGGGAAGCCCTCGTGGTCCTCGATGCTCCACGTCTTGCGCCACAGGGAGCCGCCGCCGTCCACGCAGAGGGTGGCGCCGGTCACGTAGGCGGCCGCGGGAGAGAGGAGGAACGTCGCCGCCGCGGACACCTCGGCCTCGGTGCCCATGCGCTTGGCGGGGACGTCGCGCGCGACCTCCTCGAGGAAGGGTTGGAGGGCCTCGCCGTACTTCTGTAGGCCCGTGGTGCGGATCAGTCCCGGGGCGAGGGCGTTCACACGCACCCCGGCGTGCGCCCACTCGACGGCCAGGGTCTTGGTGAGGTTGACCACGCCGGCCCGCGCGGCGCCGGAGTGGGCCATGCCGGGGAAGCCGCGCCACATTTCGGAGACGACGTTTACGATCGAGCCGCCGCGCTCCCTCATGCTCGCGCGGTAGGCCTCGCGGCAGCAGAGGAAGGTGCCCGTGAGGCAGGTCTCCACCACGGCGTGCCAGCCCTTCTGGGAGATGTCCTCGGCGGGCGAGACGAACTGTCCGCCGGCGTTGTTGACGAGGCCGTCGACCGCCCCACGCTCTTCGCGGACCCAGGCGAAGAGGGCCGCCACCTCCTCCTCCCGGCGGATGTTGCAGGACCGCCAGGAGGCGCTGCCGCCGCAGGCCTCGATCTCCGAGGCGGTGGTCTTCAGCGGATCGGGCGTGCGGGCGGCGAGGACGACGTGGGCGCCGAGCGCGGCGAGTTCTCGGGCGATGCACCGCCCCAGCCCGGTTCCCCCGCCGGTCACCACGATGGTGCGACCGGAGAAGAGACCGGGGCGGAAGACCGAGGGATAGGCGCTGTGGTTCACGGACGGGCCTCCTCCTCGACGAGCGGCGAGGTGTCTGCGGCGCGGCGGCAGGAAAAGAGGGTGTGTCCGGTTCCCAGGTCGTCCACCTCCTCCTCCACGCGGAGGCCCGCCGCCCGGATGCAGGCGAGCATGGCGTCGGGACGGAGCATGCGGCTGTTGCCGTTGGCCAGGCAGGCGAAGTAGAGGGAGGTCTGGATCGGGCAGTAGGCGGCGACCTCGTTCTCCTGCCGCTCCCAGGAGATGTCGAGCACGAACAGGCGCCCTCCATCATCCAGCGCGGACGCGGCAAGCCGCAGGAGGCGGACGACGTCTTCGCGGGGGAAGCAGCAGAGGAACTGGCTCATCCACACCGCGTCGTAGCCGCTGGGGAGGGAGGCGTCGGGGGCGAGCAGGCCCACCGGGTGCAGGTCGGCGCGCCCTGCGAGACCCGCCGCCCGCAGGGTGGCCGCGGCGTCCTGGAGCCGGCCGGGGAGGGGCTCGGTCGAGGCGCGCGGTGGCGGGCCGTCACCGCGCGTCGCTCCAGGCACCGGAGCGCTGGCGCCGCTCCGACGCGCGAGGCAGGCCGAGGCGGCGGGCCTCGTCGAAGGCGGCTTCGGCCAGTCGACCGCTGCGCGCCCGCGCCTCGGCGAGGGCGTAGCGCAGCAGCGCGCAGGCTGGATAGCGCTCGCAGGCGGGCCCGAGCTCGCGTTGGGCCCGCAGCGGGTCGCCGAGGCGAGCCCGCAGCAGCCCGCGGGCGGCGTGGGCCGCCGCGCACGCCGGCGCTTCGGAGAGCACGCGTTCTGCGTGCGCGAGGCCTTCGCCGAGCCAGCGGGAATCGGCCTCTCCCGCCAGCGCGTCTTCCAGGGCGGCCAAGGCGACCGCCAACGCAGCCGCCGGGGGGCCTGCGCTGGCTTCGCGGACCAGGCGCCGGCGGGTTGCCGGCGGGAGGGGCCGCTCCCAGACCTCGGCCAGGATCGCATCGGAGCGGTTGAGCCGGGTGCCGTTCCCGGCCAGCAGGCAGGGAACGACGAACTCGAGGCGGGCTTCGGGTTCGGGGCACAGCCTGGCGGCGAGGAGCGCAGCCTGCGTGCCGGCGCCCGTGTCCGGGCGCGCGGCGAGGGCCAAGGAGCGCCGGGCGAGATCGAGGGCGCGCCCTGGGTCCTCGTCCCGCAGCGCCCGGGCCTCGGCGAGGAGGCGACTCCGGCGTTCCGCGCGCTCGGGCCCGAGCTCTCGGGCACGAGCCGCCGCGAGGGAAGCCTCGGCCGCTCGGCCGAGCGCCGTCAGCACTCGCTGGCGCAAGGCCTCCACCGCGCCGTGCGAGGCGCCGAGCCGAGCGGCTTGGTCGAGGGCCGAGAGCGCGGCTTCCCAGCGGGAGAGGGCGGCGCGGCAGCGGGCGAGCAGGAGCAGGTCGCGCCCCGTGCGGCCCTGATGCTCGAGCACTCGAGCCATGGCCGCTTCGGCCTCTTGGAGGGCGGGCGGGTTCCCCTCTTCCAGCGCACTCGTCGCCAGGACCCGCGCCAGCGCCGGCCGGAAGGGGTCGAGGGCCAGGCCCGAGCGCGCGCAGCGGAGGGCGTCGGCGAGGTGGCCCTGCGCCAGGTGCCAGCGGGCGAGCGCTTCCCAGGCCGGAGCGCGATCCGGGTCGAGGCGGAGGGCCGCCGTCAGCAATCGCTCGGCGCGGCGCCGAAGGGACTCGGGGGCCGCCCGGGCGCGGCCCAGGGCCTCGAGCTCGCGTCCTCGCCGGACGAGTTCCCCGGCAAGGTCCCCCCCCTGTCCCGCCAGCCAGGCGGCGTCGCAGGCAGCTCGCGCCGTGTCGCTGAGTCCGCGCAGGACCCGCGCCAGCGCCAGTGCCACGCGGGCGCGCGGGACCTCGCTGGCCGCGGCGCTGGCGAGGGCGCGCTCGGCGAGTTCCACCGCAGCCCGCGCGTCGCCTGCGCGGCGTGCCAGCGCCGAGCGCAGGGCGAGGACTGCGCTCGGCGCTCCAGCGTCGGGCAGCGGGGCGAGGGCGGCGCGGGCCGCGGCGTCGTTCCCCTCGGCGAGGGCCAGCCGCGCCTGCCAGACTCGGGGTTCTGGAGCGGATGGATCCGCTTGGCCGGCGGCGGCCAAGGCGCGCCGGGCGGCGTCGGTTTCGTCCGCGAGGAGATGGACCACCGCGCGCAGCGTGCCCCGCTCGGCCTCGGCGCGGGCGCGCGCGGGGCCGCGCAGTCGCGCGGCCAGGGTGGCCGCGCGTTCGAGGCAACGGGACGCCGCCTGCACGCGGCAGAGGAAGGCGTTGGCGCGGGCGGCCCCGAGGGCCGCGTCGACGCCGGCTCCTCGGCGCTCGGCTTCGGTGTAGGCTCGCTCGGCTGCTTCGTAGGAGCCGCGCGCGAAGCGTAGGCGGGCCTCGTGGAGCCAGGGGCGGGGGTCCTCGGGGTCGCGCAGCGCAGCCTCCCGGTAGGCGGCGCTGGCTTCGACGGCGAGCCCTTCGGCCGCGGCCACGTCGCCCGCCACGAGGTGCGTGTCGGCGCGCTCGGGGGCGAGGGCGCGCGCGTTCTCCGCGTCGGCGCGGGCGGCGGCGCGACGCCCGAGACGCAAGGCGACGCCGGCGCGCTCCACCAGTGCCCCGGCGTCGTCCGGCCGGCGGAGGAGGAGCTGCGAGAGGTCCGCCAGCGCGTCTTCCAAGCGCCCGCGCGCGACCGAGCAGCGGGCCCGCAGGCGCAGGGCCTCGGGGTGGGTCGGGTCGGCCTCGAGCAGAGGGGCGAGGGCCTGCGCCGCCGCCTCGGCCCGTCCGGCCTCCAGGAGGTGCTCGGCGAGGAGGAGGCGCGGCGCCGGTGCGTCGGGGTGGCGCTCGACGAGTTCGCGCAGGGTGCGCTCGGCGGCGGCCGCCGGGTCTTCCGCCGGGTCGCCTTCGCCTTTGCGGTCGAGCGCGAGGAGCGCCCGGGCTCGGAGCAAGCCGAGTCGCTCCCACAGGTCCTCGCCCGCGCCCGACCGCCAGGCCTCGGCGGTGCCCGCGGCCACGGCGCTCGGGTCCCAGGCGCGTTCGGGCCGCTGCGCCCGCAGCAGGGCCAGCCCGCCTTCGCCGAAGCGGCGCAGGCTCTCCTGCCCGCGAGCGGACGCGTCCGCAGCGGCGCGCGCGTCGTCTGCAGCCAGCGCTCGGCGCGCGGCTTCGAGGGCCTTGCGGGCACGCGCCAGCGCCTCGTCGCCCGCCGCGCGGGCGAGGCGCCGCTCTTCGCGCAGGGCGGAGCGTCGCCAGAGGGCGGCGCCAAGGGCGACGAAGACCACCACGGCCAGCGCCGCGAGCAGGGTGGCCGCTTGGGCGAGGGTGCTCCCCCAGAGGCGCTCCCGCAGGCGCTCGTTCCAGGGGCGCGTGGTCAGGCGCGGGGCCTCCCCCCGCAGGTAGCGCTCGAGGTCTTCGGCGAGGAGGCGTCCTCGCGCGTAGCGCTGCTCGCGGTCCTTGGCGAGGGCCGTGAGGGCGATGGATCGAATGCCTTCGTCGATGCCCGCCTCCGGGTCGAGGGGCAGGACGACTTCTTCCCGGTCGATCTTCTTGAAGAGCGAAAGGGGGGAGTCTGCGTCGAAGGGGACGTCGCCGGTGAGGACCTCGTAGAGGATGACGCCGAGGGCGTAGATGTCGCAGCGCCCGTCCACGTCTCGCTCGCCGCGGACCTGCTCGGGGGCCATGTAGTACGGGGTACCCACGGCCTGCCCCACTTGGGTGAGGCGGGTCGTCCGCGCCAGGTCGCGGGCAAGGCCGAAGTCGGTGATCTTGGCTTCGCGCGTGCGCCGGTCGATGATGATGTTGCCGGGCTTCAGGTCGCGGTGCACGATGCCGCGTTCGTGGGCGTGGTCCACCGCGCGCGCTGCCTGCGCGACGACCCGCAGGGCCAGATCGCGGTCGACGCCTTGGCCTTCGAGCAGGTCGTCGAGGCTGTCGCCGACGACCAGGTCCATGGTGAAGTAGGGGATCCCTTCGACCTGCCCGGCGTCGTGGATCTTGACGATGCCCGGGTGGTCGAGGCTGCCGGCGAGCTCGGCCTCGCGCTGGAAGCGTGCGACGCGCACCTCGTCGTCGTCCGCCTCGATCATGACCTTGAGGGCCACCAGGCGGTCGCGCTCGGGATCGCGTGCCTTGTAGACGATCCCCATGCCGCCGCGGCCGATCTCCTCGAGCAGCTCGTAGCGGCCAAAGCGTTGGACCACGTCCTGGGGCCGCCGGAGCGGTTCGCCCGAGGTGCTGAGGATCTCCTCGAAGGAGGAGGCGTCGAGGCTGCCGGAGCGGTAGTCCTCGAGTGCGTGCGCGACCCGCTCGAGTTCTTGTTCGCCGAGACCGGATTCCTGTTCGAGTTTCGCCTGGCGGGCGATGAACACGTAGTCGGAGACGGTGAGGAGCCTGCGCCGCAGGAGGACCTGGGCCAGCGAGGTCGCCTTGCCGGCGCTCTCTTCCGCGTGGCCGGCGCGTGCCTCCTGCAGGAGCGGCGCGAGCTGCTGCGGCTCGATGAGCCCCATGCGCACCGCAAGCTGGCCGAGGCGCAAGTCGGAGTCCATGGCGCCGGACATGAGCGGGCATCGTAGCGAAAGAGTAGGCTGGGGACACGGGTCGGGCCGCCGAACGCCGCCATGAGATCGCCTCTCGTTCCCTTGCCGCTGCTGCTGACCGGACTGCTCCTGGTTGGAGCCGCTCGGGCCCAGGGCGACGAACTCGAGCGCTGGCTCGGATGGGCCGAGTCCCAGGGCGACCTCGACCGAGCCAGCGAGCACCTCACCGCTTGGAGGCGTCGGCGTCCGCGCCTCGAGAGCGACCTGTTGCGTGTCCTGGCGGGGGGGAGGGATGCCCGCCTGCGTCGGGGCGCGGCGGTGGTCCTGGGCGCGCTCGGGGACTCGGCGGAGGTGTTGCGCGCGCTGGAAGGGCTCGCGAGCGACGCTGTGGCGCCGGTGGCTTCCCGCGCGGCGGCGCGGGTGCGCGCGCGCCGGAGCCTCTTGGCGCGGCTTCGCTCGCTGCGCGACTGCGCCGAAGCGCCTCCGGGGGGGCCGGAATGCGAACGCCTGACCGCCGTTGCTCGCCAGCTCCCCCCCGGCGAGGTGCGCGAACTCGTCGAGTTGGCCGCCGATCCGCTGTTCGACCTTGCCTCTCCGAGCCGCGCCCTGCGGACCGTTGCCGTCCGGCTCTGCGGGTGGGCCGGTGGCCCCGAGGTCGTCCCGCTGCTGGAGGAAGTCGCGACGCGACCGCTCGCCGAGGCGTCGACGCGTCGGGCTTGCCTGAGGGCCCTCGCCGCGCGAGGAGCGGAGGAGGTGCTCGCGCGGGTGCTCCTCTCCCTCTGCGAGCGTGCCCCCGACTGGGACTTGCTCGTGAACGAGGGGCTGCCCCTCGTCGACTGCGCGCGGCCTGCGTTCCGCAAGCTCGCCGCCGGCCTCCTGGCTCCCGACGGCGCCTGGCCGGAGTTGCAGGTTCGTGTCGCCGAGTCCTTCGCCCGCCGTGGCTGCCGCGAGGCCGTCCCCGCCTTGGCCGAGCTGGCCGCGGAAGCGCGGGGCTTCGATCGGCGAGAGCGTGCCGCGCTGCGCGTCGCGTTGCTGCGGCTCGACCCCGAGCGCGGCGCGGTCCACCTGCGCACCCTCGTGGAAGCGGCCGTGAGCCTCGACGACGCCCTCGCCGAGGACGTCGCCGAGGCGCTCGCGGAACTCCGCCCGCCCGGGGTGGGGGCCTTGGTGGAGGGGGTCTTCCGGCAGCCCGATCCGGGGGGGGCGCGGCGCGCCCGCGCGGCGATCTTGGCGGAGGTCCTGGGGCTGAGGGGGCAGGCCGAAGTCCTCTCGGCGGCAGCCACGGACCCCACCTGTCCGTGGATCGCGCGGCAGGCCGCCGTGCATGCGCTCGGAGGGCTCGGGGTGCCCGAGGCCGTGGCCGCCCTGGCGCGGGTCCTGCGCGAGGCCCGAGGCGGGGGGCCCGCGGCGGCCCTCCGCCGCGAGGCTGCGGACGCACTCGGCGCATGCGAGGCACGGAGCGCGGACGGCTGCGCGGCGCTCGCGGAAGCCCTGGCGGACTCCGAGCCGACGGTGCGCCGGGCCGCCCTGAGGGGGCTGGCGGCCTACGGCGACGCGCGCGCCTTGCCGCGCGTGAAGCTCCTCTTGCGCGAGCCCGCCCCTTCGCCTCGCGACGCGCGGGCGCGCCTGCACGCGGCGAGCGCGCTGGGTCTGAGCGATCCCCAGCTCGCGCCGCGGCTGCTGCGTTCCTGGCGCGAGCACCCGCGCGATCGCCGCACCGGCCTCGCGGCCGTTTCCTTTGCGCGCGGGCTCCCGGCAGGGCTCGCCGTGGAGGGGCTGATCGAGCTCCTCGGGCACGCCGACCCCGAAGTGCGCGAGTTCGCGCACAGCGAGTTGCTTCGGCGCTACCCGGCGGGCCGCGCCTTCGGCTTCGCCGCGCCCGGGGCGACGGCGCGGCTTCGGGCGGTCGAGGCGTGGCGTCGGGCCTGGGAGGAGAACCCGCAGGCCTTCCGCTGAGGTGGACGCTCCTCGGGGTGCTGGGTGCGAGCGTCCGGCCCCTGGAGCCCGTCCGGAGCTGCGCGAGGATTCGTCGCGGGGAGGCAAGCTGCTCGGCGCCCTACGTGCGCCGCGGGCCTACGGACTCGGGGAACCACTCAAGCTCTCGGTTCCCCGCGTCGATAGGAGGGAAACGCATCACAGCGAAGGGGATTCCCAATGCACCGCACGCACACCTGGTGGTATCTGACCCCGGCGCTCCTGCTCGTCGCGGGCTGCGCGAGCACCGAGCCCTTCGAGGAGCAGATCCGCACCCTGACCTGGCGGATCGACGCGGCCGAACAGCTCGCCGAGCAGGCCAGCGTGGACAAGCGCCTCGCCGAGAAGGAAGTCGAGCTTGCCCAACAGCGGGCGCGGGTCCTCAAGGAGCGCCTCGCCCTTGCCTACGACGCCCTGCGCGAGGCGCAGGCCAAGCTCGATTCTGGTTTGCAGGACCGGCTGACCGAGCTCAGCGAGTCCACCGGCGGCGGCGGGAAGCTGGAGATCAGCCAGTACGGCGGCGTCGTGCTCGAGTCCGGGGTGCTGTTCGCGCCCGGGCGGCACGAGCTCACGGCGGCGGGCAAGCGGACCCTCGAACCGCTGATCGAGACACTTCGCGGCGAGAAGTACGACGACTACGACATCGAGCTTGCCGGGCATACCGACAGCGACAAGATCAAGCACAGTCGCAGCCGCTACCGCGACAATTGGGATCTGGCCAGCATGCGCGCCAACAGCGTGCGGCGCTTCCTGATCCAGCGGGGGATCCCCGCCGAGCGCCTCCACCTGAGCTCTTGGGGCTACACCCGCCCCTTCGAGTCCATGGCCGACAAGGCGAAGAACCGCCGGGTCGAGATCATGCTGCGCAAGCGGACGCAGAGCCTGCCGGCCTCGGCGCCTCGCGATCAAGACGAGAAAAAGTAGACCGCTCCCCCCGAGGGAGACGAAGAGCGCGCCCGGGCGACGGCCCGGGCGCCGCTGTGTACCGGCGAGAGGAGCCCCGCTGCGGTGGGGTGCGGGCGCCTTCGGTCCGCTACTCGAAGACTTCCTCGCCCGTGGGCGTGTCCTCGGGATCCGTGGGCAGCGACGCCTCCCGCGCGGAGTCGGCCGAGGACGGGGACTCGGACTCCTCCTCGCGAACCTGCCCCGCCGTTCCTGGGGCCGGCTCGAATTCGTCCGACGGATCCTCGGCCGGGTCCGACTCCTCGGCGGGGAGGCCGGGCCCGCGTTCGTCGTCGCCGTCGAGGTCCGGTTCGTCGAGGCACAGGGTGCGCTCGAGGTCCTCGTCGGGCGGGACGGGTTCGGGCGGCGGCGTCTCCTCCGCCTCCTCCGCGGACGACGCCGAGCGGACGCGCCCCGAGCCGTCGGGCGCAAGGCGCAGGTCGGTCGGAGTTTCGGGACGCTCGCGCCCGAGGAGCAGCCGGAGGCGGGTCCGGCCGGCGAGGACCGAGTCCCCGACGCGGAGGGTGGCTTCTCCGTAGCGCGCGAGGCGCTCTCCGTTGAGGACGACTCCGTTGCGGGAGCCTAGGTCCTTGACCCGATAGCCCTCCGCGGTGCGCACGATCGCAAGGTGTTCGCGCGAGAGGGTCGGGTCGTCGTGAAAGACCCGGTGGGGTTCGCCGCGACCGAGGACGAAGAGCGGACCGTCGAGGCGGACCGTCACCCTGCGTTTGGGCGTCTGGACTTCGAACACGTAAGCCGGTGCTTCCTTCGCGGAGGGGCGCGCATCCTCCCACACGCCCTCCGCGGACTGCGGTTCCCCTTGCCGGGCCTCGGGGGGGTCCTGGCTGTTCCCTGGGTCGGTCACGGCCATAGGTTGCTGGACGAGCACGCCCGGCGCCAGGCCCCCGGTCGAGGGCCGTCGGCGGGGCGCCGCCGCGGCCGCGGTCCCCCCGCAGGGTTCCCGGGGGGCGTCGCCGCGGCGCGCAGCGAAAAAGATCCCTTACTTTGGGCGAACCGAGGGATTCGGTGGGGGGGCTGCGGGGGACGCTCGGCGGGCTCGGCGCAGGAACCGTCGGGCGGGCGCAGGGCCAGGAAGCATGCGGGCTGGCGCGGGTTCCTCCCCGTGCGCGCGCCCGGGCGCCAG
Organism: Planctomycetota bacterium; assembly: GCA_003695705.1. Taxonomy (GTDB): domain Bacteria; phylum Planctomycetota; class J058; order J058; family J058; genus J058. The sequence goes on from RFHU01000166.1 coordinate 21,875, forward strand.
GACCTTGGGCGGGGGCCTCTTTGCCGGGGGGGAGAAGAATTCTCCGTCGAAGCTCCCACCAAGGACTCAAAGATGGCCGAGCAACATGCTATACAGATACCCCCCGGGGGAAAGCGGGGACCCGAATGGATCAGGTGGACTGGCCTTCGTCGGTTGCCTTGGATAGCTTCTGTGGCTGTCCGTGTTCGGGAAGTGAAGCCCAAATCGAACGGAGGAGAATCTCTCGTGCACACCAAGCTCTTCGCTAAGCTCACTGCCATCGTCTTCTGCCTCGCCACCGTGTCCTTCGCGGCCTCCGGCTGCGCGGTGCCCGACACCACCCACCTGCCCGGCTCGATCATGCTCGACGTCGGCCACGAGGGCATGGTCGTCGCTGAGGACGGCAAGGTCTCTTCGGCCAAGACCGGCAAGGGCACCCAGAGCTCGATCCTCGGCTGGATCACCTCTGGCGACGCGTCCATCGAGGCCGCCCGCAAGGACGGCGAGATCAGCAAGATCTCCCACATCGACTACCACGCCTCCCACATCCTGGGGATCATCGGCGACTGCACCACCATCGTCTACGGCGAGTAGTCGGCCCGTCCAACCGCATTTTCTGCGGTCCGAAGGGGGGGAGTCCGACGAGCCGTCCCGAGGTCCTGCGGCCACGCGGTCGCGACCGACGGGCGATCTTGTCGGGACTCCCTTCCCGAGGCCGCTCGGCGAGGCCCGGCGCGCAGGCGTCGGGCCGCGTCGTGTACCCGCGACCGGGCGGAGGAGTCCCGGGCGCCCTCTGGGGGGATCCTTGACAGCGCCGCGAGCGTCTCGGAGACTCCCGCCCTCATGCGCAGCACCAAGTCCCGCCGAAGCAGGGGTCCCAAGCTCATCGCCTTCGCCTTCGCCCTCGCGGGCGCGCCGGGGTGCATTTCGGTCCCCGAGGACGTGCGGGCCGACCTCGCCGCCCCCGACGGCCGGCAGCCGAACAACTACGGTCGCTTGGTGGAGAACGCGGAGGGCCTGCTCGAGGTCGTTCCCGACCGCCCGACGATCCCCGCCCATCCGCCGGAGGGGACGTGAGCCGCGGTAGGCTTCGCGCCCCGCTGGTCTGGGCACTCCTCGCGGGCGTCGCGGGCTGCGCCAGCGCCGGCCGCGTGGGCGGTCGCACGCACTTCCTCAAGACGGGAAGCGCCGAGGAGCCCGGGACCTACCTGGGACTCCCCCTTCGCTCGGGGCAGATCCTGCTCGCCGAAGCGGGCAACCCCTACAGCCTGTTCTTCAGCCTGGCCACCCGGGACTACTACGACTTCACCCACGCGGCCGTGCTCGTGATGGAGGGGGGTGAGCCCTTCGTCTACGAAATGACCGGGGAATACAAGCCCGGCTTCGACGATCGCGTCACCGACGGGATCGAGGGCGGATGCCGGCGCACGCCGCTCCTCGAATACGCCCGCGCCTACCTCTACCTAGAGGTCTTCGACCCTCCCGCGGGGGTGGACGGAGAGGCGGTCGCCCGTTGGGCGCAGGAGCAGTACCGGCGCGGCGTGCCCTTCGACCCCTACTTCGACGCCTCCGAGCACGAGCGCTTGTTCTGCACCGAGTTCGTCGCGTTGGCCCTCGAGGCCGGCGGCGCGCCGCCCGTGAAGCCGGTACCCCTGCGCCGGCATCCCTCGCTGCAACGACTCCTGGGCTGGCTCGGCGTCGCGAGGGAGAGCGGCCTGCCCGCGGGGCTCTTGGCCGATCCTGCGAGGAGCGTCGCAGCCCTCGGTCAGCTTCCCAGCCTGGGGGCCGCGCGCGGCTACTTCGCCGCCAAGCGCGAGCTGCATCGCCGCTTCACTCGGGACCAGCGCTTGGGCAACGTGTTCGCGCTCGACGGCGCGCAGCTCTCGCTGCGCCGGCAGCTCGTCGTCTTCCTCGAGGGGGCGGTGAACCTGATCCACGAGGCAGACGACGACCCGGACGCTGGCGAGATCGACCGCCGCGTGCAGGAACTTGCCGCCCGGCTCTTCGGGGCGGCCCCCGAGCACGCGGCGCTCGAGGAACAAAGCCCCAAGGAGGGGTCGTGAACGCGCGCTGGTTCTTGGTGCTGGTTCTGTTCGTTGCCGGTTGCCAGCACCGCGAGATGCTGAAGGAGACCGACCAGGGTCGCTTGCTGGAGAAGGAGGCCCGAACCCTGCAGCGGAGCGGAGCCTACGCCGAGGCGGCGCGGAACTACGCGCTGGCGGCCGAGCGCTACGAGCGAGCCCTGGACATTGCCACCGAGCGCCAAAACGAGGTTTTCTCCTCGTTCCTCTCCACCAAGTTGTCCATCGTGACCCGCGGGGAGGCCGACTGCGTGCGCCCCGACCGAGACGGCGAGGGGAGCTGGGAGCGTGCCTACGAACTCTACGGGCGCGCCGCCGAGCACGCCGAGGCCGTCTCCATGCTCAAGCTGAAGGGACTTGCCCGCAGCGGGCAAGCCGAGTGCCGGCGCCCCGACCTCAATCCCCAGGGCGACTGGGGTGAGGCAGCTCGCCTCTACGAAGAGGCCGCCGCGCTGGCCGAAGACTACAAGGGCGCCAAGGAGCGTGGGGAGGCCCTGCGCTGGGAGGCGATCTGTCTCTCCAAGGGACAGACCGAGGACCTCTCCCGCGAGGCGCGCCGCATGCTCGAGCGGGCGCGCGACCTCGGCGACGAGGAGGCGGCGCGGATCCTGGCGCAGGCCAAGGGGCACTACTGCCGGGCGTGCGGTGAGCCCCTCGAGGCCGAGCAGCGCTTCTGCGGCCGCTGCGGGCAGGACCAGACCAAGCCCGTGCGACCGCCCCCGGAAGCGTCTTCCTCCGGGGGCAAGCTGCGCCGCCTGCGGAGTCCGAGCGGCGAAGGGGGTGGACTCGGGGGCGGCGCACGCGGAAGGTGACTTCGGCGGGGGCCGAGGCGGGCACTGCCCCGCGCAGCGTTCCGAGTCCTCGCTTTTTGCCGCGGCGTGTTCGCTTCCGGGGGCGGTTGCCGACGAGCGTCCGCTCCCCGCCGGAGTCCACGGCCGTCGAGCGGGCCCGTAGGGCGGGCTTCGGCGGAAGACGGCGGGACCGGAGCGTCGGACCGAGCCGGCTCAGGCGCGGACGGCGGCCCGCAGCCGCTCGAGTTCGCCCTCGTCGAGGAAGACGCCCCGGCAGTCGGGGCAGATGTCGATTTCCACGTCGGTTCCGGGGTAGGGGAGTTCGATCAACTCCTGGTCGGGGCAGCGGATGCAGGGGAGCTCGGTGTATTCGCCCTGCGCCTTGGCGCGGATCCTGCGCGAGACGCCGAGGGCGCGGGTGAGGTCGCCCGAGTCCAGCCAGGTGCCGCGGCAGCCGTTGCAGCGCTCGAGGCCCACGCCGCCCTCGCGGACCCGCTCCCAGCGGCCCTGGCACTTGGGGCAGCGGGCGCGCTCTTGGCTCGCCGCGTCCAGCTCGTCGAGGATCAAGTCCGCCCGGTCGTTGAGGTCGGGGTGCTCGCTTTCCACGAGGTGGGCGACGTGGGCCTTGAGCTGCTCGAATTCGCCGCGGTCGAGGAAGGTGCCGCGGCAGTCGGGACAGGCGTCCACGGTCACGTCGCTGCCGGGGAAGCGCACCGAGCGCAACTCGGCAGCGCAGCGGACGCAGCGCGCCCCGCAGGGGGTGCCTGCGTCCGTGGAGAGGCGCCGGTAGACCCCGAGGAGGACGGTGAGTTCGCTGGCGTCGAACCACATTCCCTCGCAGTCGGAGCACACCTCCACCACGTTCCCCTCGCGGGCGATGTGCCACAGCTTGGCGCCGCACTTGGGGCAGCGGAAGCGCTGGTTCTCGGCTCGCTCGGCTTGGGTGAGGAGCTCGCGCGCGCGCTCTTCGAGCGTCTTCTCGGGCTTGGGGACGACGGCCGCCACGTTCTGCTGCAAGAGCTCCAGAACGCCGGCCTCCAACCAGATCCCGTGGCAGTCCGGGCACACGTCGACGCGCAGATCCGTACCGGGAAACACGACCTCCCGCAGCTCCTCTCCTCCGCGGACGCAGCGGAGCCCGCTCGCGGTCCCGCCTGCGGGGTCGAGGCGCCGGTAGAGCTCGAGGATCGTGGTCAGTTCGCCGGGGTCGAGCCACATGCCGCGGCAGGCGGGGCAGAGTTCGAGGACCTGCCCGCTTCGCTCCACGTGCAGCAGGTCCGCGGCGCACTTGGGGCAGCGCTGCGGCGCGGGCTGCGCTTGGCTCATGGTCCCCTCCTCTTCGCCTTGAGCCCGAGTCTACTCCGCGGAGGCGACCCCGAGCAGCGCCTCGGGGCTGCTGGGCTGCCGTCGGGGAGCCGCTGCCGAGTCCGCGACCGCTTCCCCGGGCAGAGGGACTCGCCGGGGAGCCTGCTAGAATGCGCCCCCCATGAGTTCCCCTCGGACCGACGCCTCCGCCCGCCGTCCTCCGCGCCGGCGCCTCCCGACCTGGATCCGTACCCGGCCTCCGGGCGGTGGGGCGTACGCGCGCCTGAAGCGCGAGCTGCGCGAGCGCGGCCTGGCGACCGTGTGCGAGGAGGCCCGCTGCCCCAACGTCCACGAGTGCTGGGCCGACGGGACCGCCACCGTCATGGTCCTGGGCGAGATCTGCACCCGGGGCTGTCGCTTCTGCGCCGTCCAGACCCGCAAGCGCCCCCCCGCCCCCGATCCGGAGGAACCCGAGCAGGTCGCGCGCATGATCTCCGGACTGGGGCTGCGCTACGTGGTGCTGACCATGGTCGACCGCGACGACCTTCCCGACGGCGGCGCCGACCACGTCGGTCGCTGCGTCGAGGCCCTTCGCCGCGCCGTCCCCGAGCTGCTCGTGGAGGCGCTGGTCTCCGACTTCCGCGGCCAGCGGGCGGCCGTCGAGCGCGTGGTCCGCTCCGGCCCCGCCGTCTTTGCCCACAACATCGAGACCGTCGAGCGGCTCACCCCCAGGGTGCGCGATCCGCGCTGCGGCTATCGGCAGTCCCTCGAGGTGCTGCGCTTCGCCAAGGAGCGTGCGCCGTCCGGCCAGGCAATGCGGACCAAGAGCAGCATCATGCTTGGCCTCGGCGAGCGCCCCGACGAACTCGAGCAGGCCTTCGCCGACCTGCGCGCCGCGGGCGTGGACGTCCTCACCCTGGGTCAGTACCTGCGCCCTACGCCCAAGCACCTCGCGGTGGAGGAGTTCGTCCCGCCCGAGCGCTTCGATGCTTTGGCCGAGCGGGCCCGGGCCCACGGCTTCGAGTACGTCGCCGCGGGCCCGCTGGTGCGTTCGAGTTACCGGGCCGCCGAGCTTTACCTCGAGCGGCGTCTGCGCTCCCGCGCCGGCTCCTAGCGCGTCCACGAGCCTTGCGAGGTGGAGCCGGTCGCGGCCCCCCTGGCCTCTCGGCCGCACCTGTGGTGAACTTGGTGCCCCCTCGGAGGCGAGCCCATGGCGACCATGACCCTGATTCAGGCCATCACCGACGCCCTGCGCACCGAGATGCGCCGCAACTCCGACGTGGTGGTCTTCGGCGAGGACGTCGGCCGCAACGGCGGCGTGTTCCGCGCCACCGACGGTCTGCAGGCGGAGTTCGGCGAGGAGCGGGTCTTCGACACGCCGCTTTGCGAGAGCGGGATCATCGGGGCGGCCATCGGCATGGCCCTCTACGGAATGCGGCCCGTCCCGGAGATCCAGTTCCTGGATTTCATCTACCCCGGCTTCGATCAGATCGTCTCGGAGCTGGCGAAGTTCCGTTACCGCTCCGGCGGCGAGTACTACGCGCCGGTGACCATTCGGACTCCCTACGGCGGTGGGATCAAAGGGGGGCACTACCACAGCCAGTCCACCGAGAGCCTGTTCACCCACACCGCAGGCCTCAAGGTGGTCATCCCGTCGACCCCCCACGACGCAAAGGGGCTCTTGATCCAGTCGCTGCGGCAGGACGACCCGGTGTTGTTCCTCGAACCCAAGGCCCTCTACCGCAAGGCGAAGGGCGAGGTCCCCGACGGCGACTACACCGTCCCCTTCGGGCAGGCGGCGGTCCGGCGCGAAGGGAAGGACGTCACTTTGGTGGCCTGGGGGGCCATGGTCCCGGTGTGCCTGGAGGCGGCCAAGCGGGCCGAGGACGACGGGATCGAGTGCGAGGTGCTCGACCTCAGGACCCTCGTCCCCCTCGACGAGCACACCTTCCTCGAGAGCGTAAAGAAGACAGGCCGCTTGATCGTGGTGCACGAGGCGCAGCGCACCTCGGGCTTCGGCGGGGAGTTGATCGCCCTGGCCGCCGAGCACGCGCTGGAATACCTGGAGGCGCCGTGCCTGCGGGTGACGGGCTTCGACACCCCCTTCCCCTACACCCTGGAAGACGTCTACATGCCCGACGCCGACCGCGTGCTGCGGGCGATCCTGCGCACCCATCGCTACGTGAGTTGAGCCAAGCATGAGTGAGACCTTCGACGCGGCCGTCCTGGGTGCCGGTCCCGGCGGCTACGTGTGCGCCATTCGCCTCGGGCAGCTCGGCCTGCGCACCGCCCTCGTGGAGCGGGGCGAGCTGGGCGGCGTGTGCCTCAACTGGGGGTGCATCCCCTCCAAGGCCGTCATCCACGCTGCGGAGCTGCGCCACGAGGTCGCCGCGGCCAGCAGCATTGGGATCGGCGCCGGCGAAGTCCCTCTCGACCTCGACAAGCTGCGCGCCTGGAAGAACCGCGTGCTCAAGCAGCTCCGCGGCGGCATCGCCTCGTTGCTCAAGGCCAACGGGGTGGAGCTGATCAAGGGGAGCGGGACCCTGACGGGCCCGACCGGTCTCGAGGTGTCCGACGCCGGCGGAGCCCGGCGGGTCGATGCGAAGAACATCGTCCTGGCCACGGGCGCTCGCCCCTTCGAGCTCCCCTTCTTGCCGCGCTCGCACCCCCGGGTGTGGACGGCGGAGGAGTGCCTCGAACTCGACGAGATTCCCCGGCGCTTCGCGATCATCGGCGGCGGTGTGATCGGATTGGAGATCGGCAGCGCCTACGCCAAGCTCGGCAGCGAGGTGACGATCATCGAGCTGCTGCCGCGGCTCATGAACGGCACCGACCCGGACCTCGTCAAGCCGGTCCTCAAGCGGCTGAAGAAGGCGGGCGTCACCGTCCACCTAGAGAGCAAAGCCGCGGGCATCGAAGACGGACCC
>RFHU01000167.1 GCA_003695705.1 Planctomycetota bacterium
CCCCAGGGGATCCCGAACTCCGCCACGGTCCCCCCGGCGCGCCCTCCCCTCGAATCGCCGCAGGCCTCCGACGACGAAGCCCTCGTCGGCACGCTCCTACGAAACCGCTACCGCATCCTCTCCCTCTGCGGGCGCGGGGGAATGGGCACCGTCTACAAGGCCGAACACACGCTCATGGGGCGCACCGTCGCCATCAAAGTGCTCAACGCCGAACTCGTGCGCAGCGAAGAGTCGGTCGCCCGCTTCCGGCGCGAAGTCATGGCCATGGCCCAGTTCCGCCACCCCAACGTGGTGCAGATCTTCGACGCCGGCACCACCGCGTCGGGGCGCTTCTACATGGCCATGGAGTTCGTGGAGGGACCCAGCCTCGCCGAGGTCCTCTCCGAGCATGGCCCCCTCCCCGTGCCGACCTTCGCCGAATACTTCACCCAGGTGCTCCTCGGAGTGCGCGAAGGACACCGGCGCGGGATCGTTCACCGCGATCTGAAGACCGACAACATCCACGTCGGGAGCGACGACCGCGGCGCACCGCAGATCAAGATCATGGACTTCGGCATCGCGAAGGTCCTCGGCGGCGACGGCGAGGATCCCCTCTCGCAGTCCAACGTCTTCGTGACCACCGAGCGAGTGGCGGTGGGGACACCCCAGTACATGTCGCCCGAGCAGGCCTCGGGCGGCGCGCACGTCGATCTCCGCAGCGACCTCTACTCCCTCGGCGTCGTGGCCTTCGAACTCCTCACCGGCGAACTCCCCTTCGAAGCGGACAGCCCCGTCGGTTACATCGGCAAGCACATCCTCGATCCCCCGCGGAGCTTCGCGGAGGCGAACCCGAAGCTCCCGCCCATGCCCGAGGTGGAAGCCTTCGTCCTCAAGGCCCTCGAGAAGGAGCCGGACCAGCGCTACTCCGACGCGGAGGCAATGCTCGACGCCTTGGAGGCAGCCGTCCCCCCAGAGGTCGCCCAGCGCGTACGCGAGGTCCGCAGCGGCAGGTCCGTCAGCGCGAGCCACCGCATCCTCGGCCGCCGCCCGCCCGAGGAAGCCTCTGGGGAGGATGCTCCGAGCCCCGCCGAAAGCAGCCTGCCGCTGAAGCTGCTCGTCGCCCTCCTCGGCACCGCCGCCGTCTTGGGGGCGATCCTGGCAGCGGTCCTCCTCTTTCGCCGACCGAACGCCGCGGAGCGCCTGGCCGCGCTCGACCCCGAGGTCCAGCGCGCCGTCGAGGACCTCGACTGGGACTCCGCAAAGGCCCCCCTGCAGGCCCTGCTCGCCGAGGTCGGCGAGGAAGAGGCCGCGGCGGTCCGAGAGCGACTCGCCAGCGTCGAAGCCGCCAAGAGGCGCGCCGAGCAGCTCGTCGGCCTGCACGAGCGTCTGCAGGCACTCGCGGACCGCGTCCGCGGCGCCGAGACCCTCGCCGCCGCCGAGGAGGCCTTGCGTGAACTCGAGGCCGCACGCGCAGAGGCGCTGGCCCTCCGCGAACGGATCGAGCGCGAAGGGCCGCGCGGCTGCCTGGCTGGAGCGCCCCAGCTCCCCGACCTTTCCGCCCTGCGCGCCGCCCTCGAACCCCTCCGCGCCCACGCCGAACGGCGGGAGGCGCTCGAGCTCAGCCGCAAACTGATCGCCCAAGACACCCTCGACGCCCTCCAGGGCGCCATCGAGCGCCTGCAGCGCTTGCAGCAATCGCTGCCCGCAAACGGCGAGGAGGCGGCGACCGCGCGCCGGCTCCTCGCCGAGGCGCGCGTCCGCAAGCTCCTGCGCGAGGCCGAACACGGAGAGCGCAGCGGCGACTTCCAGGGCGCCCTCGCCAGCCTCCGCGCTGCGGTGAAAGCACTGCGCAACGCACCGGAAATCGGCATTCCCCCCGCCAGCATCCAAGAGCGGATCGTGGCCCTCGAAGGCCGCCAGCGCCAGCTTGCCAGCGAACGCGCGCGGGCCGAGCTGGAGCGGCTCCTCGACGAGTCCAAGGCCTTCGCGAACCGCGGCCGCTACGAGGAGGCCCTGCGCGCCTTGGGCGAAGCGGAGCAGACGTGGAAGCGCCTGCCCGGAGACGCGCGCCCGACGCCGGCGCCGCAGTTCGCGGCGCACCGCCAGAGACTCGAGGCCTTGCGTGCGTCGGCCGCCTCCTTCGCCCAACTCCCCCCCCTCCCCGGCGAAGAGGCTGGGCGAGACGCCGTCGAGGCGGCACTGAAGGCCCGGCAGGCCTACCTCGAAGGGCATCCCGTCGCGCATCGGAGGGCCGAGGTCGCCCACCAGGTCGAGGCGCTCGAGCGCCGCCTCGCGAAGCTCGCGGAGGACACCCGCTCCCAAGCCTTCGCGGCGGCGGTGGCCGCGGTCGAAGAGGCGCTCGCCGCGGGGGATCTGGAAACGGCCCGCGCCCGCCTTCGGAAAGCGGAGGAGCAGGGCAAGGCAGCGGGCCTCGACCTCGCCCCGCTGGCCGCCCTTTCGGAGCGCGTCGAGGCCCGCGCCCGCCTTGCTGCCCGACTCGCCAAGGACTTCGTCCGCGTGGGGCGCGTCTGGATCTCGAAGTACGAGGTGAGTGCCGGCGAGTTCTTCGCGTTCTGCGTGGACCTCGCCGACTCCGGTCGCGAGGACGTCCCCTGGCCCACCCATTGGAAGAGCAAGAGCCAGACTCGCTACCACTACCCGCCCGAGTCCCCGATTCCCGGCTTGTCTGCCATGGGATACCCCGCCGCCGGAGTCACGTTCCTGGCCGCCGAGGCGTTCTGCGCCTGGAAGAGCAAGCAACTCGGCGTCAAGGTCCGCCTCCCGACCGAGGAGGAGTGGGTTCAGGCGGCGACCGGCGGGCGGCCTCAGAAATATCCCTGGGGGGACCGCTGGGAAGAAGGGCTGGCCGTCTACAAGCGGGACTTCCCCCTCCCCGTCCGCGGGCCCGCCACCGAAGCCCTCGGCGGAGAGAGCCCCCTCGGCCTCTACCACATGGCCGGCAACGTGGCCGAATGGACGCAGGACGTGTGGGTCGACGACGCCGGCCGAGACCCTACGGCCCGCGTCGTAAAGGGCGGCTCGTTCCGCTCCTTCGACCCCCAGCGAGAGCTCGCCGTGGACGCCCGCGAGAAGATGGGCACCAACGTGCGCAAACAGAACTGGGTCGGCCTGCGCATCGTCGTCGATCCTTCCTGAGCGAAGGAGCGCGACCCCGAGCGAAGCGCACTCGTCAGCGCGCCGGCCGAGCGGGTCGCTCGCGGACGAGCCCGGCGATCCGATCCGAGAGCCGCTCCAGCTCCTGCTCGCAGGTGGTGCGCTGCAGCTCCCCCTCGGGACCGGCCACGAGTTCGTCCTCGTAGAGCTGACGCGCCTCCCGCAAGAGTTCCAGGGCCCGGTCCAGGTGCTCGCGACGACGGCGCTCGTCCCGGTAGCGGTTCGCCCGGTCGATCAGCGTAAGGGCCCGAGCCTCGAGTTCTTGCGCCTCCGCGTAGCAGCGGGGAGCGTCCTCGAGGTCGGGCCGCCGGTCGAGCGTGTGCGCCCGCGACGCGCAGCCGGGAACGCTCCAGCAGAGCCAAGCCATGAGCAGGAAGCTAGCGGCACGGCGCATGGGTCCTCCTACCGCCGGCGCCCGCCTCGACGCGTGCGCCCCTTGCTCCGCACCGGCCCCGACCCGACCGCTGCGGCCGCGCCCCGGGGGTCGGGCTTCCCCTGGCTGCGGGCGCGGCTCCGCCGACCCGTGGGGCGGGAGCGCGGCGCCTGGGCGTTTCGCAAGGCCTGCCGACGCAGCGCAGCCACCTCTGCGGTCTCGAGGCGGCGTGCGGCCCCCTCCGCCAGTCCCTTGAGCGACAGGGTGCCGATCTTGGTGCGCGTCAGGGAGAGCACCTTGTAGCCGCACTTGGCGAACATGCGGCGCACCTGTCGGTTCTTTCCCTCGCAGAGGGTGACCCCGAGATCGGTCTCGTTGCGGCGACGACGGATGACCCACACCTTCGCCGGCAGCGTACGTCCCTCCGCCAGCCAGACTCCTCGCCGCAGGCGCTCCACCGCCTCGGGCTCCACCGCCCCGCGGACCCGCACCGAGTAGGTCTTCTCGACGCCGTAGCGAGGGTGGGTGAGGAGGTTGCTGAAGGCCCCGTCGTTGGTGAGGATCACCGCGCCCTTCGACTCGTAGTCCAGGCGACCCACCGAAAAGATCCGTCGGCGCTCGTTCGGTACCAGATCGAGCACCGTCCGCCGCCGCTGCGGATCGCTGCTGGTGCACACGACGCCTTTGGGCTTGTTGACCAGGTAGTAGACGAAGTCCTCCAGGCGGAGTCTGCGTCCGTCCACTCGAACGTCCTGCTGGTGCGGGTCCGCCTTGGCGCCGAGTTCGGTCACCTCGGCCCCGTCCACGGTCACCCGCCCCTCGGTGATCAGCTCTTCGCACTTGCGGCGCGAGCCGTAGCCAGCCCGCGCGAGGAGCTTCTGCAACCGCTCCGGGCCGGTCCCCTGCTTGCCTCGGCTGTCGGACATTCCTGCTCTGCCTCCGCCCGCCGCTCGACCCGCGGGGAGGGTGCACAGCCTACCTCGCCGGCGCCCTCCGAAAAGGTCTGGGCGGAGAAAGGGCCCGCCGTCCGGGCTGCTCGGCGGGCCCTCCTTCCCAAGCGGCCGCGCTGCGCCGGCCCCCCGGCTCCGCCTTCCCGCAGGGTTCCGAGGAGGGCCGCGGTGGGCGCGCTCAGTCCAAACGCTGCTCGTTGAAGACCTCGAGGGCCTGCGCACCGCTTAGCTTGGCCTTCCCCAGCGCGTAGCCCGCGGCCCGCCACAGCTCCTCGTCCTCGGAAGCCAGCGCGGCCTTGAGGAGTTGGAAGGCCTCGTCGGGGAGGGGAGACCCCTTCGAGACCTCGCCCATGGCGCGCGCCAACTCCCGCCGGACCTCGATGCTGTTCGTCTCGTCCTGGAACTCGCTCACCAGCACGCTCAGGGCGGCCTCGCGCGCCGCGGGACCCACCGTCTGCAGGGCCTTCAGGCAGGCCAGGCGCACGGCGTCGGGACGCCCGGAGTCGCGACGCACGTTCTTGGCCAACGCCGCCGCGGCCGAGGCCACGGCGAAGCGGGTGTGCCCCTGCTGGATGCTCGCGATGGCCAGCGCGGCACGCTCGGCGATCTTGTCCGAGCGCGCCTTCTCGTCGCGCTGCTCGGCGTCGCTGCCGAAGGCCTGCAGGAGCTTGTCGGACAGCGTCGCCTTGTCGATCTCCGGAGTGATGACGTCGATGGCCCGCCCGTCGTCGACCAGCGTTTGCATTTCATCGACCCGCTCCTCCGGGGTGAGGACCATGCACTTGATGTGGCGGGTGCGGTAGTCCTCGCGCAGCGAATCGATGAACTGGAACTCCAGAGGGTCGCCCCCGAGGCCATCCGGGTTCAGCTCGCTGCTGACGATGATCAAGTCTTCGCCCGGGAAGGCCTTGGCCCGCATGAGCCCGCCCAGGCCATCCTCGACCCCGAAGGCCATGTAACCGAGTTCCCGCAGGAGACCGACGATCCGGTTGCGCGCGCCCCGGTCGCGCTCGACCACCAGGATGACGCGCTGCCCGCTCTCCCCCAGGGCGTCGATCAAGTTGACCATCACCTGGTCGCTGTTGGCGAAATCGCTGGTGGGGTTGAGGTGGGCAAGGGCAATGGCGGCGGCGTAGCGCACCCGCTTGTCGCCGTAGGTCAACGCAGCCGAGAGCGCCGCTCCTCCGGTGAGGATCTCGTCACTCCCCTGGGCGCTGAGCTGCTCCGCGCCGTTGAGGGCCGCCGACTCGCGGAAGGCCATCCGCGTGGTGCGCACCCGGCGCCGTCCCGGCGCCGGAGCGACCGGCCGTGCGCGCGAGACACGCCGCGGCTGCCGCCGACGCGGGGCCTCCTCCTCGTCGTCGAGGCTGGGCGCCTCGTCGTCGTCCTCGTCGTCGAGGCTGGGCGCCTCGTCGTCGCCCTCGTCGTCGAGGCTGGGCGCCTCGTCGTCGGGCTCCACCGGCTCGTCGTCGTCCAGACTGGGTGCCTCGTCGTCTCCGCCAACCTCGGTGGGTTGCGGTGCCGGTTGGCTGCCGGCGTCCGAGGAACTCGCCCCGCCGCTCGCGGGGGCGCTGGCGCCACCCGCCGCCGGAGCCGGCTGCGAGCCCAGGCCGCCGCCGCTGCCCTCGGACCGCTCGGCAGCGGGGAGGTAGGTGATCGCGCCGCCGCCCGCGAGGAGGGACGGGTCGAGGTTCAGCTCTTGAAGGCGTTCGATCAAGAAAACCGCGTTCGGGGCGCGCTGGTCAGCGAGCGCCTTGCCAAGGGCCGCGAGGACGTCCTCGGGGCCCCGACTGGCGACGAGCATCTTCACCTTGGCGAGCCGCTCGCGCATCTCCTGCATCCGAGCGACGGCGTCCTCGTCGACCTCTCCCCCCTTGTCCTGCACCTGCTGGGCGACCCGGAGGGCCTCGTCGATCTCGGTCCACTCCTGGGCGAGGGTGTTGAGCAGCGACGCCCAGAGGACCTGGTTCTCGGGATCGACCGAAAGACCGTCGTAGGCAAACTCCTCGGCGACTTCCTCGTTCCAGCGGAACTTGGGCACGTCGCGCCGGGTGAGCTTGCCCTCCTTCCACTTCCACACCACGTACTCGCGGTAGCGATTCACCAAGAAGACCGGGTTCTCCTGGTAGAAGGCCTCCGCCACGCGGGCGTAGTACTCGGCCGTGCCGAAGGAAGGGCCCTTGATCTGCGAGATGGCGCGGTTGGCCGCGTCCTTGACGTGGGGGTCGCTCGTCCGCTCCGCCAGGCGCTTGAGGGCAGGCACCGCTCTCACGTCGCCGATGTGCCCGAGCACGACGGCCGTGTTCTGCTGCAGGGTCACGTTGTCGTCGGCCTCGAGGAGCTCGATGAGCGCCAGGGTCGCTTCGTCTCCCAGGCGATGCAGGAGGGCGATGGCGCGCACGCGCTTGTCGTCTTCGCGTCGGTCGCCGAGGACGTCGACGAGTTCCGGCACGACGTAATGACCGTACTTGGCGATCACCTTCTCGACCGTCTCGATCTCGGTCATGAAGTCGTCGTCGAAGAGGCCGCGCAGGTCGGCGCGCAGCTGTTCGACGTCTTGACGCTCGCGAATGGCCGCCTTCTCGGCCGCCTTCAGGATCCGCCGCGCCACCGTGGCGAGCCGCCCGCCGCGGGCGAGGACCTTGACCCAGAATCGATAGCCCGCTTCGTCGCGGTAGCGCAACGCCTGCTCGTGATCGGGCTGGCTCTTGAGCACGTTGCGGAAGTGGCGCTCGGCCTGCTCGAACTCGCCCTGCTCGAAGGCCGCCACCCCGTTGCGGAACTCGGCATCGGGGCTCTGCGCCAGCGCGGGCCGCAGGCAGATCACGGTGCAAGAGAGCAGCCCCAGGGCCGCCTGGCGAATCGCTCGGGAACTCAGCATGGCGAAGGGTCCTCCCCGGGCCGGGGTCGCGCGCCCCGACGCTCGGAAGTGGGCGCGAATCATACAGTTGCGGCTCGAACGCCGTCAAGCTCGCAGCGGCGGATCCTAGCCCCGCTGTCTCATGGTTTGGTCACCGCCCCGGGGGCGAGGCGACGGTTTATACTGAGGCCCGTGAAGACCCTCTACGTGGACGCCATTGGGGGCGCGGCCGGCGACATGCTCGTGGCGGCCCTCGTCGACGCCGGTGCGCCCGCCGGAGCCCTCGGCGACGCCGTCGCCGGGCTGGGAGTGGGCGCCAAGCTCCGCGTGGACAAGACGATGCGCGGCTTCCTCGCCGCCCGCCGGGCGGTCGTGGACGCTCCCCCCGGCCCCCCCGAACGGCACCTGCCCGAGGTCTTGGACCTGCTCGCTCGGGCCGGGCTCCCCGAGCGGGCGGAGGCCCGCGCCCGGGCCACCTTCGAGGCGCTCGCCCGCGCCGAAGCGCGCGTCCACGGAGTGACGCCCGCCGAGGTCCACTTCCATGAGGTCGGGGCGGTCGACGCCATCGTCGACATCCTCTGCGTGTGCCTGGCGCTCGACCTCCTCGCCGTCGAGCGCCTGGTCTGCTCCCCGCTCCCGCTCAGCCGCGGCACCGCGGGGTCCGCCCACGGCGCGCTGCCCCTTCCGGCTCCGGCCGTCCTCGAACTCCTCGCCGAGGCCAGGGCGCCCATCGAGGGACGCGCCGGCGGCGTCGAGCGCGTCACCCCGACCGCGGCGGCGCTGCTCGCGACCCTGGCCGACGACTTCGGCCCTTTCCCCGGCATGACCGTCGACGCAGTGGGCTACGGGGCGGGCTCTCGCGAGGCGCTCCCCGACGAGCCGCCCAACGTCGTCCGCGCGGTGCTCGGGCGAGCGCGCAGCGAAGACGCCAGCCCTCGGGTGGTCGTGCTCGAGTGCAACCTCGACGACCAGAGCCCCGAGGCCGTCGGCTACCTGGCGGACCGTCTTCGCGAAGCCGGCGCGCTCGACGTCGCGCTCACCCCCACCCTGATGAAGAAGGGACGCCCGGGCGTGGTGCTCACGGCGCTCTGCGAGCCGGCCCGCGCCGGCCTCGTCGAAGACCGGCTCCTCCTCGAAGGCGGAACCCTGGGGGTGCGTCGCCGCGAAGAGGCCCGCAGCGTCTTGCCGCGGGAACGGCGCGAGGTCGAGACCCCCTACGGCCCGGTGCGGGTGAAGCTCGCTCGGCGTCCCGATGGTTCCACGGCCTGCGCCCCCGAGCACGACGACGTGGTGGCCCGCGCGCGCGCCGCCGCGGCCCCCTACGCAGACGTCTACCGCGCTGCCCTCCGCGCGGCAGAGGGATAGCGCACTCGCCCGACCCGAACCCGCGGCGCGTTACTCCTCCTTGGCTTCGATCAGGCGCTGCACGGCCTCGACGATCCGGCGTTCCTCGACGCGCAGCTCCGCGCCAAGGGCCTGGGCAAAGGTCCCCACCACCCTCCCGGCCGGGCGGACGGTCACCCGGCGCGGGTACTTGCGCGCGAACGGGACCTTGAGGAGGGGGAACACCGTCCGGCTCCGCGTGTCCTCCACGCGCAACAGCACCCCCGTCGCATAGACCTTCGGCGGATTGCTCTGCGACGCCTCGGAGCGAACCTGGACCAATACCCGATAGCGCCCCTTCCGCTCGCCGAGGAGGAAACGCAGGCGCGAGAGCGCGTCGGGAGGCGTCGGGGCGAAGCGCACGGCGCCCCCGAAGGCGTTGCGGACGGTGACCGCATCGGCCTCGCGGAAGGCGAGCAACTCCTCGCCGGCTTCTTTGGCCTCGGGCTCCGCCTCCTTGGCGCCTCCGTAGCGAAGAAGGAAATCGGCGAACTCGATGCGCCCGCGCTCCCGGAGGTAGGCGGCCACCTCGCGTACGGCCGCGAGCTTCTCCTCGCGGAGCCGCTCGCTCTTGGGCGCGAAGACGAGCGCCCTGTCGTAGGCCACGAGCCCCGCGAAGTAGGCCTCGAGCGCGCCTTGGTCGCGCCCGGGCGCTTCCTTGGCGGCGCGCCGCGCCCGCTCCATGGACTGGCGCGCCCGCCGCCGCAAGGCGGAAGCGCTCTTGGCCCGCCGCCGCCGCTCCCGCGCTGCTCGACGCGACTGGAGGGCGCGGTCGACACGAACCAACCCTCGCTGCGCGGCCTCGTTCTCTCCCTGAAAGGCGAGGGCCTGCAAGAAGGCGGCCTTGGCCTCCTCGAGCTTCTCGGCGGCGAAGGCCTCCTCACCACGCCCCACGAGGCGGGCCGCGCTCGCCGCGTCGCGACGCGCTCGCGCGAGCTGCCGCTCCCGCAGACGCTGCTCCAGGAGCAACTCCTCGTTCTTGGCCAGCAAGGCGCGCGCCTCCTCGCTCCCGAAGGCCACGGCCTTGATGAGCGCGACCTGCGCCTGCTCGTAGTCGGGCCGACGACCGCTCATGAGGGCCCTGGCCTCTTCCAGGTGGCGGCGAGCCCTCCCTGCGTCCCGCGCCTGCCGTCGGCGAACCTCCGCCTCGGCCTCCCGCTTGGCCAGGAGCGCCTTGACCGCGAGGAGGCCTTCGCTGGCCTCGGCGGGCGCCCCCTCCTCCGCGAGCGCCTGCTCGAAGCAGCGTCGTGCCTCCTCGAGTTCCCCGCGCGCTCGATGCGCCTCGCCCGCCGCCACCAGGCGACGCGCCTTGGCGAGCGCCTCCTCGCGCCGCCGCCGAGCCAACTCGGCCTCTCGAGCCTCCGCGGCGAGCCGGTCCGCCTCGTGTTTGCCGATGACGGCGTCCGCATTGGTGGGCTCGAAGCCGAGGGCCTGGACGAAGAGTTCGCGCGCGCTGGCAATCCGTCCTTCGCGGAGCGCCGCCCGACCCCGAGCCGTGAGCACCTGGCACTGCCGCCGCCGCTCTTCCCGCTGCTCGCTACGGACCCGGGTCACCTGGACCGCCCCGGCCACCGAGAGCAAGACGGCAATGAACAGCGACACGCTCAAGGTCGCGTGCCGGCGCGCCCAGCGCCAGGCCTGCTCGTGAATTCGATAGGAGTAGACCGAAACGTCGCGCCCCTCGAGGTAGGCGAGCAGATCCTCGGCGAAGGCTTGCGCGCTCTCGTAGCGGTCCTCGCGGTCGAAGGCGATCGCGGCGGCCGCGATCGCGTCGAGTTCGGGGTTGAGGTCGCGGTCGCGCTGGCGAGGGCGTTCGATCTGCCCCGCCCGCGTGAGTTCGACGCGTTCGAGGAGGTCGCTCCCGGATACGGGGGCCTTCCCGGTGAGGATCTCGGTGAGGATGGCGCCGAGGGCGAACACGTCGGCCCGAGGGTCCACGTCCTCCCCGTAGGCCTGCTCGGGCGGAATGTAGCCGGGCGTCCCCAGGATGACCCCGTCTTGGGTGATCTCCGAGATGTCGGAGAGCTGGATCGCCCCCAGTCCGGTGCAGGTCGCCCGGTCCTCTTCGTCGCTCTCGGCGAGATCGCGGGCAAGGCCCCAGTCCATGACGTAGACCTCGCCGAAGGCTCCGATCATGACGTTCGCCGGCTTGAGGTCGCGGTGGACGATCCCGCGGCTGTGCGCGTAGGCGACGGTCTCGGCCACCTTCACCAGGGCGTGCAGTAGGTCCCGCTGCACACCGAGGCGGGACTGCTCGCGCCGGCGGGCGGCAATGACGTCCTGCAGCGACTCGCCCTCGACGTAGTGCATGAGCAGGTAGTCCTGTCCGTCGGGGGTGCGCCCCGCCTCGAAGACCGCAGGAATGCCGGGGTGGTCGAGTCGCGCGGTGACCTTGATCTCGCGCCGGAAACGACGCACGCGGCTGGGGTGTTCCTCGGCGCCACGGACGAGCTTCAGGGCCGCGTCGCGGCCGAGGAGGGGATCGTGGACCAGGTAGACCACGCCCATGCCACCGCGGCCAAGGACCCGCCGATGAGCGACCTCGAAGCCCGGGCGGAGGAGATGCGCGCGGGGGGGGAGCTCCAGCTCGGTCGGCCCGCGCGCAGAGGTCGTCGGCTCGTCTTCGGTGCGTTCCTCCTCTGCGGGGGGAAGTCGCAGCGCCACGCTGTCCTGCGGCTCGAGGATCGCCGTGGGCCGCTCGGAGGCCGGCTCGGGCTCCGCACCGAGGAGCGGGGCAAGGGAGTCCGGCAGGGAAGGCACCGGATCGCGCAGGAAGACGCGCGCGAGTTCGGCGAGGGAGGGTGCCTCGCCAGGCGGAGCGAGCAGCCGATCCAACACGCCGCGCACCTCCGGGGGGAGGGCCGTCCCTTCGCTCCAGCCGCGCGGTGCTTCGATGCAGCCTTCTCCCGAGGCCGCGGGGAGCTCGCCACTGGCCGCGTAGACGAGGCTGGCCGCGAGCCCCCTCCAGTCGGCGAGGAGGACCCGCTCGTCTGCGGGGCAGTTCGGGTCGCGAAAGCGCCTCGCCCAGCCCAGTTCCACGAGCACCGGACCTTGGACGCAGAGCGCGACCTTCCCCGGCCAGACGTCGCCGTGGAAGAGCCGCTCCGCATGGAGCGCGCGGATCCCGTGCGCGAGGCCGCGCGCGAGCCAGAGGAGCTCGTCGCCGCGCAAGCGGCGCTGTTCCTTCACGAAGCGGAGGAGGGTGATGCGTCCGGGATGGCGCAGTGCATACCACAAACGCTCGCCCTCGCCGGCGTAGCCCAGGATCCGCGCGACGGCCGGGTGGTCGACGCGCGCGAGGCGCGCGAGGTCCTCCCGCAGACGCGCCTCGAGGGCCCCTCGCCGCGCGAGCTCCGGCGAGGCCACGCGCAGGAGCACTTCCTCTTCATCCTCCTCGCGCCGGGCGAGGCAGAGCTCCCCCAGACTGCCCCTGCTCAACACCCTCAGGGGACGGTACCCCGGAACGGCGGTGGTCTGCTCGGTCGTGGCTTCGCCCATGCCGAATGGAGCCTAGCGGACGGCGGGGAAGGCGACCAGCGAACCTCCCGCCGCCGGAAGCGCGGCGGTCCCACTGCGACGGAATCCAGGAGCCGCGCGCCCGACACGGCCTGCGGCGATCGTCCGAATGCCCGGACCCGCGCGCCCCGTCACCAGCGCGGCCCGCCGAAGAACGGATGCGTGGCAAAGGAAAAGGTTCCGGGGTCGGCGTGCCAGGAGTGGCCCTTGTCCACGCTGGGGGCCGCGGAGAGCTGCTCGGCCGTGGGCTTCCCCTCGTGCAAGCGAAGGAGCAGGGTGCCGTCGGCGCGGGGTCGGAAGAGCCGCCAAGGAATGGGATGGGAACGTTCGCCGAGGCCGAGGAATCCGCCAAAGGCAACGACCACCAGGCGCAGGGATCCCGTGCTGGCGTCGAAGACCAGGTCTTCGACTTCGCCCAGCTCCTCGCCCAAGCGATCGACGATCTTCGCGCCCAACAGCCGGCGGGCGGAGCCCACTGCGGTTTCGGCCGACGTGCGCTCCAAGACCCAGGACCAGGCTTCTTCGAGCGCCTCGCTCGAGAAAACGCGCATCCACTCGCTCGCCAGGTGCCCCGCCAAGCGGACCCCCAAGGCGAAGCCTGGGTCGCTCCCTACCAACGCGAAGCGCTCGAGCAGGTAGCGACGATGGGCAAGGCCGTATTCGGGGTCCTCGAGGCGAACCTCGTCGTCGAAGCCCTCGAAATCGCTTCCCGCGACGAGCAGCAGACGATAGCGGCCGCGCTCCTCGACGCGCCGGTCGACCTCGGCCACCAAGACCCGCCGGTACTCGTCGGCGCGCACGCGCCCCTGAAGCCGAGCTCCAACCACGTTTTCCCCGCGCCGGGGCAAGAGTTCGATCATGAGGCCTCCTTCGGCGAAGCCCCATGCTACTCCCGCTCCGAGCTCGAGGGGCGGGGAGGATGTGGGGTCACTCCGTGGAGTGTGCGTGGAGAAGTCCCGGGCGATCCCGCGCGAAAAGCACTTGGCGTGGGGAGAATTTCGGGTCTTCAGGCAGCCCCGCCTCGGGGGCCGATAAGCGGGACCCGGAGGAAACCGTGACCAAGATCCCCCGCCTCGACGCCTCGCCCGCCTGCTGCCCGTGGCCGCAGTGGTGTTCCTGCGCCGCGGGCCGACCCGCCGCCCCAGCCCCTGCTCCGCGCCTCCGCCCGGCTCCCCTTCCGGGCCCCGGCGCGCTCGACCGCTCGGGCGACTCCTGGGAGCAGGTCCTCAAGCGTCTCCTCGCCGACCGCGCCCGGGCCGCCCGCATGCGGCCCGCCCGGTCCCGGTCCGTTCCTCCCCGGCCCCCCGCGAAAGCCCCCGCCCGCGCGCGGCGAGAGCCCAAGGCCTAGGGTCCGCCTCGAGGTGGACCCCAGCCCGTCGCACCGCGGATCGGTACCGGAATTCAACCGCCAGGATCGACGAGCGGA
>RFHU01000168.1 GCA_003695705.1 Planctomycetota bacterium
AGCAGGCGCGCGGCCGTGTTCCAGTCGAGGGCGTGCCCCTCCCAGTAGCCCGGCAGCAAGGTGACGAGGTGGGCGAGCGGGTGGTAGAGCTGCCCCTGCGAAAGCGCGCTCGCGCTCTGCCCCCCGGCGAAGCCCGGCGTGTAGAGGGGCCAGGTCCCCGAACGGAGGGAGAAGAAGAGTTCTTGCTGCCAGGAAATGGCGAACAGCCCGTAGTCCAGCCCGATGGTGTAGGGGGAGACGAAGGGGACCAGCCAGGGGAGCAGCGCCGCGGGAAGGAGTAGACAAAAGGCCGCCGCGCACAGCGCCTTGTGCAGAGGCCTCCGAGCCGGTCGAGGACCGGCGCCAGAGCCGCCCCGACGGATCTCGCCGCCCCTCCCCCGCGCCGACCGGCCCTCCTTCGTCTGCACGACGGGCGATTCTTGCCAACGCCCCTCCAGGTCGCAACAGGGGAATCCCCCCCGCGCGAACCGAACTCGCCCACGCCCTGGGCGAGGCCCCGCCAACGCCGAAGCCGACCGCCCCTACGGCGGAGTCGTCCCCTGCGCTGGAACGGGCGACCGCGTCGGCGCCGGGTTGCAAAGGTGAGACCGAGAGGCGACTGGCCTGTAAGCCGGGTTCTGTTCCCTCGCCGTGGCGAGGGAGGCGATCATCCATCTAGGGCCGCCCTTGCGGACGGCCTCGAGCGGCCTACCCGAGAGTCGAGCGAGGCGAGCAACCTCTCCTCCCCTATTCGGCCTTGCACCGGGTGGGGTTTGCCCTGCCGGCGACGTCACCGCCGCCGCGGTGCGCTCTTACCGCACCTTTTCACCCTTGCCGCCCGAGCGGAGAACGCCCGGGGTTGGCGGTTTGTTTTCTGTGGCACTTTCCCTGGGGTTGCCCCCGGTGGCCGTTAGCCACCACCCTGCTCTGCGGTGCCCGGACTTTCCTCCAAGGAGCCCGATGCCCCCTGGCGATCGCCCAGCCAACCGCCTTCCGGTCTCGGTGAGTCAAAGAGCGCGGTCACCGCCCGCCGGGGAGAGGACCGCCGGCGAGGGGACGACCGTCAAGCGAATTGTTCCGAGTAAAGCATGCGACCGCAATGGAAACAGACGACCATTTCCTTGCCGCCGCGGATCAGGGAAACCTGGTTGGGGCGAACCCGGTAGTAGCAGCCCTGGCAGGTCTCGTCCTGAATGGGAACGATCGCCGTGTCGCCGACCTTGTCCAAGACCCTCTGGTAGTGGGTCAGGACGTCGGCGTCGACGCGGGCCGCGGCCTCCGCCCGCCTCGCCTCCAACTCCGCAATTCGTTCGCGGAGTTCGGCTTCGAGGGCGGCGACCCGCTCCTCGGCGGCAGCGAGTTCCTTCTCCCGCTCGGCGAGTCGCTCCGCGCCGGCCTTCTGCGCGGCCTCGAGTCGGTCTTGCTCGTCGTAGGCCTCGAGGATCGCCGTCTCGATGTCGTTGAGTTCGTCCTTCTGGCGTTCGATGGCCTTCAACAGCGCCTGGTATTCGTCGTTGGACTTGGCCGCGTTGAGGGCGACCTCGTTCTTGCCCAACGCCTGCTTCTTGGACTCCGCCTCGCCTTCGAGCCGCTTCGCCTCCAGGACCCCGCGCTTGGTCTCCTCGACCAAGCGATCGAGCTCTCGCTTGCAGGCGGCGACGCGCTGACGCTGCGGCGCTGCCTGCTCCGGAGCGCGCTCTAGACGCCTGCGCAGACGACCGAGCTCTTCGTCCAAGCGACCGAGGTCGAGGATCGCAGGCAAGTCGAAGCTCACCGGGGAACCGCTTCCAGGAAGCCTTCCAGCATGCGGCTGCGAACGGGATGCTGCAGCTTGCGGACCGCCTTGGCCTCGATCTGGCGGACGCGCTCGCGCGTGACCTTGAAGATCCTTCCCACCTCTTCGAGGGTGTAGGTGTATCCGTCCCCGATGCCGTAGCGCAACTTGATGATCTCGCGCTCGCGGAAGGTAAGGGTTTCGAGGACTTTCTCCAGCTTGTCCTTGAGCATTTCGTAGGTGGCCGCGTTGACGGGCGATTCGGCGCTGCGGTCCTCGATGAAGTCGCCGAAGAAGCCGTCGTCGCTCTCGCCGATGGGACGGTCGAGCGAGATCGGATGCTTGCTGATGTTCATGATCCGTCGGCACTCGGCGACGGGGATCTTCAGCTCCGCGCTCAGCTCCTCGATGGTCGGCTCGCGCCCCATCTTCTGCACGAGCTTCTTGGAAATGTTCCGCAGCTTGGACATGGTCTCGATCATGTGGACCGGAATCCGGATCGTGCGCGCCTGGTCGGCGATGGACCGGGTGATGGCCTGGCGGATCCACCACGTGGCGTAGGTCGAGAACTTGTATCCACGCCGGTATTCGTACTTCTCCACCGCCTTCATGAGGCCCGTGTTCCCCTCTTGGATCAGGTCCAAGAAGGAGAGCCCCCGGTTGCGGTACTTCTTGGCGATGGACACCACCAAGCGCAGGTTCCCGCCCGAGAGTTCCCGCTTGGCCTTCTCGTAGGCCGCGAACCGCCGCTCCAGCATGCGCATCCGACGCGAGAAGGTCATGGGCGAAAGCGCCTTGAGATTGGCCTTGGCAAGGCTCCAGGTGCGGTCGTAGGTCCCCAGGTAGGAGGCGTAGTCGAACTCTTCCCCGTACTTGTCCTCGAGCAGGCGCATGCGCGCCACCGCATGCTTCTGCTCGGTCGGGTTCCCCCAGCGCGCCATTCGCCGCAGGTACTTCATGTCGCGGTAGTCGGCGCGGAGCACTTCGAGCCACGGGCGGACGAGCTTGATCTGAATGCCGCACTCTTCGATCAGCCAAGTGGCGTGCCGGCGACGCACGGAGATCGTCTCCAGGAGCGCGCGCCGCTCTCGTTGCGAGAGCTTCTTCTCGCGCGTCCGCAGGTAGAGCTTGTAGGTGTCGCGAATGATCCTCTTGACGGCCTCGATCACGGGCACGAGGCGCTTGGTGAGCTTGGGCTTGGTCGCCCCCGTCTCGTCGGTACCCGCGATCTTCAGGGTCCGGTCGAAGGCCAACTCGTTGGCCAGCACCTTCTCGAGCACCTCCACGCTGCGCGTGAGCATTTCGTGGTTGCCAATGAGCAGGTAACGGAAGCGCTTCCGGTAAACTTCGATCTGCTTGGCAAGGGTCAGTTCCTTCTCGCGGGAGAGGAGCGGGATCTCGCCCATTTGGGTGAGGTACATCCGCACCGGATCGTCGATCTTCTCGTTCTGATCGGCGAGTTCCTCGGCGAGTTCCGCCTCGAATTCCTCGTCGGTCTCCGGGCCGAATTCGTCTTCTTCGTCGTCTTCGAGATCGTCGGTCTCGTCGCCGCTGACGACAGTGCCCTCGTCGACCTCGTCCTCGTCGACCTCGTCCTCGTCGACCTCGTCCTCGTCGACCGCGACGCTGGACTCGTCGTCCTGCTGGACCTTCTTCGAAGAGGTCTTGGTCGCCTTCTTGCGACTCCGCTTCTTCGCTGCCATTCGGTCTCCTTAGGCCGACTCTTCTCGCAGTTGCTGATGCAGGGCGAGGAGCCGACGCCGGGTTTCGTCGTCGTTCGCCGCGCGGATCCGCCGGAGCAACTCCGCACGACGGCGCTTGCTCAAGCGCCGCCGCAGAGAGGTCCAGCCTTCGACTTCGCGTGCGTAGTCCTTCTCTGGATCGATGCGGCCGATCAACTCCGAGCACAAGGCTCGGGCCGCGGAATCCTCGAGCAGCCCCAGCACCTTGGCAGGGTCGACCGGGCCCGACCCCGCGCACTCGAAGATGGCGGCGGCGAGTCGCTGGGCGGCACCGGGGGTGAAGTAATGCGCCCCACCGCCCTGCTCGAGCACTCGAGCGGCCCCGTCGGGCGCGGCGAGGAGGGCCTCGAGGAGGTAGCGCTCGGCAGGGCTCACGCCCTCAGTCGCTGGCGCGTGCGGCGCCGAGCCGAGGGGCCCCTGGGCACGAGGGCGCCGCGCGACGGACCGGCGCTGCTGCACCTCGGCGCGGCTGATCTCCTCGCGCAGGACGGCTTCGGGCAGGCCGAACCGGGCGGCGACCTGGTGCAACTCGCGGAACAGGCGAATCTTGTCGGGGATTCGCGCGAGAAGCTTGATCGCCGCGCGGACGGCGCGCTCCTGACCGGCGGGGGAACTGCGCTCGTAGCCGCGGAGGCTTTCCTCGATGATGAAGCCGACCAGGTCGTCGGCCTCGTCGAGGGCACGGTCGAGCACGGTCGGGTCGCTGCGCACTGCTTCGTCCGGATCGAGGCCGCCGGGCAGACGCGCGACCTTGACCGCGAGGCCTTCCTCGCCGACCAGATGCGCGAGCGCACGCAGGGTGGCGTTGGCGCCGGCCTCGTCTCCGTCGAAGAGGAGGACCACCTCGTCCACGTAGCGCCGGGCGAGCCGGGCTTGCTCGACGGTGAAGGCGGTCCCGAGGGAAGCGACGAACTCGCAACGGCCATGCTGGTGGGGAACCACCACGTCGAAGTAGCCTTCGACGACCACCAACCGCTTCGGACGTGCCTTGCGCGCTTGGTCGAGCCCGTAGAGGAGGCGGCGCTTCTCGTAGAACTCGGGCACTTCGCGTGAGTTCATGTATTTGCGCTCGTCCCCGCACAGGGTCCGTCCCCCGAAGGCGACCACCTTCCCTTGCTCGTCGCGGATGGGGAACATCAGGCGATCGCGGAAGAAGTCGTAGAGGCGACCGCCCTGGCGCGAGCGCCCCAGGAGTCCGAGTTCCACCAGAACCTCGGGGTCGATGCCCCGCCGGGCGCCGAAGCCGCGCAACGCGCCCCAGTCGTCGGGGGCGAGGCCGAGGCCGAAGGCCCGCGCGGTTTCCTCGCGGACGCCGCGCTCGCGCAGGGCCGCCCTCCCCTTGGCGCCCGCCGGCGTCTCCGACCAGAGGACCTCCTGGAAGAACTCGGCGGCCAGTTCGCTGGCGCGCCGCAACGCGACGCGGCGCTCGTCCCGCGCCCGCTCGGCCGGGCTGCGTTCGCTCAAGACAACGCCCGCCCGCTCGGCGAGTCGCCGAAGCGCGTCGCCGAAGCCCACGCCTTCGATCTCCTCGACGAAGCGGAACACGTCGCCGCCCTTGCCGCAGCCGAAGCACTTGAACAGTCCCTTGCCGGCGAGCACGTGGAAGGAAGGCGAACGCTCCTCGTGGAAGGGACACCGTCCCCAGAAGTCGCCGGGAGAGCGCTGCTCCAGCGTGACGTACTCCGAGACCAGCGCGACCATGTCGACCCGAGAGCGAATGAGTTCTTTGGTGTCCTGCGAGACTCGACCCAAGCCCAACCCTGCCAAAGGGCTACGCCCCGAATCGGGGGTTTTACGCGCAGCGCGTCAGGCGTGCAAGGATTCCGGTGATGCGCAGGATCTAACTCATTTGTCCTCGGTAGCCTGGGGCGCACGGGCGGCCAGGGCGCGGAAGCCCTCCAGAGGCACCTCCTCGGCCCGCATGCGCGAGTCGAGGCCCGCCTCCTCGAGGGCGCCCTCGAGCCAGGAAAGGCTCGGCTCGCGCCGCACGACCGAGCGGACCGCCTTGGCGAGGGTCTTGCGGCGGTAGTTGAAGAGGGCCCGGACCACCGCGCTGAGCTGGGCGAACCCGCGCCGGCGCTCCGGCGCGGGTCGGAAGCGGACCACGGCGGACTGGACCTTCGGGCGGGGCATGAACACGTCGCGGGGCACCTTGCGGACGAGCTCGATGCGTTCGCAAAGCGCCGCGCACAGGAGCGACACCGCCCCGTATTGCGGATCGCCGCGGCGCGCCACGAAGCGCTGCGCGGCTTCGAGCTGAACCATGACGGTCATGCTCGCCAAGGGGAGCTCGGCCGAGAGGAGGAGAACGACCAGCGGGGTGGCGATGTTGTAGGGCAAGTTGGCGACGACCCGCAGCGCGCGCCCCTCGCCCAGGCGTTCGCGCAGCAAGTCCAGCACCTCCTGGTTGAGGGCGTTCTTGTTCGCGAGGACGTCGGCCCGCACGAGGGTCAGGTTCCGTCGATCCGCGAGGAGCTCGCGAACGAGGGCGAACAGCTTCCCGTCGACCTCGACGCTCACGACCTCGTGCGCGAGCGGGCAGAGTGCCCGGGTGAGGATCCCGAGCCCCGGGCCGATCTCCAGGACCACGTCGTCGGGCTCGATGCACCCGTCGCGGGCAATGGCCGCGGCCAGGTTCTCCTCGACCAGGAAATTCTGCCCGGCCTCGCGCCGCGGCCGGATCCCCGCGCGCTCGAGCAGGGACCTGACCTCTGCGCGCTTCACGACGCTCCGTCCCCGCCGACCTCCTCCTCCGCGGCGTCGGTCCGACGCCCGAAGCCGAAGAGCTTGAGGAGACCGATGCAAAGGAGCACGACGAAGGCAAGGCCGGCCATGGCCCACACGAGCGGGCCCAAGAACAGCTCCCAGAGCACGGCGAAGGCGATCAGCCCGCCCGCGCCCCAGGCGAGCTTGGTCAGGAGCGGCGTCCCCGGGCCTCGAGCCTCCTCGGCGAGCCGGGCGACTTCGCGCGCCGCGCCGAGCGTCTCGGAGTCGAGGCCCTTGGCCAGCTCCCCCACGGCGCGCGCGGCGGCGAGCGCCGAACCGACCTCCGCCACGGCGCCCGGCTCTCCGTCGCGCTCGCGGATGGCCTCCGGGACCGGAAGCGGAGGAAGCTCCGCCGCCTCCGCGTCGGCGGCCTCGCGCCGCTCGAGCGCCCGCCGCGCTTCCTCCTGCAGCTTGCGCATCTCCGCGTCGAGGTCCACCCAGGGATTCTACTCCCAGCGGAAGAACACCGCCTGCTTGCTGGAAGTCGCCACCACCCCCCCGGGGATCGGCGCGAGGTGCACGGGCCCGGATTCGGCGCGAAGCACCGTTTGCCGTCCGTCGACCGGCGCCCGCAGCGCTCCGCCCTCCCCCAGGATCCACCGTTCGAGGACGACCAAGGGGCGGCTTCCGCTCCGACGGGTGGGGAAGACCAGCACCCGTCCCGAGCGCGCCGCCTCCCCCGCGCAGGGCAGGTCGAAGGCGGCGCGACCGACGAGCTTGCCCTGCGCGTCGAAGGCCCGCGCATCCACCCCACCGTAGGCGATCGCGCGGCCCCCCGCCGCGAGCAGGCGCTGGGCCGGTCCGCGCGGTCGTTCCCACGCCGTGACCCCGTCGCGCACGCGCGCGGCGACGAGCGCGGCCCGCGCCAGGAACACCGCCACGCGTCCCCTGGGTCCGTCGACGAGCACCGCCGGAGCGGGCTCCTCGACGGCCCGGACACGCCCCCCCCGGCGCAGGCGGAAGCTCCTCCGCGCGCGCGGCGACGGACGCGGCTCTTGCGCCCAGAGAAGCTCGCCGTCGCGCGTCCGCACGCAGGCCGCAAGCCCGACCGAGGTGGTGCAGAGGAGCCGTCCGCGCCCGTCGAGGACGAGCGCCGCGGTGATCTCCGCCTCCGCAGGCTCGTCGCCGCTCCCGCCGGTCGAACGCTCCGAGGAGAGGAGGTGGGCGGCCTGAGGCCAGGCCGCCCGCAACGCAAGGGACGAGCGCGACCCCAGGGCCTCGTAGGCCGCGATCCACAATTCTGGTTCCTCGCCTTTGACGGTCAGCGCGACGTAGACACGCTGGCCGTCGCTCGCCACCGCCACGGCGTGTCCGCGCCGCAGCAGTTCCCGCTGGGCGGGGTCGCAGGCGCCCCACCCGGGCGGCGACCCTCCCTCGCTTGCGTCGCCGTCCCACCACCGAATGCGCCCTCCGGCGGGGTCCAAGGCGGCGAGGCAATGGTAGCGACCCGCAATGGCCGGGTCCGCTCCGGGCCGAGCCCGACCGGGTGCAAGCCAGCGCTCGACCACGAGCGGTGCAAAGACCAAGCCGGCGTAGAGGGCTGGCCGCACCCGCAGGCCAGCGGTGGGGGGCAACGGATCGGTGCTCGCTTCGCCCAGCGGCGCCTTCCCCTGCAGGACGCCTTCTCCGTCGAAGATCCACACCCGCGTCCCGTCGGCCACGACCACCGCCTCGCGCCCCAAGACCGTCGCGACGGCCGGCGCCGCCGCCCGCGTGGCCGGGGTGCGCACGAGGCGGCGGCGGGCGACCTCCCGCAACCTCGCCCCCCCGCGCGGCCCTGCGCTCGCCGCCGCGCCTCGCCCGAGGGCGGCCCGAACGGCGGGCTCGCGGACCGCGGCCCGTTCCGGGTCCAGCTTCGCCAAGGCACGCAGCGTAGCAGGGGCCGCAGGATCGCCCGCAGCCGCCTGGGCCAGGGCAAGGCGCGCGAGCGCGGCGGGACCCTCCCGCAGGCTGGGGAGCAAGGGACCGAGTTCCTCGGCGAGGGCGAGGGCGTCGGCGAAGGCGCCTCGCTCGCTCAAATCGCTCCACAGCTCCAGCGCGGCCACGGCCGCCGCCGGCGCCAGCGGGTAGCGGGCCAGGACCTTCTCGGGGCTCGCTCCGGCCCCGCGAAGCGCGGTCGCGGCCGCGCCTTGACGCCGCGCGAGCGCCGCGCGCACCTCCGGCGCCGCGGCGGCCAAACGCAGGACGAGCTCCGCGCGGAGCGAGCGCAGCGTGTGCGGTCCAACCTCGCAAAGGAGACCTCGCGACGCCGGCCGGGCGGCCCGACCCAAGAGGGCGTCGAGACGCGCGGCCGCGCGGACCGGATCCGCCTCGGTGGCGAGTTCGTCGAGCAGCCTGCGGCTGTCCGCGCCGCAGTGGCGCAGGTAGACCTTCCGCGGCTGGGCCTGCGCCAGGCAAGGCGCGAGGAGAAGCCCGAGCCAGGCAACCGCCCTCACGCTCCTCCGGCCTCGAGGCGCTCGAAGTAGGGATCGGGAACGCTCGGATCGATGCGGTCCACGACCCGCTCGGGGAAGAGCCGTTTCATGTAGCGGTGCAAGGACAGGTTGGTCGGCCCAAAGCGATCGCTGTACATGAAGCGCTCCAGGTCGAGGCCCATGCGCCCGGCCGACGGGTAGCGCGCCTCGCGCTCCCGCTGCAACGCGCGGTCCACGACGGCCTGGAGCGCGTCCGGGACCGGGCGAGGAGCGACCTCGGCGAGGGGGGGGATCGGGCGATCGACCACCTGCTCGAGGGTGACCAGGGTGTCCTCGCCCGCGAACAGGGGTGCGTCGGAGAGGAGCTCGTAGAGGAGGATGCCGGCGCTGAACACGTCGCTGCGCTGGTCGGTGGACTGGAAACGCGCCTGCTCGGGAGACATGTAGCGCGCCTTGCCCAGCAAGAGCTGCCCCTCGAAGTCGCGCGCGAGGGTCCTCGCCTTGGCGATGCCGAAGTCGGTGAGCTTGACCACTCCGCCGGTGGTGATCATTACGTTGCCCGGACTGACGTCCCGGTGCACGATCCCCAGCAGCTTCCCCTCGGGGTCGCGGCGGGTGTGCGCGTATTCGAGCGCGCGACACACCCGCGAGAGAATGAAGGCGCACAACTCGACGGGAATGGCGAGGCCGCGCTCGTGGTGGCGCTGCACGAAGTCGCCGAGGTTGACCCCGTCGATGAACTCCTGCGACATGTAGTAGCGACCGGCCGCGGAGCCGAGCTGGTAGATTTGGACGATGTTCTCGTGCACCAAGTCGGCGACGAGCTTCGCTTCCGCGATGAACATGTCCACGAACTCGGGGTCGTCGGTGAGTTCTTGGAGAATGATCTTGAGCGCCACCCGTTTGCGGAACCCCTCCGCCCCGAGTTGATGGGCCTCGTAAACGGCCCCCATGCCGCCCCGCGCGACCTCGCGCAGAATGCGGAAGGTGGTTCGCATTTCGATCTGCCAGTAGGGCTGTTCGGGCATGGAGCGCGGGCCGCTCGCTCGACGCGGCGAGCCCAGTCTATCCTCGGGAGCTCGCCCGCGGTCGCTTCCCTTGGTGACCCCCCGCCCAAGACCGCCGCGGCCTCGGGCTCCGGATCGTCGCTCCGGCGCGCACTCCCAAGGCCCGGAAGAGCTTGTAGACTCGTCTCCGTGGAGGTCGCATGATCCGCAGCGAACGAGCTCCCGCCCCCGCCGCTTCGAGCCCCCTGCGTGCGCCCTGCGCCGGCGCAGTGCGAGGCGCTTCGGTTGCGTTGCTCTGCGCCGCCGCACTCACCCCCCTCGCCGCCTCGGCGGCGCCCCGCGGCGACGTCGTCCTGCGCAACGGGACCGTGCTCGAGGACGTCGAGTACGAGGTCCGTGGCGAGAGCGTGCGCGTCACCCTCAAGTACGGCTCGCGAACCTACCGCCGCGACGAGATCCGCCGGCTGGTCCCCAAGGACGCTCCGTCCTCGACCGACGGCGCGACCGAGGACGGTGGACCGAGTGCCGCGGACTGGGAGACTCGCTTCCGCCTCCAAGAGCTCGCCGACTGGGAGCCCGTGGCGGCCAACGACCCGCTCGTGCGGGCACGCATGAAGCACACCCAGCGCGACGCGCTCCTGGAGGTCCGCGTGCGCCCCGCGGACAGCGCGTGGAACATCCCCGAGCCGGGAGCACGGGCACGAGTCGACCGCAGCGTGAGCGACGAGATCTTCGCCGACCTCGCGACCCGCTTCGCCCGCCGCCCCCGCGGCACCGTGACTCCCTTCGCCTACCAAGGGTCGCGAGTCTACCGCGTCGGCCCCTTCACGGCCTTGCCGCACGGCTCGGAGCGCGGGGAGGAACGGACGATCACCGAACTCCGCTTCCGCAACCACGGCCTCGAATACGCCGTCTCCTGCTCGGTGAAGAGCGAAGACGCTGCGGTCCTCGCCGACGAAGTCGAAGTCGCGCTGCGGGCCTTCAGCTTCCTGCCCGTCCTCGACCTCGACGAGGACCACTACGCAGACTACACGCACGGGTTCCGCCTCCGCCGACCCGGAGACGACTGGATCCTCGAGACGGAACCCTTCTCCACTACGAAGCCGCTGCGGGCCCGCAACAAGGACGGTCGCGCCGTGGTGCTGGTGCGGGTGCTCCCGGGGCGGCCCGACGAAGCCGTCGCCGCGCTCCTCGAAGAGCGCAAGAAGCGGTCCCGCTACTTCGTCGAACGCGCCCGCGAAGCGCGCACGCACCGCGGGAGTTCGGTCGTTGCCTTCGAGTTCGAGGACTTCGAACCCGGCGGCCGCCGCAAGCTCCACTACCAGGGCTTCGGCGGCTTCGCCGCCGGGCATACGGTGCTGGTCCAGGGCATGGCTCCGCTCTCGGACGAAGACGCAGCGAAACTCGACCGCGAGGTGCGGGCGGTCATCGAGAGCGTCCAACTCTACGACCAAGAGCGTGCACGCCGTCGACTCGGCGAGGAAGCGCGCGCCCTGCGCGCCGTGGCCAGCGGTTGGGCGGCGGCGCTGAAGCGCGACTGGAGCAAGGCCCTCCGCGACTACGACACGGCCATCGGCGAAATGCCCACCTACGCCCTGGCCCACTACTTGCGCGGGCTCGCGAAGAAGGAACTCGGCGACGCGAAGGGCTACGCCGAGGACGTGGAGAAGGCGGCCGCGTTGGATCCTGCCGGCGGCTACGACGCGGCCCTGGGCGACCTCGCCCGCACCGAGGCCGAGATCGCCACGCGGAAGAAGGACTGGCGACGGGCCCTCGAACTCTGGGCCCGAGTCTACGCCTCGAGCAAGAACGAGAAGGACCTGCGCGACCTCCTGCGGGCCGGAACCAGCTACTGGGGGCAGCAGCGCCGCAAGCCGCGCCTGCGCGACACGGTCCGGGCCTTCGAAAAGGCACTCAAACCGGTCCGCAAGGTCAAGGGAGTCCACGAGCTCTTGGCACGGGTCTATCGCGAGGCCGGCGCGGAGCTCCTGCGCAAGAAGGAGTATTCCGACGCCCGGCGCATGGCCTCGGCGCTGCGCAAGCTCGGGCGCATCGTCAAGGCAAAGCGCTACGAGAGCGACGCCGGCCGCCTCTCCGACCAGATCAAGCGCGCGCGAGGGGACTGAGCCCTGCGCCCAGGGAGCGCCCCCACGCCGGCAGCAGACCCTCGACGACGCCCCGGAACGCGCCCGTCGCCGGCCCCGACCGCGCCCGTCGCCCTCCCCGGTGACCGTCCCGGGGCCACGAGCGGGCCTGGCCGCCCGCTCGGCCTCGGGGCGTACGGTGCCGGCGTCGGGGACCGGGCGTGCTCCGCGAGACGCCCGGCCGGGCCGCCCGGTCGGACGGGGAACGACCGCGGCGGCGGCGCTCGGCCGCGCTCAGACGGGTCCCCGCGGCCCCAACGTCCAGGCTATCCCGCTGGGGCGTCCGTCGAGCCACGAGCGGCGAAAGGCTTCCCGCTCGTAGACCCGCAGCACTCCGGGCTCGTCGCCGCTCCTCGGACCCGGGCGCTCTTGCTCCGCCGGCGGGGCGGCCGGGTCGGCGACCACCACGTCGCCTGCGGCGGTGAAGCCCGCGACCACGAGCAAATGGCCTTCGGTGCCCGGCAGCGGAGAGCCGCGCAAGGCACCCGCGGCGAAGCGATGGCTGACCACCACCGGCCGTCCCGCCCGGATCTCCTCCTCCAAGGGGCGCAGCGAGGCGAAGCGGCGGACGGTGGCGCGCAGGCCCCGCTCGGCAGCGACGGCCACGTTGAAGCTCCAGTTGCCGTAGATCCCCCGGCGTCGGTCGCGGACCCAGGCCGCCAGGGTCGCCGTGGGCACCTCGTCTCCGTGGTAGGCCAAGACCATGCCCAGCGAAGTCGGCGCGCAGACCACGTCGCGGAGCGAAGCCTCCTCCACACGCTGCGAGCGGGGCGGAACGCTCAGGCTGCGTCCCCACGCTTCGCGGAGCGGCGCGGACTCCTCCACCGGGGGCGGACTGGGCCAGGCGTCCACCGCCACCCGACGCAGCAGGGGAGCCCCGCCGCCCGACCCTCGCTCCACTTCGACGCGGAGTCCGAACTGCTCTGCGGACTCTTCGAGCGCGATCAGGTCGTCCTCGACCTCCGGGGCCTCCTCGCTGCGCGGGAATTCCGAGGCCTCGCCGTAGATGGCCAGAGGACGCCAGGCGCTCCACTCCTCGGCGCGGCGGACGCGGAAGAGCAGCCGCGCGCCACTGCCCGGAGGCCAGGGGTCCGCCTCCAGCGAGACCACGGCACGCGCGAAGCGCCCGCGCGCAGGAAGCGTGAGCCCGCAGGACCCGCGGGAAACCCCACCCACCAGGCTCAGGCCGCGCGGCGTGGGCAGGGTCCCGGCGTGTTCGGCCGCGCGCCAAGAAGCGCCTTCGATCTCCCAGAACGGCATGGCGGATTCTACTCCCGGGCGGTGTGATGAACGCGGTGGCGACTTCTCAGCCGTGAGCCCTTCTCCCTCCGCCCGCAGCGCACTGCCGCCCTGCCTCCTCGTCGCCGCGGTGGCCGCGGCGGCCTACCTGAACGCCTTCGGGCACGAGTTCGTCTACGACGACCTGCCCCTCGTACTCTGGAACGAGCGCCTCCGCTCCTGGCAAGGGCTCCTCGAGTGCTTCGCGAGCAGCTACTGGACCGACGGGAACACCGGCCTCTACCGGCCCCTGACCCTCCTCAGCTTCGCGCTCGATCGCGCCGTGTCCGGGGAGGCGACCTGGTCCTACGCGGCGACCAACGTGCTCCTGCACGCCTGCACCTCCTCGGCCGCCTTTTGGTGGGCCCGCGAACTCGGAGCCCGAAAGCCCGCTGCGCTGGCCACGGCCTTGCTGTTCGCCGTCCACCCCGTGCACACCGAGGCGGTCACTTGGGTCGCCGGCCGCGCGGAGGTCCTCTGCGGTGCCTGCGCGCTGGTCGCGCTGGCCGCCCACCGCCGCGCTCCGCAAGGCGGTGGCTGGCGCCTCCTCTCCGGCCTGGCCTTCTCGGCGGCGCTCCTCGCCAAGGAGCACGCGGTGGCCCTCGTCGCGGTGGCTCCCGCCCTGGACCTCTTCTGCGGGCGCGGATCCCTGCGGAAGCGGCTCTCGCCCCGCCGCGGAGGCTACCTCCTCTTCGCCGCCCTCACGGCCAGCTACCTGGCCCTGCGGGCCTGGGTGCTCGGCGACGCCGCCTGGGGGCCGCGCTACGTCGTCCCTCTGGACAATCCGCTCGTCCCCCGGGTGACCTCGCTGCTCGGCAACACCTACGGCACCACCGCGAGCGAGCGTCTCCTCTCCGCCGTGGCCCTCTGGGGAGAGCACCTGCGCCTCCTCTGCTGGCCCGCCCGCCTCTCGGCCGACTACTCCTACGCGCAGTGGCTCCCCGTGCGCTCGCTGGGCGACGCCCGCCTGTGGATCGGTGCTCTGGCCCTGGGCGGCTGCGCGGCCGGCGCCCTCCTCTTGCGCCGCCGCGCGCCCGTCGCCGCGGCCGGCCTCGCCTTCCTCCTCGGAGTGTGCGCGGTGAGCTCGCAGGTCCTCCGCCCCACGGGCACCGTCTACGCAGAGCGCCTCCTCTACCTTCCCAGCGCGGGCTTCCTCCTCTGGGTGGGCTGCGCCTTCGACCGCGCGTGGAGGCGCTGCCGCTGGCGCGCGGCCGCCTCCGGAGCCCTCGTGCTGTCCCTGAGCCTGGGCGCGGCGCGGACCTGGCTGCGCAACCCGGCGTGGACCAACCGCCGCACGCTCTGGGAGGAGACCGTGCGCACCTCGCCGCAGAGCGCGCGCGCCCACGGCAACCTGGGGCTCCTCTACCTCTCCGCCGCGGAAGGGATCGAGGCGCGGGGAGACCTCCCGGCGAGCCGCCGGGAGCAGGTGGCGCGCGCGCTCACCGAGCGAGCGGCCCAGCACCTGGCGCGATCCCTCGAAATCTACCCCGAGCGCGCCGGCCTGAACGTGACCTACGCGGAGACCGCGCTGAAGCTCGGGCGCCTCGCGGAAGCCCGGCAGGCCCTCGAACGCGCACGCCGCCTGGGCCGGGGCGTCCTCTCTCCGGAGGGAGCGCGCGTGGCGACCCTCCTTTCTGCGGCGACCGACAGGGAGTCGAGGTGAGCGCGCCCCCGGAATCCAACCGGGGGCCCGCTCCCCTCGCCCCGCCTCTCCGACGACGCCGCTGGGCGCGCGCCGCGGCCTTGGCCCTGGCCTTGGCCGCGGGGGCTTGGTTGCGCGCGCGGCACCTCGGCGAGCACGGGCTGTGGGCCGACGAGGCCATCACCCTCTGGGCCGCGCACGGCGCGACCCCCGTCGAGGTGGCGCGCCGGGCCCTCGCGCTGCACCCCCAGAGCCCGCTCTACTACCTCCTCACCTGGCTCTTCCTCCGCGTCCTCGGCGAGTCCGAAGCGTTGGTGCGCCTCCCCGCCCTCCTCTGCGGGCTCGCCCTGCCCGTGCTCCTCTACCGCGCCCTGGCGCCCCTGGGCCGACGAATCGGCGCGGTTGCCTTCGTGTTCGCCGTCTTCCACCCCTTGTTCGTCGACTTGTCCGCCCAGGCGCGCCCCTACACCTGCGCCCTGCTCGGGCTCGCGCTCTCTTGCGAGGGGACCTGCGCCGCCCTGCGAACCGGCGGACGCTGGGCCCGGCTGCGGGCGTGGGGCGGGGCGGTGCTCGCGTTCTACGCCCTCTACCTGACGGCCCCCGCCTGGGCTGCCCCGGTGCTCGCGCCCTTGGCCCTGCCCGCCGCGCGCAGGGCCTACCCCCTGGGCCGCCTGGTCCGCGACGGCGCCTGGGCGGTCCTCGTCGCAGCGCCGGGGGCGACGCACATGCTCTCGGTCTTCGCCCGCCGCGGCGAGCTCTCCTGGGTCGCCCGCTCCCACCCGGCCGAGGCGCTGTGGGCCGCGCTCCTTCCCGGACCGCTCCTCCTCCTCCTCGCGGGCGGGGTATGGGCCGCGCTGCGCAGGCCACGACCGACGCCCGCCGAGCGCGGCGCCTTGGCCTTCGCCGCCGTCCTGCTGGCCGCTCCCCTCGCCGCGACCTCCGCCCTTGCCGTGGGCGGAACGAACCTGTTCACCGAGCGCTACCTGCTCGTCCCCGCCCTCGGCGCCTCGGTCCTCGCCGCCTGGGTCGTGGGCCGCTGGCCACGCGCGCTGGGCGCCCTCGCCCTCGCCGCCGCGACGGCGAGCCAAGCCGCGGCCCTGCGGCCTCCCCCCGCGCACGGCTGGCGAGAAGCGGGCCGCGACCTCGACCGCCTCGCTCCTGCGCCCGATGAGCCGGTGCTCCTCTGGCAAGGGCTGATCGAGTCGAACCTCGTCGTGCGCCCAGGGCGCCTCGACGACGACTTGCGCGGCTACCTCGGCGCCGTGCTGCGCGACCAACCGGGCGCACCTTCCCGCCCTTGGGAGCTGGTCTTCCTCACCTCCTACTGGGGAGAAGCCGTGGTTCCCGGCCAGGACGCCTACTTCGAGCGGGTCGTGGCTCCGGCGCTCGAAGGGCGACGGCGCTTCTACTACGCCGGGCACCCCGCCTACGGAGAACTCCTCGACCGCTGGCTGCAGACACGCTTCCCCGGTCGCTTCCGCCTCGACTTCGCCTCGCCCGTCCGGCCCGGACCCCTGGTCGTCCTCCGCTACGCCCGCCGCGAGTAGGCGGGGGTCAGGCGCGGGCGAGCAACCAGCGCGGCTCCTGAAGCCCAAGCGCCCAGGCGAGGCCTCCGTAGACCGCGGCGCCCGAAGCGACGCCGACGGCGAGACGCGCGACCTCGGGGCCGGGGCAGAGCCGGTGCGCGCCCGCAGCCACCGCGGCCATGAGGACGGCGAGGCCGGCGAAGCCCGCCACGCGAAGCGCGGTGCGGCCGCTGCGCACGCGTTCGCCCCGACGCACGCGCCGCCGGCGGTAGAGCCAAACCTGCGCGGCGAGGTTCACCGACTGGGAAACCGACGTCGCCAGCGCCAGTCCAGCTTCTTGCAGGGGGCC
>RFHU01000169.1 GCA_003695705.1 Planctomycetota bacterium
GGGCTCCTCGCCGCCCGGTCCGGCGACACTTCCGAAGCCCGCTCCGACCCCACCGCCGCTGACGAGGGCTCGCCCGGGCCCTCCGGCGGCGCGTCCCCGGGCGCCGCGTCCGCAGCGAGCCCAGACCCCCCGGCGGCGCGCGCCGACCCGACCCGCGCCGACCCGACCCGCGCGAACGAAGAGCTCGCGGGCCTCCTCGCCGAGGAGGACCCGGAGAGGCAGCTCCGGCGAGCGACCCGCTGGCTGCAGGCCTACCCCGCCCACCCGCGCGCGCAGGAAGTCCGCCGGCTGCGAGCCCGCCTCCGCCTCCACGCCCCCCTCGCCCGCGCCGACCTCGCTCCGGCCCCGAACCGCACCGGGGCGGAGCTCGTCTGGACCGCCTTCCCGCGCCCCGACCTGGTCGTCGCCTTCCTCGAAGGCGACCGGCGGCTTCAGCGCTGGCGCTGGGACGCAGGGAGCTACGCGCTCGAGCCCCTGCCTCCCCTCGGCTTCCAGGGCTTCGCCGCCCGCATCGCCGCTGCGCGGGGCCGCGTGTTCGTCCTCGCCGAGCGTCCCCGCATTGCCCTCTACTGGAGCGACGGGGACGCCCCCCTCGAAGAGCTCGCCCTGCCTCGGGGGTCGTCGCCGCCGCCGCGGAAGAGGGCGCCCCGCGGCTACTGGATCCTGTCGGCCTCGTCGCCGCGACCCGGCGAGTGGCTCGTCGCCCTCTCGGTGGCCCCGCGGGACTACTGGGTCCTCTCCGTCGACGCGGCCGGCAAGGTACGGACGGTGCGCCGCGGCAAGCCCCCGGGGCGCGACGCCGTCGTGGGGCTGTCCCTCGCCCCCGACGGGACGGGGCTCCTCCTCTGCCACGCGCCCCGGCAGGTCGACCCCGTCGAGGCCAGCGCCCGCCTCCTCCCCCTCCCCGCGGGCCTGCCCCGCTGGCAAACGAGCTTCCCCGAGCCGATCCGGCGGCCCGCCTGGGCCGCCGACCTACTGGCCGTGTGCAGCCCCTGGGGGCACGTCTACGCAGGGCCGGCGCAGGCGCCGCCGCGGCTCCTGCTCGACCCCGAGGCCGGCAGCCAGCGCGGCATGCCCCTCAGCGTCTCGCACGTCGGCAACTGCTGCGCGACCGCCGTGGCCCCGAACGGCGTCCTGGTGACCGCGGCCTGGGTGCCCACGGACTCGACCCTCGTCGATTTCCCGGGCTCGCTGGACTTCCGCGACGCGGAACCCGAGCTCAAGCTCTGGTCTCCCGACGGAAAGGCCCTGCGACGGGTGGGCCTCCCCTTCCAGCCGCTCTCCTTGAGCGTCTCCCTCGCGGGCGACGTCGTCGCCGTGGGCTCGCGCAAGCGCGAACTCTCCCTCCACTGGATCCGCTGAGGGGCGGCGGATCGACCCCGCCCCCCGGGCTCAGGCCGCGTAGCCGAGCGCGGCGAGGGTCTGGTAGGTGCCGAGGGCGGCGAGGTAGGCGAGAAGGAGGAAGCCGAAGAGCTGCCCGAGGGCGAAGCGCCAGGAGCGCGCTTCGCGCTTGACCACGGCGACGGTGGCGCCGCACTGGAGGGCGAACACGTAGAAGGCGAGGAGCGAGAAGACCGTGGCCGTGTTGAACACGCGGCGACCGCTGCGGGGGTCTCGTTCGTTGCGGAGCGCCGCGCGCAGGTCGGCGCTCTCCTCGTCGGCTTCGCCCACGCTGTAGACCACCCCCATGGTGCCGACGAAGACCTCGCGGGCGGCGAAGCTGGCAAGGATCCCCACGCCGATCTTCCAGTCGTAGCCCAGGGGCCGCAGCGCAGGCTCCAGGGCGTGACCCAAGCGGCCGGCGTAGCTCTCGCGCAGTTGAAGGGCGGCCTGCTCCGCCTCGCTGAGTCCGGACTCCACCGGCTGCCGAGGGAAGCTCATGAGGAACCACAGCGCCACCGACACGGCGAAGATGACCGTGCCCGCGCGCTTGAGGAAGTCCCCGCCCCGCACGCGCAGCTTGAGGAGCACCCCCCGCCACGACGGCCAGCGGTAGGGGGGGAGTTCCACGACCAGCGGGAGGAGGCGGCCTCGGCGCCGCTGGAAGCGGCTGGCGACGAGCGCCACGAGGAGGCCCCCCGCGATCCCGGCCAGGTAGAGGCCGAGGAGCACGAGACCCTGGAGGTTGAACGCGCCGAGCACCGGCGTCGCCGGCACGAAGGCGGCAATGAGCAGGGCGTAGACCGGCAAGCGAGCGCTGCACGTCATGAGCGGCGCGACGAGGATGGCGAGCAGGCGCTCGAAGCGGTGGGGGATCGTCCGGGTGGCCATGACGCCGGGGACGGCGCAGGCGAAGGAACTGAGGAGGGGAATGAAGGAGCGGCCCGAGAGGCCCACGCTCTGCAAGGGGCGATCGACGAGGAAGGCGGCGCGCGCCATGTAGCCGGTGTCTTCGAGGAGCCCGAGGAGGAAGAACAAGATGAGGATCTGGGGGAGGAAGACGACCACCGCGCCCACCCCGCCGATCACCCCGTCGACCACCAGGCTGGTGCCGAGTTCTCCGAGAAGCCCGGGGAGATGCGCGGAGGCGATCCCTCCCAGCCAGCCGAAGGCGGCCTCGATGCCCTCCATGACGGGGCCAGCCCAGGTGAAGATCGCCTGGAAGACCAGGCCCATGACGGCGAGGAACACGAGCGGGCCGCCGACCGGGTGCAGGAGCACCCGGTCGACGCGCTCGGTGCGGGCGCGGGCGCGGGCGAGGTCCTCCTCGCCGCGCTGATGGAGGAGCTCGGTGATCCAGGCGTAGCGACGGGCCACCTCCTCGGCGCGGAGCTGGGGGTCTTCGGCCTCGAGGGCCCGCAAGCGCTCCCAGCGGCATGCGCCGGGGGCGCTGGCCAGGCGGGCTTCGAGGGCCTCGCCCAGCGAGCCCTCGCGGGGGACCGGCCGCGCCTGGGCGAGGGCCGCGCGCAGCTCCTCGACCCCCTCGCCGCGGATGGCCACGGTCTCCACCACGGGGACCCCGAGGCGCTCGCGCAGCTCTTCGGTGGGGACGTCGATGCCCGCGCGCCGGGCCTCGTCGACCATGTTCAGAGCGACCACGAGGGGCAGGCCGAGGTCGGCGACCTCGCTGCAGAGGAACAGATTCCGCCGCAGGTTCGTGGCGTCGAGCACGACGAGCACGGCGTCGGGGCGCGGGCCCCGGCGACCGAGGAGGACCTCCTCGA
Organism: Planctomycetota bacterium; assembly: GCA_003695705.1. Classification (GTDB taxonomy): domain Bacteria; phylum Planctomycetota; class J058; order J058; family J058; genus J058. The sequence continues at coordinate 3,165 of RFHU01000169.1, forward strand.
CGACGGCCTCGTCGGCCGCGCTGGGGCGCAGGCTGTAGGCTCCGGGCAAGTCGACGAGGCGGGCCGCGCCTCCGGAATCGAGCGCCACCGACCCCTCGCGCGCCTCCACGGTGACGCCGGGGTAGTTCGCGACGCGCTGGCGGACGCCGGTGAGGGCGTTGAAGAGGGTCGACTTGCCGACGTTGGGGTTGCCGACGAGCCCGAGGAGGCGCTCGGCGGTGGCGGTGGTCACGGGGCGAGGGGCTCGACGATGACCGTGGCGGCCACGTTGCGGCGCAGGGCGAGGTGCGCGCCGGTGACGTCGACTTGGAGCGGCCCGCCGAGGGGCGCCTTGCGGACCACCGTCAGGCGCGCGCCGGGCACCAGGCCGAGTTCCATGAGGTTGAGGGCGCACTCGGCGCCGGGGGAGAAGGAGTGCACGCGGGCGCAGCGGCCCGCGGCGAGGTTGGCGAGGGAGGTGGTCACCGGGCGACTCCTGCTATTGAGAATCATTCTCTTTGTGGAGCCCCTCCCGGTCAAGCCCGAAGGAAGGGCGGCCCGCGGCGGGCGCGCTCCGGCGCGGCAACGCGCTCTGGTTCAGGCCCCGCCGAGCGCTCCCAGGGAAGCGATGCCGCTCACGACGTCGGTCGCCGGGCGAATGCGAAGGGAGAGGGTCTCTCCGTAATGGAGCACCCAGGCGTTGAGGTCCTCCACCGAGCCCACCTCGACCACCGCGACGCCGCGGAAGGGCGGGTCCCCCTCGTGCCACACCCACTCGCCCACGTAGCGGAAGGAGTCGGGCTTGGCCTCGTTCCACTCCAGGCGCTTCGCCACGGCGGTCTCGAGCGCCTCCCAGGTCACCTCGTAGTTGGCCACGAAGAGCATGCTCACCCTCCCGATCGGGTCGCCAGCCAGTCGCTCGTCACCCGCCACACCCGCTCGGGTGCCTGCGAGCCGGCGAACACCCCCATGTGCCCTCCAGGGACGACGTGCAGCGTCTTGTCCTCGCTCCCCACCTTCTCCAGGGCCCCGCGCACGGCGGCTTCGGGAACGACCTTGTCGGTCTCGCCGGCGAAGAGGAGCAGGGAAGCGCGAACGCGACCGAGGTCCGCGACCCGCTCCCCAAAGCGGAGGTTCCCCTCGTAGAGCCGGTTGTGCCGCATGAACTCGCGCAGGAACTGCTGGAAGGCCCCCGCCGGGTAGTCGATGAACTGGCTCGTCCAGGCGTTCATGGCGTCGAAGCCGTTCACGTACTCCTGGTCGTAGAGGTTGAGGAACAAGTCGGCGTAGCGGGTAACGTTGCGCACCGGAGCGAGGAGCTTGAAGGCGCGGCTGCTCACCGCGCCCGGGACGTTGCCCAAGAGCCCCGCCATGGCCTCGACCTGGGCCCCTCCGTGCTTGGCGATCCAGGCGAAGGCGCCCATTTTGTGGGTGTCCACGGGCGCGGCGATGGCCACGATGTTCCGCACGCGCTCGTCCTCGTTGGCGGCGGTGTGGCTGAGCGCGAACAGGCCGCCCATGCAGTAGCCGAGCAGGGAGAGGCCCTCGCTCCTCGTGTCGGCGCAAACCGCGTCGCAAGCCGCCGGCAGCCAGTCGAGGACGTAGTCGTCGAGGGTGACGTAGGCGTCGGCGCGCTCGGGTTCGCCGAAATCCACCAGGTAGACGGGGTAGCCCGCGTCGAGCAGGTGCCGCACCAGGCTCCGCCCCTCGTGCAGGTCGAAGATAAAGGGCTTGACCATCAGCGGCGGAATGAGCAACACCGGCGTGCGATGCCGCGACCCCTCGGCGCCGCGGTAGCGGCGCACGACGAGCTTTCCCCGCGAGAGGATCGGCTCGAAGGGCGTGCGCCCAATCACCGTCTCGGAGGGGTCGCGGATCAGCCACTCGATCCCGTTGACGAAGCCCAGGCGCAGCCGCTGCGCCGAGATCCGCTTCCAAGAGTCCTTGCGCTGTCGGAGGGCGGCGAGCACGGACCGAGCCTATGTCCTGCCGCTCCCTCGCGCCACGCCCCGCGGAACCGTCTCGTTTGCGCTCCTTCGTGGTGCCGCGGCGTCGAACGATCCGCCGGCGAGCGTCCGCGCCGGACGCTGCCGGGCCCCCGGTCGCGAGCACGGCCCTTGTACCGCAAGGCTTTAAGAGACCGGCGCACGCAAGGCCCGGAAGCCCGAGCGCGTGGCCCCGCCCTTGCACCAAAGGGGGCATGGACCGCGCCTTCGCTCCGCTCCTCTTCGCCTGCGTCCTCCTCGGCGGAACGGCGCTGGCCCAGGCTCCGGCGAAGCCTCCGAACGCCCCCCACCGCGCCGAGGGCCCCTCCGGCCCGACCGACGCGGGGCCCTCTCCCGCCCGCCCTCTCCGCACGGCGTCCAGAGGGCGCTCCGCCCGCCGTCGCAGGCCCCTCGCCCCCTACCGGCGCGCGGACGGCACCCTCGACTGGGACGCCCTCGAACGCGACCTCGCCCCCTACCGGCGCGCGGACGGTTCCCTCGACTGGGACGCCGTCTCCGCCGACCGCCCCCTCGTGGAAGGCGCGGGGCTGGCCCAGTTCGGCCTCGCCCTCTTCCTCAAGGAACTCGCCCACGTAGCGCGCACCGGGGACCGGGCCCGGATCGAGGAATTCTACGACGGGCTCTGGAGCCTGGACTTCTTCGTTCACTACGGCGCCTTCCTCGTGGGCGTCGGCGGCGTCGAAGTCGCCTACGCCCGCTTCCTCGCACCGCACCTGCGCCCGGGCTTCGTGCGCGTCCTCCTGCGGAACAACCTCATGCTGGCCGCGGGGCTGACGCTCTCGCGCCTCATGGACGGCCGCGTGGACGGCGGCGCGCTCGTCCTCTCCTTGGTGAGCCTCGGGCTCTCGTCCGCCGCCCTGCGCGCGGGCCTCTCGGCCCTCGAGTGGGTCGTCGACCTCCGCCGGGCGCGCGGCGGCCTGTTGGCGCGCCTCGGGCGGGCGGGCCCGCTGGCGCGCTCCCTCGGCGGCTGGGCCTACGTGGTGGGCGAGTTGACGGTGATCCTCCTCGGCGCGGACGCCATCGAAGCGGGCCTGCGTCGCGCTCTGGACGCCCGCGCGGCGCGGCGCAACCTCGCCTCGGCCGCGCTCGCCTTCCTCGACGCCGCCGCGCGGGCGGACGCGCCCGAGGACCTCGCCGCCGCCGTCGCCGCGCACGCCGAGGCCTGGGGGCGCTACCGCGCCGCCCTCTTGGCCCCGCTCGTCGAAGTCGAGTCCACCCTGGCTCGGCGCCTGGACCGCGCTGCGCGCCAGGCCAAACTCCTCGCCGACACCCGCCGCGCCGCGCTGGCCCACCTGCGCGACAAGCCCGCGCTGCGCGCGCAACTCCTCCGCCGCCACGGCTCGCTCGCCGCCTACGCGGACGCGCTCGTGCGCGAGGAGACCGAGCGCCTCGACCGCTCCCTCCGCCGCGCGACCTCGGCCTACCTCGCCCTGCACGAGCGCGCCCTCGCCCGGATCGAGTCCGCTCCCCGCCGCGGCTCCCCGCTCCTGGCCGGCCTCGACCCAGCCGCAGCCCTTGCCGAAGGACCCCGCGGCCGCGCCCGTGTGCTCAGGGCCCTGCGGCGCGTCTCGCGCAACACCGACGAGTCGTACGCCGACGAAGCCGAGGTCCTCGCCGCCGCGCGCACGCGGGTTCGCCCCGCGCTCCGTGGGGTGCTCGACGCCGCCCGTGCCCGCGTCCACGCAGCGCGCGCCGCCGAAGCCGCACGCCGCGAAGGCGACCTGCCCGGACTCCTGGGCGCGCTCGGCGCCGCCGAGCGCGCCCGCTGACGAGAGCCTCGCCGCCTCCCCTCCCCGACGAGCCCCCCTCCGCGCGCGGCGGCGCCCGCGCCGGCCGGCGGGCCGCAGCGCAGCCCCCGCCCGGGTTCGCCGATCCGCCTCCGCGGCGCGACTCGTCTATCA
>RFHU01000170.1 GCA_003695705.1 Planctomycetota bacterium
CCCTCCACCCCCCCGCAGTACTTGCAACGGCACTGGACGTGCGTTGGCTCTTCCCATGACCTACCGCTTCGTGATCCCCAGCCTCTGCCCCAAGCCCGTCTCCGTGCAGGTCAACGCACGCGACCTGATCGAGGGCCTCCGCATGGCCGAACGCGCCGCGGCCCGATTCGCGCCGCTCATCGGGCCACCGCCCCCAGGGCTTTCCCACGAGCCGGTGCTCCTCCTCGCCCCAGTGGGTAGACTGGGCGAGCATGAATCGAGCCAGGATCCTGGTCGTTGAGGACGAACCCTTCATCCGTGAGCTCGTCCGCGAAACCCTCGCCTTCGAGCCCTACGAAGTCCTCGAGGCCTCCACCGGCGAGGAGGCACTTTCCCAGGCCGAAAGCGCCCCCCCCGACGTGGTCCTCTTGGACATCAACCTGGACGGAGAACTCGACGGCATCGAGGTTTGCAAGCGCCTCCGCCAGCGGGAGCCAGCCCTCCCGGTAATCTTTCTCACCGCGGTGGCCGACAATGCCATCGTGGAGGAAGGCATGCGGGCCGGAGCGTGCGCGTACTTGACCAAGCCATTCAGCCCCCTCGCCCTCATCGAGCGGGTCAAGGCCGCCCGCGGGGACGAGGTGTGAGCCCGACCGCCGAGCAGCAAGTCCTTCGCTACGCCGCCGACCTCGCCCAGCTTTACGCCCGCGCGAGCGAAGACCGGCGCCGACTCCGCGCCGCCGAAGAACGGCTGGTTCGCCTCACCGAAATCGCGCTGGCCCTCGTCCGCAGCCTCTCCCTCGAGGACGTGGCGGCGCGGCTCACCCGCATCGCCACCACCGACCTCGGCCTGCGCGAAGCGGCCGTCTACCTGCGGGAGCGCGACCGCTTCGCCTTGCTGGCCGCTTCGGAAGGCGCCTCCTTCCCCACCTACCCCGGAGTCGTCCCCGACGACGTCGCCGCCCTCGGCGGCGAGGCGGACGAGCTCGAATGCGCTCCCTGGTCCCGCCTCGGCGAAGGCGGGCGCGTCGCCGTGGTCCCCCTCGCCGGCCGCGAACAGGTGGTCGGCTTCCTCGTGGGGCGAGGGGAACTCCCGCATTTGCACGCCCCCGAGGAGTCCCTTCCCGAGGTCCACCTGCTCAGCCTCCTCGCCGGGCACGCGGGCGTGGTCCTCGAGAACCTGCGCATGGAGAAGCGCCGCGGGGAAGGCGGCCTCCAAGGCACCCCTCTGGCGGCGGACGCCGTCCTGGGCAACAGCCCGCGCATGAGGGAAGTCCTCGCCCTGCTGGGCAAGCTCGCGCGCGTCGACTCGTCGGTCCTCCTCACCGGCGAGACGGGGACGGGGAAGTCGCTCCTCGCACGCTCCTTGCACCAGGCAAGCAAGCGCCGCGACGGCCCCTTCGTGACCCTCAACTGCGCCGCGATCCCCGAGGCCCTCGTCGAGTCGGAACTCTTTGGCCACGAGGCCGGTGCCTTCACCGGCGCGGTGCGCACCCACCGCGGCAAGGTCGAGCAGGCCGCCGGAGGGACCCTCTTCCTCGACGAGGTCGGCGAGCTGCCGCTCCCCGTGCAGAGCAAGCTGCTCACCTTCCTCGAAGAGCGGCGCTTCGCCCGCGTCGGTGGTGAGGAAGAGCTCGAAGCCGACGTGCGCATCGTTTCGGCGACCAACCGCGACCTCGAGGAGGCCGTCTCCGAAAAGCGCTTCCGCTCGGACTTGCTCTATCGCCTCAACGTGTTCACGGTCGACGTCCCGCCGCTGAGGGAACGGGGCGCCGATGTGCTCTTGCTCGCGAGGAACATCGCTGCCGAGCTGGCGACCCGCTACGAGCTGCCGACGCCCCGTTTCTCCGCCCAGTGCGAAGAACGGCTGCTCGGCTACGACTGGCCGGGCAACGTGCGCGAACTCCGCAACGTGCTCGAGAAGGCGGTCATCCTCAGCGACGGCGGCGAGGTCTCCGCGGCCCTCCTCCCCTCCGCCTCCGGCGCCGCCGGCGGGGGCCGGGCGCGACACGAGGCACCGGGAGACGCCGGCCCGCTCGACGAGGACCGTTCACCAGCGCCGTCGCTGGTCATCGACGCGAACACCTCGTTCGGCGAAGCCAAGGCGCGGATGATCGAGCAGTGGGAAATCGCCTACGTTCAGACCCTGCTGCGCATGACCGGGGGAAACATCGCGCGCGGAGCCCGCCTGGCCAAGCTGGACAAGAAGAACCTGCATCGCAAGATCAAGCAGTACGGCATCGACGTCCAGGCGCTCCGCGACGAGGGCAAGTCGTAGCCACGCCCCGTCCGCAGTCGCCCCGCTCGAGGGAGCCGCTCGTCACTCCAGGTCCGAGTACTTGTGGAGCCCCGTTCCGCTCGGTCCCTTGAGGACCTTGCGCACCATGTCCTCGAGCTCCTGCAGGCCAAAGGGCTTGGGGAGGAGGGGCATCTTCGATTCGTCGTAGCCTTGCTCGCGAATCACGCTCCGCGTGTAGCCCGACATGTAGAGCACCTTGAGCTGCGGCCGGAGCTCGCAGAGGCGCTCGGCGAGGCGACACCCGTCGGTGCCCGGCATGAGGACGTCCGTGAGCAACAAGTCGATGGGCTGCTCCTCGTCCTCCACGAAGCGCACGGCCTCCTCGGCGCTCTCCGCGCTGAGCACCTCGTAGCCGAAGCTGCGCAAGGCCTCGCAGGCGAAGGCTCGAACGAGCTCTTCGTCCTCCACCACCAGGATCGTGGGTGCCTCGACGACCGCCGAAGCCGCCCGCTCGGCCGCCTCCTTGGCGCTCTCCTCTCCAAGAACGCGGGGGAGGAGGATCCGAAAGGTGCTCCCCTGGCCCACCAGGCTCTCCACCGACACCCAGCCACCGCTCTGCTTCACGATTCCGTAGACCGAGGCGAGCCCCAGCCCGGTGCCCTTCCCCGCAGGCTTGGTGGTGAAGAAGGGCTCGAACACGTGGGCGAGCACCTCCTCGTCCATGCCGCAGCCCGTGTCGTGCACGCTGAGTTCCACGTAGTCCCCCGGCGGTGCGCCGCAAGAGGCCTCGGTCGTCAGGGTCCGGTTCCGACAGCGGATCGAGAGGGTCCCGCCCTTGGGGAGCATGGCGTCCCGCGCGTTGAGTGCCAGGTTCATGATCACGGCCTGCAGCTGGGAGGGGTCGGCCTCGACCTTCCACAGGCCGTGTTTGCCGGCACACTCGAGACGGACCTGCTCGCCGGCCAGGACCTCGAGCATGCTGCGCATGTCTTCGACGACGTCGCCGAGGTCGAGAACCTTTGGGTCGAGGGCTTGCTTGCGGCTGAACGCCAAGAGCTGCCGAGTCAGGGCGCTCGCCTGCGCCGAGGCGCGGTGGATTAGGTCCGCCCAGTGATGCACCGGATCGTCCTCGGGCACACGCTCGAGCATGATCTCGCTGTAGCCGTCGATCACGGTGAGCAGGTTGTTGAAGTCGTGCGCGATGCCCCCGGCGAGGCGCCCCACGGCGTCGAGCTTCTGACGGTGCTGCAACTCGGCTTCGGAGGCTGCCAGGGCGCGCTCGGCCTCCCGCAGGGCGGTGACGTCGAGGGCGATCCCGATCACCTTTCCCAGCGCCCGCAGGGAGAGGGGAGCCACGGTGACTTCCCAGGTCCTCCCCTCCCACTCCATGGCGAACTCGGCGCGCTCGCCGCGAGCAACCCGCCGCAGCGCCGCGCGCGCCCATTCGGCCGAGCTGCCTTCGAGAAGGGCGTCCAGGCGCTGCCCGTCGAGCACGTCGCTGGGCAGGCCCACCGACGCCAAGCCGCCGCCCATGGCCTGCAGAACCCGCCCGTCCCCGTCGGCGATCCACACCACCGCCGGGAGCTGCTCGAGCATTGCCCGGTAGAGCTCCCGGCTGGTGCGCAGCTCCTCTTCGACGGCCTTGAGCTCCGTGATGTCGAGAAGAAAGCCCCGCAGCACGGGGCGGTCCGCGCAGTAGAGGTGTACGTGGTCGCGAAGCCAGACGGTGCGCCCGTCGGCGGCGCGCACGCGATATTCGGACTGGATCCCTTCGCCGCAGGCGATCTGGGCGGGACTCCAGACGCACTCGAGGTCGTCGCGGTGGACGTATTCGCTCCACAGGCGACCGGAATACCAATCGGAGAGGGGGTAGCCGAGAATCTCCACCGCCTGCGGCGCCACGTAGGTGAAGCCCTTCTCCGGCTCCGCCTCGTAGGGGATCACCCGCGCCGACGACGCCAACTCGCTGAAGAGCTGCTCGCTCCACTGCAAGGCCCGAAAGACCCGCGAAGCGGGCGAGGTCGGCGCGGTCGCTCGCGCAGGCGAGAGCGCGCGCTGCCGCAGCGCAGCGTTCCGAAGAGCGCGGGCCAAGAACTCGTCCCCCTCGTCCGCGCCCACGGCGTCCTCGGCGCCCAAGAGCAAGCAGCGCTCGGCCAGGGACTCGTCGGCCGTCTCCAGGAGCGCGACCACCGGGGACGAAGGACAGGCGTCGAGGGCGCGCTGCAAGAGTGTGAGGTCGTCGCCCGGCACCCGCACGAGGATCGTCTCGCAGCGCGGGGCCAGCTCGCGCGGATCGGCGAGGGGCTCCCACTCGAACGCGGCGAGTTCGGGCGTGCGCGCCTCGGCGAAGCCAAGGCAGGCGACCCGCACCCTCGCGCGCGTCCCTTCCACGGGTCGTTCCCCTTCCGGCATTCGCTCCCTGCTCCTCACCCTCCGGAGTAGGGGAGGGGCGGCGAGCGGACAAGCGCGGCCCCGAGCCCTTCCCTTCACCTCTTGCTCACCGGCCCCTCGACGTAAATCCCATTCTTTGGTCCTCCTCCGGCAGGAAGGCGGTCCCGAACCGGGGAGTGCGCGCGAAAAACTCACAGAAAACTCACACAACGGGGGCATGGACGCCCCCTCCGCCCGAGGGGCGGACACGCCACCCCCCCCTGCGCGCAGCGCCTTTGGTGGCGGCAAGGACGTTGCTCGAAGCCCTCGCGGTCAAGGGAGGGCGAAATGGCGATCGCGGAGCGGACTCGACGCAAGCAGACGACGGAAGCCGGACACGTCCTTACGATTGGCGAGCGGGCCGCCGCGCTCGCCCACCTCGCCACCGCGCAAGACGACGTCCGCCTCGCCGGCGACGAGGCCGCTGCCGTCGAACTCCTCGACGGCGCCCGCGCGGTGGTCGTGCAACTGAGCAGGGTGAGCGGTCCGGACGCCATCGAGCGCCTGGTGGCCCGCAGCGCGGCGCCGGTCGTCGTGCTCGCCGACAGCGGCGGCGTCGCCGCCGCCATCGAGGCCATGCAGGCGGGCGCCAGCGACGTCCTCGAGGCGACCGCATCGGCCGACCGGCTGGCCGCTGCTCTGGGCCGCCTCGAGGCCTGCGCTCCTCGCACCTCCGCCTCCGCAGCGGCCGCCTCCTCCTCGACCGCGGAGCCGCTGCCCCGCAGCCCGCGCATGCGCGCCGTGGAACGGACCATCCGCCGGGTGGCCAAGTCCCGCAGCACCACGGTGCTGATCCGCGGCGAGAGCGGAGTCGGCAAGGAGCTCGCCGCCCGCGCCCTGCACGCCGCCAGCCCCCGCGCGTCCGGCCCCTTCGTCGCAGTGAACTGCGCAGCCCTCAGCGAAACCCTCCTCGAATCAGAGCTCTTCGGGCACGAGAAGGGAGCCTTCTCCGGCGCGCACCAGCGCAAGATCGGCCTCTTCGAGGCCGCGGAGGGAGGAACCATCCTCCTCGACGAGATCGGCGAAATGAGCCTCGCCCTGCAGGCGAAGCTCCTCCGCGTGCTCCAGGAGAAGACCTTCTTCCGGGTGGGAGGAGTGCGGCCCGTCCGCGTCGACGTCCGCGTCGTGTCGGCCACCCACCGAGACCTGAAAGCCGACGTGGAAGCCGGGCGCTTCCGTCGAGACCTCTACTACCGGCTGAACGTGGTCCAAGTGGTGGTCCCCCCCCTCCGCGAGCGTCGCGAAGACATCCCCGCCCTCGCCGAGGAGTTCCTCGCGGAGTTCAGCCTGGAACTCGACCGCCCCTACCTCGAAGGATTCAGCCCCGAAGCCCTGCGGCGCCTCACCAGTCATCCCTGGCCGGGCAACGTGCGCGAGCTGCGCAACGCCGTCGAGCGCGCGGCGATCCTCGCCGAGGGCCCGCGAGTCGAGGCCCACGACTTGCAACTGGAAGAAGATTGCGCCGAACCATCGCCCGTCCCGGCCGCCGCGGAGAACAGCGGTCGCGCGCGCACCCTCGCCGAGGTGGAGCGCGCGCACATTGCCCGCGTGCTCGAGAGCTGCCGCTGGAACAAGAGCCGGGCCGCCCGCCTCCTGGGCATCCATCGCACGACCCTGGCCAAGAAGGTCGAAGACTACGGCCTCGCCCAGGACGGCCCTACGGCCGACGCGGCCTAGGAGCCCCTGCGAGCCCCCCCCAACTCTCCAACCCCACCC
>RFHU01000171.1 GCA_003695705.1 Planctomycetota bacterium
GAACCCCGCGCCGCCCCGCCCGCGCTGCAGCCCAACCGGACCCGTCCGCCTTGGCGCGCGCGCGCGAGGCCGCGCGCGCTCTCCTCGAGCGCTTCCGCGTCCCCGTAGGACGCCGCCCCGAGCGCCGCGGACCGCGGGCGACCGTCGAGGCGCAGGCCGAGGTCGTGTTCGAAGACGCTCAGTTCTGGCTGGTCGACCCCGCCCGCCCGCCGCTCTTGGTGTTGGTCGGCGAGGACGGCCGGGTGTGGGCCTGGGAGCAGGCGCGCCCCCTCCAGTTCTTTCTCTGGCTCCTCACCTGCGCAGGGACGGTCGTGCTCGCCCGCAGCCCAGGCCGGCCGCGGCCCGCGCCGCCCGCGACCGATCCGGAGCCGCCGAGGCCGACCGCACCCCGCGGAGACGAAGCGAACGGCGAGACCTGAGGTCGGGCGCCGGGTACCCAAACCAGAGCGGCGTCGCAACCCGCCGGCGCTCCCCTCGGAAGCGGTCGGCGCGTCGTCTCCTCGGGGCCGGCGTCCGCCCCGCTGGGCCCGTCGTCGCGGGTCGCGGCGCGCGCTCCCGACGAGTGCGCGCCGCGCTCACGGTTCTACGGGTTGCGCGGCGGGAGCCTCGGCGAACTCGGCAACGAGATCCGCGTAGCGTCCGCCGCGCGCAAGGAGTTCCTCGTGCGTTCCTTGCTCCACCAGGCGGCCACCGTCGAGGACGAGGATCTGATCGGCGTGGCGCACGGTGGAGAGGCGGTGGGCGATGACGAAGGTCGTGCACTCCCGTTCGAGGTCGGCGATGGCCTCCTGGATCAGCCGCTCGGTCCGGGCGTCGAGAGCACTGGTGGCCTCGTCGAGGAGCAGGATCTCGGGGCGTCGCACGAACGCACGGGCCAGGGTCAGCCGCTGCACCTGCCCGCCGGAGAGCTTGCCTCCCCGCTCCCCGGCGAGCGCGTCGTAGCCCCCCTCGCGGGCGACGATTTCCTCGTGAATGCGGGCGGCGCGAGCGGCCTCCTCCACCTCTTCGTCGCTGGCCTCGAGCCGCCCGTAGCGGATGTTCTCTCGAATGCTGTCGTTGAAAACGAAGCACTCCTGCGAAACCACGGCCACGCGCGCCAAGTAGCTCTGTCGGTCGAGCTGCCGCAGGGAGACGCCATCCACGAGGATGTCGCCCCGCGTGGGGTCCATGAAACGCGCGAGCAGGTCGAGGAGTGTGGACTTCCCCGCACCGGTGTGCCCGACGATGGCGGTTGTCGTGCCTGCGGGCGCGCGGAAGGAAATGTCCTGCAACACCTCGGTGGACCCGTCGTAGCTGTGCGAAAGGCTCCGCACCTCGATCCCCTCGCGCAGCCCGGCGAAGGGGACCGCGCCCCTCGCGTCGGACACTCGCGGCTTGCGGGCGAAGACCTGCTGTAGGCGTTCGAAGGAGGGGGCACCGTTCTGCAGGTGGTTGTAGGCCTGGGCCAGCGCCTTGACAGGCCGATACATGAGCAGGATCAGCGCGGAGAAGGCGACCAGCGTCCCCGAGCCCAGCCCGAGGGCACCGTGGACGACGAGCAGGCTGCCGCCGCAGACCACGAGGGGAACGGAGACTTCGTTCGTGGTGCGCACGAGGGTGCGGCTCCAGGCCCGCGCACGGCTGACCCGCAAGGCCGCCCGATAGCTCTTCTCCGTGAGGGCGCGCACCCGCTCCAACTCGTACGACTCGCGCTGGAAGACCTTGACCAGGCGAATCCCCGCGAACATCTGGTAGAGGGCATCCAGGACCTCCGCGAAGCCGACCTGCCGTTCCTCCGCTCCCGCGCGAATCTGGCGTCCCAGGCGGCGCAGCGGCACGAGGACGACCGCCCCCAAGGCCAGCAACCCCAAGCAGAGAGCCGGGGAGAGGAAGAGCGCGAGCAGCAGGTAGACGAGCACCCGGAAGGGCTGCTGGAGGAGGGTCAGGCTCAAAGGGGCGACGACGCTGCCCACCGTCTGCTGGAGGTCGCTGCTCAGGCGCGAGAGCAGATCGCCCCGCCGTTGCTCCGAGAGCTGCCCCACGTCGAGGGAGAGGACGTGGCGGACCAGGTCGACCCGCAAATCCCGGGCAATGCGAACGGTGAGGCCGCGGGCGAGCACCGTCTGGGCGTAACGGGCTGCCGCGAGGACGAGCGCGCAGCCCATGGCCACCAAGAGCAAGGCGCTGAGGACTTGCCGAGCCGCCTCGAAGCTCGCCTCGCGTGCGCGCTCGCGCGCACGCAGCGACCATCGCGCGGCCAGCGCCCGCGACGCCGGCGCTGCCCTCGCCGGCACCTCCCCGACGAGACGCTCGGCGGCGAGTTGGAACGCCGCCGCCTCGCGGAGCACCGCGAGCGGCGCCCTGGCCTCCGGATCCCGCCCGGGAGTGGCCCATGCCAGGAGCGGATCGGGCTCCTCCTGGCGCGAAAGGGCGCGCTCCGTGGCGAGCAGGACCACCCGACTGCGCTCGAGGAGGGCGCAGAGCGGATCGTCTCGCAGCCTTGCGGGGACGGTGCGTCCGCCGAAGGCGCGTAGGCGCAGCGGCAGGGGAGGAGGAGGCGGCGCGCCCTCCGCCCGCAGCGCGGCCTCGGCTCGGGCGAGTTCCGGCGCCCTCGCGGCGAGGGAGTCCGCGACGCGGCGATCGGCGGCGTCGGTCTCCTGCTCGGAACTCTTGAGGAGCACCTGGTCCAGGAGGGGCTTGACCAGATAGACCTGCGCGCCCTCCGCGAGCGCGGCCAGCAGGGTTGCCGACAGGATCAGTCCCAGGGTCGGGAGGTGGGGGCGAAAGAGCGGAAGCGCTCGGACAACGGTCTGCTTGAGGGTCAAGGCGGGCCTACTCGATTCCGTAGCGCTTCATCTTCTTGTGGAGGCCGGGACGCGAGAGCTTCAGACGCCGCGCAGTCGCGCTTCGGTTTCCGTCGCACGCGGCGAGGACCCTGCGGATGACCTCCTGCTCGAAGAGTTCGAGGACCTCCGCGAGGCCTCTCCCGCGCTCGATCATCATCAACAGGGCCTCCGCACCGTCGGCAACCGCGAGCCGCCGGATCGCCGAGTGCGCGCGGTCGGTGCTCGTCCCGGCGAAGAACTTGGGAGAGAGGCTCTCGGGCCGGACGCGCTCCGGCGCGAGCGCGACCAGCTTCTTCGCTTCGTTCTGCAACTCCCGCACGTTCCCCGGCCAGTCGTAGTGGGTCAGCAGCGCGAGGGCCTCGGAATCGACCCCGGGCGTGCGGACGCCCGCGGCCTCGGCCTCTCGGGCCAAGAAATGCTCGAGGAGGATGGGAATGTCCTCGCGGCGTTCGCGGAGCGGGGGGAGGTCGATGGTCATGACCGCCAGCCGGTAGTAGAGGTCGCTGCGAAAGCTCCCTGCGGCGACCATCTCCTGCAGGTCGCGATTGGTGGCGGCGATGACGCGCACGTCGACACGGCGCGCCTCGCTGCCGCCCACGGGGCGGACTTCCCCTTCTTGGAGCACCCGCAGCAGCTTCGCCTGCATGCGGGGGGAAGTCTCTCCGATCTCGTCGAGGAACAGCGTGCCTCCGTCCGCGGCCTCGATGAGACCAACCCGATCGCGGTCCGCGCCGGTGAACGCACCCTTCACGTGGCCGAAGAGCTCCGCCTCCAAGAGGGACTCGGAGAGGGCGGCGCAGTTCTCGGCCACGAAGGGCCGTTCCCGGCGAGGACCGTTGTAGTGAATGGCGGAGGCGACGAGTTCCTTGCCGGTGCCGGACTCTCCGTGGATCAAGACCGGGTGCGCGTTGTCGAGGAGGCGGTCCATGAGGCGGAAGAGCGCCTTCATGGCCGAAGAGCGGCCGATGATGTTCGCGTAGCGGCGACGGTGCAGGATCTCGGACTGGTTCGTCTGCGCCAGGCGAATTCGCGCTCGCTCGAGTTCCTCGCTCTGGGCTTGGTGCAAGGCCGCGCGCCGCAACGGGCCGGCGAGGAGCCGGCCGCAGGCGAGCAAGAGGTCGCGCTGCTCCTCACCGAAGCGGGTGCGCTCGCTGGTGCTGTCGAGACAAAGGACCCCGAGGACCTCTTCGCTCCAGAGAACGGGGACGGCGATCGCGGAGCGGATCCCCAGCGAGACGACCGACTCTTGGGCGCGGAAGCGCTCGTCGCTGAGCGCGTCGCTGACGAGGACCGGCGCGCGCGTCCGCTCGACCTCGCGGAGGACGCCCTGGCTGAAGACGGTGTCCGGGGGGCGGCCGTCGACGGCGGCGCGGTCGACGGCCGCACGCAGGCGGAGGGCGCCGCGCGGATCGCGCAACAGCGCGAAGCCACGGCGGGCGCCCAGCTTCTCGCACAAGAGGGCCAAGACGAGTTCGAGGAGGGGATCGAGTTCGAGGTCGGCGCCGAGGGCCTCGGCCACAAGGCCCAGGATGGACTGCCCGGTACGGCTCAAGACCAAGGGACGCAGAGCGTCGGCCGGCTGCGCCGTACCGTCCTCCGGAGCGTCGGCCGACCCGGGCACGGCGCCGCCGAGATCGAGCCTCCACAAGCCCGAGCTCGCCCACAGACCCGAAACGTGGGTGTCGGCGAGGGCACGGGCCGCGCGCGGGAAAGCCTGCGCAGCGCCATCCCTCCCAGGCTCCGCCGCCTCGATGCGGTCGCGGCCCGCGCGCTTGGCTCGGGCGAGCGCGGCTTCGGCGCGGAGGAGCAGGCGCCGCCACTCGCGGCCGTGGTCGGGAGCGCAGGCCACACCGGCGCTGAGGGTTAGGGTCGCCGCGCGCAGGGCGCCGTCGAATTCGAGCTCGGCGGTGCGCAAACGGGCGAGGTCGGCCAGCTCGCGGGCGCGCGAGAGGGAACAGGCGGGCGCAACGACCAGGAAGCAGCCGCCGGCCACCCTCCCCACGTGGCAGCGCGTACCGGGCAGGGTCTCCGCCGCGGAGCGAACGGCCTCGCCCACCCGGAGGATGACCTCGTCGCCGGCTTCCAGGCCGAACATGTCGTTGACCAAGCCCAGGTAGTCCACGTCGAGCTTGACGACGGACACGGTCGCCGCCTTCTCGCCGCGGAGGAGGCCCTCGAGCCTTTCGACCAACGCGGGGAAGGAGAGCAGCCCGGTCAGCGGATCCCGCGCGAGGGTCGCTCCGGATCGCTCTGCGTAGGCGGCCCCCGCCTCGCGCGCGGCGGAGGCCAAGGCCTCCGCCGCCGCGTCGCCCTCCGGCCCCGGCGGGTGAAAGGTAATGACCGTGGCGCCGATCTGGATCCGGTCCCCGGAATGCAGAAGCGCGCGGGCCACGAAGCGCCCGTTCAACCGCGTCCCGTTGCGGCTGCGCAGGTCGCAGAGCCAGTAGCGCCGCCGCTCATCCGGTTCGAGGCGGCAGTGCTCCCGCGAGGCGGCGCCGTCTTCGATGATCACGGCGTTCTCGAGGGCGCGGCCGATGGTCACCGGCCCACCGTCGGCGACTTCCTGCACCCAGACGCGCTGTCCTTCTTCGATGACCAGCCGCACGGTCCTCGCGCACTCCGTTCCGCCCCGGCAGCCCGTCGCGCGAGAACCCGGCCTAGCACGCCGAGAACTCCGCGTCGCGAGCCCTCGAGGCTGTCCCCCCGGCCCCGCAGGATCCTAAAGGAGCGGACACGAATCGGCGAGGTCGCCGGTCTTCGCTCGCGGCCCTCGCCAACCCCCGGGGGCCGCCGCCGGCGGCCCCCGCCGAGCCGAGGAAGACGCGCAGAAGGCCTGAGGAACCTGGCCCGACACCTCACTCCTCGGGGGACGGGGTCCGTCCCTCACCCCACGTCCCCGAGGCGTCCCAGGGGCGCACGGGAGCGTCGAGGGCCCAGGCGAGCAAGTCCCGGCGGATGGCCTCGCGGACCTCGTCCTCGCTATGGACCTTCCAGCGGGCGTTCCAGGCGACCTCGGCGGCGAACTCCGACCACGGCACCTCTGCGGCCCATGCCGCGTCGTCGGTCCAGGCCACGCGCGCGGCCTTCTCGTGCTCGTCGCAGGGACAGGCAAGGAGGGTCTCGAGCGCTCCGATCGCCGCCGCGCGTCGGCACGCCTGGTCGGGGTCGGCGTCGGTCAAGAAGCGCACGGCCACCAGGGCCGCACGCACGCAAGGCTCGATCCCCCAGCGCTCCAGGCCGATCACCCAGTCGCGCAGGTCGCTCTCGAGTTCGGGGAGATCGACCGCCGCGCGCGCTTCTCGCGCGACGCCGTGCCCGAGCGCTGCGGCCAACTCGACGCGCTCCGCCTCCAGCCCTCCGGCCTCGTGGCGCGCGCGCAGCCAGGCGAGCAGATCGGCGCGCTCGCCGCTGCGCCGCCAGCGAGCTTCCAAGAGGGCGAGTTCGGAGTCCTCGGAGTCCATGGGTGCTCCCCGGAGCGTGCAGGCACCGCGTCGCTCCCGCCGGCACTCTCGCACCCCCCAGCCCCCCGGTCGAGGGGCCCGGCCCGCCGGAGGCGGAAGCGGAAGAACCGCCGGAGGGTGGTAGATTGTCGCCCCGCCAGGCCGCCGAGCCACCCTGGCGAGGGAGATGCTCCGTGCGACGTTCGCTCCTGATCCTTCTCCTCTGGCTGCTGCCGCTCTCCGGTTGCCCCGCGCCGGGCGGTTCCTCCGCGGGCGGACCCGCCAGCGGCGGGGCGGGCGACGACGGGTCCGCGACCGGGGCGCCGGCGAGCGACGGACGAGCCCGCCCGGCCGGCGCGTCCGATGGAGCCGACCGCGGCGAAGCGCTGCCCGCCTGGAAGCAAGCCCTCCAGCCCAAGAACGAACGCTGGAAGGAAGCCGAGCAGGTCTTCACCTTCAACAACGGAGCCGAGCCCGAGACCCTGGACCCGGCGTTGATGACCGGCGTCCCCGAGGGGCGCCTCGCCGGAGCGCTCTTCGAGGGACTGGTGACGCTCCATCCGGAAACCCTCGAGCCGGTCCCGGGAGTCGCGGAGCGCTGGGAGGTCTCGCCCGACCTCCTCACCTACACCTTCCACCTGCGCAAGAACGCGCGCTGGAGCAACGGGCGCGAGGTCACGGCGCAGGACTTCCACGACTCGTGGAAGCGCGCGCTCACCCCCGCAACCGCCTGCCAGTACGGCTACATGTTCTATCCCATTCGCGGGGCCGAGGCCTTCCACAAGGGCGAGGAGAAGGACTGGAACACGGTCGGCATCGAGGTGCGCGACCCGCGCACGCTGGTCGTACACCTCAAGGCCCCCTGCGCCTACTTCCTCGACCTGGTCGCCTTCCACACCCTGCTCCCTGTTCCCATTTGGGTGGTCGAGGCCAAGGGCGATGCCTGGTCGCGTGCCGAGAACATCGTCGGCAACGGCCCCTTCAAGCTCGCCGAGTGGCTCCCCAACGAGCGCATGGTCCTGGTCAAGAACGAGCACTATTGGGACCGCGACTTCGTCAAGTTGGAGAAGATCGTGGTCCTGCCCCTTCAAGACGTGGAGACCAGCTACAAGCTCTTCCAGGTGGGGAAGAACGACTGGATGACTTCGGTGCCGGCCGACAAGCTCGACGAGATCGAGGAGCAACCCGAGTACTACGTCCAGCCCTACCTCGGGACCTACTTCTACCGCTTCAACGTAACGAAGCCGCCCTTCGACGACGCGCGGGTCCGCAAGGCCCTCGTCATGGGCTTCGACCGGGAGATCATCACCCGCGACCTCCTGCGGGCCGGGCAGATCCCCGCCACGTGGTTCACCCCCGAGATGCCCGGCTACGAACCGCCCCGCGGCCCCGGCTACGACCGCGAGGAAGCCCGCCGCCTCCTCGCCGAGGCCGGCTACCCCGAGGGCAAGGGCTTCCCCCAGGTGCACCTGCTCTACAACACCAACGAGGATCACAAGAAGGTGGCCGAGTCGGTGGTCCAGCAGTGGCGCGAGAACCTGGGGATCACGGTCTCGCTGCGGAACACCGAGTGGAAGGTCTACCTGAGCGAAGTCGAGCAGCTCAACTACCAGATCGCTCGCGCCGGCTGGATCGGCGACTACACCGACCCGAACACCTTCCTCGACATGTGGGTCACCGGCGGAGGAAACAACAACACCGGCTGGTCCAACGCCCGCTACGACGAGTTGATCGCCCAGGCGGCGCGGGAAGGCGATCCCAAGAAGCGGATGGCGATCTTCCGCCAGGCAGAGAGCCTGTTGCTCGAAGAACTGCCCATCATCCCCATCTACATCTACGTAAACCAGGGAATGCTCAAGACGCGGGTCAAGGGGTGGTTCGGAAACGTCCGCGACCAGCATCCCCTCAAGTACCTCTGGATCGAACCTACCGACTAGAGGCCCTCGCGACCGATGGGACAATTCCTCGCCAAGCGACTCCTGCAGGTCCCCGTGGTCCTCTGGGTCCTGGTCACCATCTCTTTCTTCATGGTCCGGCTCGCTCCGGGCGGCCCCTTCTCCGGCGAGAAGCGCATGCCCAAGGAGATCGAGCAGGCGATGATGGCCAAGTACCACCTCGACGAAAGCCTCCCCCGCCAGTACGCCCGCTTCCTCTGGGACCTCGTCGCTCACGGGGATCTCGGGCCCTCCTACAAGCACAAGACGCGCACCGTCAACGAGATCATCGCCCACAAGCTCCCCTACTCGCTGACCTTGGGCGGACTGGCCACCGTCCTCGCCCTCTGGCTCGGCCTGGGGGCGGGCATCGTCGCCGGAATCCGGCAGAACTCTCGCTTCGACTACGCGTCCATGGCCATCGCCATGGTCGGGCTGTCCGTGCCGGCCTTCGTGGTGGGTCCCCTCCTTCAACTCGCGTTCAGCATGAAGCTCGGCTGGCTCCCGGTCAGCGGCTGGGACGGGCTGGGACACATGGTGCTCCCCTCGCTGACCCTGGCCCTCCCCTTCGCGGCCCGCATCGCGCGCCTGACACGCGCCGGAATGCTCGAAGTCATCCACCAGGACTACATCCGCACGGCCTGGGCGAAGGGTCTCAGCGAACGGGTCATCGTCCTCCGCCACGCGCTGCGCGGCGCGCTGCTCCCGGTGGTCAGCTTCCTCGGACCCGGCATCGCCGCCATGCTCACCGGCTCGCTGGTCGTCGAGCGCATCTTCGGAATCCCGGGCGTGGGGAGCGAATTCGTGGAGAGCGCACTCAATCGCGACTACACCCTCGTCATGGGCACCGTGATCCTCTACGGCGTCCTGCTCGTCGTCATGAACCTACTCGTGGACATCGTCTACGGGTTCCTCGACCCCCGGATCCGCTACGGCGCATGAGCGAACCCGCGCGAGGAGAGACGGCGCTGGCGGCGGCGCCTACGGCAGAGCGGATCAAGGGGACCAGCCTCTGGGCCGACGCCTGGCGACGACTGAAGAAGAACCGCATGGCCATGGCCGGCCTGTGGATCACGGCGGTCATGAGCCTGCTCTCCGCCTTCGCCCCGGCCATCGCCCCCTTCGACGCGACCTACAAATACGAGTGGCTCGTCACCCGCCCGCCCGGCTTCACCCACCCCGACGTCCTGGTGAAGAACGAACTCCGGCTCGGGCACGCCGCCGGAGTCCCCGACAGCTACGCGAACGCACGCTCGCTGCGCTTCGAAGCCCGGGACGTGCGTCGGACCAAGTACCGGGTGTTCATCGAGGACGGGCGGGTCGACCGGATCCTTCGCCCCGGCGAGCGCCGCGACGCCCTCGAGGCCACGGGCGAGAGCTACCTCGCCTTCCGCCGCGACGGCGTCCTCGTCCCCCTCGCCGTCGATTCCCTCCGCAGCGGGGCGCCGGCTCCCGCTGCCCTCGCGGCCCGCCGCGTGGCCATCGTCTTCTTGTGCACGCCCGGAGAGCCGGTGGTCATCGAGGCCACCCAAGAAGAAGGCCGCGTCGTCTCGCTGACCCGGAACGGTCGCCCGGAGGAGCGCGTCGAGTTCGACGGCCGTTCCGTGCGACGAGTACTCGCGGACGGTGAGGAGCAAGCCAGGACCCACCTGCTCGGCACCGACGGGGGCGGGCGCGACGTTCTCAGCCGCACCCTCTACGGGGGACGCATCTCGCTCCTGGTGGGGCTCGTGGCCACCTTGGTGAGCCTCATCATCGGCGTCGTCTACGGTGCCGTCTCCGGATACTTCGGCGGCTGGCTGGACATGGCCCTCATGGCCATCGTCGACGTGCTCTACGGCATCCCCTACATGTTCCTGGTCATCTTGCTCATGGTGACCTTCGGGCGGGACATCGTGGTCCTGTTCGTCGCCCTAGGGGCCGTGCAGTGGCTGACCATGGCACGCATCGTCCGCGGCCAAATCCTCTCCCTCAAGCAAAAGGAATTCGTCGAGGCCGCCCGCATGAGCGGCACCGGCCACCTGGGCATCGTCTTCGGGCACCTCATTCCCAACACCTTGGGAGTGGTCATCGTCTACACCACCCTCACGGTCCCCGCCGTCATCCTCCAAGAATCCTTCCTCGCCTTCATCGGCCTCACCGTGGAGTACCAAGGACGGAGCCTTGCCTCTTGGGGCGCGCTGGTCAACGACGGCGTGCGCGCACTCTCCAGCGACGGCGGCAACTCCTGGGTCCTGCTGGTCCCCTCGCTCGCCATGGCGGTGACCCTGTTCAGCCTCAATTTCTTGGGCGACGGACTGCGCGACGCCCTGGATCCCCAGCAGCGAGGCCGCACGTGAGCGAGTCCGCGCCCGTCCTGCAGGTAGAAGACCTGCGCGTCCACTTCAAGACGGACGAGGGGAAGGTGCACGCCGTCAACGGCGTGAGCTTCCACGTGAACGAAGGCGAGTCGCTCGCCATCGTCGGCGAGTCCGGCTGCGGGAAGAGCGTCACGAACATGGCCGTACTCCGCCTGATCCCCATGCCCCCCGGCGAGATCCCAACGGGTCGAATCCTGTACCGCGGTCGAGACCTGCTGAACATGCGGAACGACGAGATCCGCGCGGTGCGTGGCGGGCGGATCTCGATGATCTTTCAGGACCCCATGACCAGCCTCAACCCCTTCCTCCGCATCTCGCGCCAACTCACCGAGAGCATCGAGTTGCACACACCGCTGCGAGGGGAAGCCGCGCGCGCTCGCGCCATCGAGGTCCTCGCGCAGGTAGGCATCCCCGAGCCCGCAGCGCGAATCGACAGCTACCCGCACGAATTCTCGGGGGGCATGCGCCAACGCGTGATGATCGCCATGGCCCTCTCGACCGATCCCGACTTGCTCATCGCCGACGAGCCGACCACGGCCCTCGACGTGACCATCCAGGCACAGATCCTCCAGCTCATCCGCCGACTCCAGCGCGAGCGCGGCATGTCCTTGGTCTTGATCACCCACGACCTCGCCGTGGTCGCCGGGCTCTGTACCCGGGTGGTGGTCATGTACGGCGGCACGGTCGTCGAAGTCGCGCCGGTGGACGACCTGTTCGCGGATCCCCGCCACCCGTACACCCTCGCTCTTCTGCGCTCGGTCCCTCGCCTCGACGCGCCGCCCGGACGAGCGCTGGAGCCCATCGAGGGGCTCCCCCCCAAGCTCATGAGCGAGCCGCGCAATTGCCCCTTCGCTCCCCGCTGCCGCTTCGTCCGCGACCGCTGCCTCCACGAAGCACCGCCTCTCGAGGCCGACGCCGACGGGCGACTCCGCGCCTGCTTCGTCCCGATCCGCGCCGGGCAGGCCGTCGACGCGGCCGAGGAGAGGCCATGAGCAAACGCACTGGGCAGCCCCCGCTGCTCGAGGTGGAAGACCTCGAGATGCACTTCGAGCAGCGAAGGCTCGAGGTCACCGCGGGCTGGCCGCCCGTGCGGGTGGCACGCACCACCGTCCGCGCGGTCAACGGCGTGAGCTACACCTTGCACCCCGCAGAGACACTCGGGCTCGTGGGGGAGTCGGGCTGCGGGAAGTCCACCACGGCCCGCGCCACCCTCCAACTCCATCGCCCGACCGGCGGATCGGTGCGTTTCCAGGGAGCCGAACTGACCCAGCTCGACGGACCCCGCCTGCGCGCCTTGCGGCGCGACCTGCAGATGATCTTCCAAGACCCCTACGCGAGCCTGGACCCGCGCTGGACCGTGGGGCGGATCATCGCCGAGCCCCTGCGCAACTTCTCCATCGCCGCGGGCGGCGAACTTCGAGACCGCGTCGAGGAGTTGATGCTCACCGTCGGCCTCGATCCCAGCTTCGTCGGCCGCTACCCCCACGAGTTCTCCGGAGGACAGCGTCAGCGCATCGGCATCGCCAGGGCGTTGGCCCTCGAACCGAAGGTCATTTTCTGCGACGAGCCGGTGAGCGCCCTGGACGTGTCCATCCAGGCGCAGATCATCAATCTGCTCCAGAGCCTCCAAGAGCGCCTGGGGATCGCTTTCGTGTTCATCGCGCACGACCTGGCCGTGGTGCGGCACCTCTCCCACCGGGTGGCGATCATGTATCTGGGGCGGATCGTCGAGACCACGACCCGGGAACGGATCACCCACGAGACGCGGCATCCCTACAGCCGCGCCCTCCTGGGCGCCGTCCCCATCCCCGACCCGAAGGTCGAACGCTCGCGCGAGCCCGTCCTGCTCGAGGGCACTCTGCCCAGCCCTACCGAAGAGCGCCGCGGCTGCGACTTCGTCTCTCGCTGCCCCCTCCGCCCACGGGTCGACAACGACGGACGCTGCCTGGGCGAACGGCCGCGCCTCCTCCCCTTCGCCGGCGACTCCAGCCACCTGGTGGCCTGCCACTACGCCGACCGCAGCGAGTGAGGCCCGCCACAGCCGCCGCATGCAGCGCGGACTTCCCCCGCCACGGAGGAATCCCGCCGCGCTCGGGGACCGGGCCCCGGCGCCGACAGCAGAGGCCACCCCCGCGGGGCGCGTGGGCGCTCAGTCGGAGACGGACCCGCGCTCGATCCCGTGCTTCTCCATGCGGTACTGAAGGGTCCTGCGAGTGATGCCCAGCAGGCGAGCCGCACGCGTCACGTTGCGCTTCGTTCGCTCCAGCGCCTGGACGATGAGTTCCCGCTCGTACGTCTCGAGCGGAAGCTCCGCATCGACGGCCGCGTCGATCAAGTTGTCCACCTCGCCGTCCGGCGCGGCGCTGCGGTCGAAGTCGGCCAGGTGGGACGGCAGGAGTTCGGGGCCGTCCCCCAGGACCACGGCGCGCTCGATGACGTTCTCCAGCTCGCGCACGTTGCCCGGCCAGTCGTGGGCACGCAAGCGCTCGAGCGCAGCCTCCGAGACGCGCAGGAAGTGCTTGTCGTTCTTCGCCGCGAAGCGGGCGCAGAAGCGCTGGGCGAGGAGGTCGACGTCCCCGAGGCGCTCGCGCAGGGGGGGCACCTTCAGGTGGATCACGTTGATCCGGTAGTAGAGGTCCTCCCGGAAGCGCCCCTGCCGCACCAAGGCCTCCAGGTCACGGTTCGTGGCCGACACCAGGCGAAAGTCCACGGGAATGACCCGGCCCTGGCCTCCCAAGCGCTCGAGTTCGTGTTCCTGCAAGACGCGAAGGAGCTTGACCTGCAAGGTCGGGGGCATCTCGGCGATCTCGTCGAGGAAGATCGTCCCGCCGTGCGCCAGCTCGAAGCGCCCTTTGCGCGCGCGCCGGGCGTCGGTAAAGGCGCCACGCTCGTGCCCGAAGAGCTCCGCTTCGAGGAGGCTCTCGGGGATGGCACCGCAGTTGACCCGCACGAAGGGGCCGGCCCGGCGAGGGCTGCGCTCGTGGATCAGCTCGGCGACCAGCTCCTTTCCCGTACCGCTCTCCCCCTGAACGAGAATGGTCGCCTCGCTCTCGGCGGCGGAGCGCGCGACCTCGAGAAGCTCGCGAAAGCTCGGAGAGGCGCCGAGAAGGCGCTGCTCCAGGCTGGGCGGGTTCACGGCTTGGCTCAATGCCAGGTTTTCCCGGCGCAGGCGGTTCCGCTCCTGCACGTTGCTCACCAGGCTGACCAGTTCGGTTGGGTCCACGGGCTTGGTGACGTAGTCGTAGACGCCGGCCTTGAGCGCCTCGCGGGCACTCTGCACGGTGCCGTACGCGGTGAGGATGACGAACGGAGGTGCCTTGTCACCGAGCCGCTCGCAGACCCGGCGAAACACCTCGAGTCCATCCATGTCGGGCAAGCGGAGGTCGCAGAGGACGAGTTCCAGCTCTGGCGTCACGGCCTCGAGCGCGGAGGCGCCGTCGTTGCGCACCGAGACGGCGTGCCCCTCGAGCTCCAGGAGCTGCCGCAGGGCGTGCGCCTGTGCGGGCTCGTCCTCCACGATCAACACGCTCTCGCTCACTCGGCCAGTATAGCCTCTGGCCTGCCCCGAGCCAGCCCAGGCAGCAAATATTGGTCAGGAGAACCATTGTTGAATCAGCCGCGAGCCCGGATCCCGTCGCGGCGCATGCGGTACTGCAGGGTCCGTCGCGTGAGCCCCAGGAGCCGCGCCGCCCGAGAGATGTTGCCGTCGCAGCGTTCGAGGGCGCGCGCGATCATTCGCCGCTCGAACTCGTTCAGGGTGAGGCCGGCGTCCAGCACGCGGGCCACGACGTCGAAGCCATCCCGGCCGGGTGGCGGCGCGCTGGACCGAATGTTCGCCGGCAGGTGCTCGGGGGTGATCCATTCGCCCCGACCGAGAACCACCGCCCGCTCGATGACGTTCTCCAGTTCGCGTACGTTGCCGGGCCAGTGGTAACGGCGCAAGAGCTCGAGCGCGGGGGGCGAGAGCCCCTTGAAGTGCTTGCGGTTCTTCTCGTTGAAGTGCGCGCAGAAGTGGTTGGCGAGGAGCTCGATGTCGCCGCGGCGCTCGCGCAGCGGAGGAACGTGGATGGTGATCACGTTGATGCGGTAGTAGAGGTCCTCCCGCAGGGCCCCCGAAACGATCAGGGACTCCAGGTCTCGGTTCGTGGCCGCCACCAACCGCAGGTCGAGAGGGATGACCTGTCCCCCTCCCCCGAGGCGCTCCAGCTCTCGCTCCTGCAAGACGCGGAGCAACTTCACCTGAAGCGCAGGGGACATCTCGGCGATTTCGTCGAGGAAGATCGTCCCGCCGCTGGCCAGTTCGAAGCGACCGACGCGGCTCTCCTTCGCATCGGTGAAGGCCCCCGCTTCGTGCCCGAAGAGCTCTGCCTCGAGCAGGTTCTCGGGAATGGCCCCGCAGTTCACCTTGACGAGGGGACCTCCGGCCCGCGGACTGGCGGCGTGCACCAGCTCCGCAATGAGCTCCTTGCCCGTGCCGCTCTCGCCGCGGACCAGCACGGTGGCTTCGCTGCCGGCGGCGGCCTTGGCAAGCTCGATGGTGCGGAGGATCGCGCGGCTGCGTCCGATGATCCGCTCCTCGATCTTGCGGGCCGCGACGGCTTGGCTGAGTTCGCGGTTCTCCCGCTTCAGCCGACGGTACTCGAGGACGTTCTTGACCAGGACCCGCAACTCGGTGGGGTCGACCGGCTTGGTGATGTAGTCGTAGACCCCCATCTTCAGCGCAGCGCGCGCGTTCTCGACCGTTCCGTAGGCGGTCTGGATGACGAAGTGGGGCGCCTCGTCGCCCAGGGTCTCTCGGATCGCCTGGTAGAGCTCGAGTCCGTCGAGGTCGTCGAGCTGCAGGTCCGCGAGGACCATGTCCCAGTCCTTGTTCGCCTCCCGCAGGGCAGAGGTCGCGTCGCGACACACACCGACCGAGTGCCCGTCGCGCTCCAAGAGACGCTGCAGATGCAACGCCTGCACGTGCACGTCTTCGACGATCAAGACCCGACCCATGGAGGGTTCTCCCGGTCCCCAGGGTCTCCAGTCCGACCGCACTTTGCAAGTCGTCCGCCGCCTGCGCACGGGATCCCATGGCTACGGTCCACCGCAGCCGCCGGGCAGCCCGTTGAAAAGGAGCCCGAGAGCACCCTTCGTCGGTCCGGCCCCGCGGGCGGTCGACTTCCTCTGGCCTCGTCAGGGCCTCCTCGGCGAGTTTCTCACGAGGCAGCCCGCTCGGGCCAGGGCCAAGCAGGAAGCGCTGCGGCACGACCAAACGGCGCCGCAGAGAGTCGGCGCCCGAAGGCCTCCGGGGCGAAGCGCCTCCCCACGGAGCCGCCGCCCGCCGCTCAGCCGCCCACCTTCTCCAGCTTGACGCAGTCGTAGAGGTAGCGCTGGTTCTCCTGCAGGTATCCGGAGACTTCGGCGCGCTCGGCCTCGTCCTTGGCCTCGGCTTGCGCGCGCTCGAGGTGCTCTTGCGCACGCTCGAAGCAGGCTCGAGCACGCTTGAGCTCCGCCTGATCGCGGAGGCCCGCACGGTAGTGGCGAACGCCGTCGCGCATGGCGCGGCAGCCGAGCTCCAGCTCGCTGGGAGGCGGGACGGCGGCGTCCGGCGGCCCCTCCTTGCCCGACCCCTGGCCCGCGGCGCCGGGCTGCGCGGGCGCTGCCCCGCGCTCGCGCGAGAGACGCGCCAGCTTCTCCTCCAGCCTCCGCTCCAGCTCGGGCACCCGATCCCAGAGCTTCCGCGTCTTCTCGCCCAGCTTGGACCAGTCGATGTCGCGCAGGCGCTCCCCCATATCGACGAAGCGCTCCCGCGAGTACTCGACGAAGCCGGAGCCCTCGGCCTCGCCCCACTCCCAGGGCCACTTCCCCACCTGCAGCGAATAGCCCACGATCAACGCGGCGGCCACCAAGACGACCCCGAAGGCCACCGTCCGGAGCAGGCGACCCCGCGGGCGTGCGCGCTTGGGGAGGGGCTGGTTCGGGTCGCGCCGCGGGCGGGAGCGTCCCTTGGTGTCGTTTGCATCGGACATGAGACCTCCAGCGAAAGGCCGCGTCTCACCATACCAGGGCCCCTCCCAGACCGCTGTCGGCGCAGGGGAGCACCTCCACTCTCCCGATTCGGGCGCGGGTCGGCGCCGAAGGCCAGCTCCAGGGCTGCTCAGCGCATGCGCATCACGAGGAGGGCGACGAAGGGAATCGTAAACAGCCCACCCATGACCGCGCCGAAAATGGCCCTCCCGAGGCCTCCTTTGCTCGAGTCCCGACGGATCTCGGCGATGGCCAGGATGCCTACGGCCAGCGCGAAGGGGGCGAAGCAGAGAAGCGGAGAGAGCAGCCCCAGGTAGCCGGCTGCGATGCTCAGCGGCGTTCGCCCCACGGGGACGAGGGCCTTCAGGGCCGGATCGTACTCCGGCTCGGGACTCCTTCGCTGCCGGGCGAGCTCCTCGTCGAGGAATTCTCCGCAGTGGCGACACTTGCGAGCAGCTTGCTTGATGGGTTCCGCACAATAGGGGCAGGGGACTTCGGACACGATCACACTCCCAACCGAGCCTCTTCGAGCAAGTGCCGGCGCCACTCGGCGACGAGGCCCCTCATCTCCGCAGCCGAACCGATGCGGTGCGCCCGCGCCCGGAAGTCGTCGGCTGCCGCGCTGCCCTGGAAATACCAGCCGGCCGCCTTGCGGAAGAGGAGCACGCCCCGCGGTCCCAGTTGCTCGAGCAGCCCTTCGAGGTGCTCGGCCACGACGCCAGCCCGCTCCGCCGGCCCAGGCGGCGGCAACGAAGGCAGTCCCGCAATGGCGCGTGCGACGTCGCGAAAGAGCCAAGGGCGGCCGTGGGCACCTCGCCCGATCATCACCGCGTCGCATCCGGTCGCCCCGAGCATGCGCAGGGCGTCGCCAGGGGAGGCGATTCCGCCGTTGCCGACCACGGGGACGCGCACGCTCGCCTTGGCGCGCCGGATGCCGTCCAGGTCGACGGCCCCCGCGTGGCGCCGGTCGCGGGGTCGCCCGTGGATGGTGATCAGCGCTGCGCCGCCTTGTTCGGCCGCGCGCGCGAGCTCATCCGCCTCGGCATGCCCCTTGTGCCGCCAACCGCTCCTCAACTTGACGCTCACCGGGACCGACACCGCGCGGACGCAGGCTCGGACAACGGCCTCCACCCGGCGCGGGTCCCGCAGGAGCGCAGCGCCGGCACCCGAGCGCACGACCTTCCGCACCGGACAGCCCATGTTGATGTCCACCAGCAAGAAGCCGCTCGCCTCGAGGGCGGCCGCAGCGCGGGCAAGAACATCCTCGTCGGCGCCGCAGATCTGAGCACCGAGGGCGCGCTCGCCGTCCTCGCGCGCCAGCAGGTCCCATGTGCGCGAGCAGCCAGCCACCAGGAGATGGGCCTTGACCATCTCGGTGAAGGCGATATCGGCCCCGTAGCGGCAGGCGAGGCGGCGGTAGGGCGGCTTGCTCGTCCCGCACATGGGCGCAGCGAGCACTCGCCGACGAACCGCCAGATCGCCGACACGGAAGGCGACCGGTAGGCGAGAGAGGCCGGGGTCCGCGCTTGCCATGGGCTCAGCCGGCGGCGGGCCGCTTGACGGTGACGACGGTGATGTCGTCTGCCTGCTCCGCGCTGCCAATGTACTGCTTCAGCTCCCAGAGGACGGCCTCGAGCAGGTCCTTGGCGGACAAATTCCCGTAGAGTTCCACCAGCCGCTCGAGCGGCTGGAGGCTGTCCTGTGCGAAGAACTCGTCGCGCGCGTTCTTGGCCTCCGTGACCCCGTCGGTATAGAGCACCAGGGAATCGCCCGGCTCGAGGTGGAGTTCGTGGTCCACGAACAGGTGGTCCGCGTTGGGAACCGCTGCCAGGACGCAACCGCCCGCCTTGAGGGTCTCCACCCGCCGAGTCCGCGCCCGGTAGACCAACAAGTGCTCGTGGCCGGCGCCAGACCACACGAACTTGCCCGTCTGGTCGCTCCAGTAGAGGACCAAGGCACTCATGAACATGTCTTTGCGGGTGTCGGCGTAGAGGAGCCGGTTCGCCTCCGCGAGGATCTGGCGAGGCGAGAGGCCCGACTTGCTCAGCGGACGCAGGTAGGAACGCGCCATGATCATCACCAAGCCGGCCGGAAGCCCCTTGCCCGACACGTCGCCGATGGCGATGTGGAAGTTCCCTCCGTCGTGGTCAATGAAGTCGAAGTAGTCCCCGCTCATTTCCTTCGCGGGGATCATCTTCCCGTAGACCTCGATGAGCTGGCTGCGGGGCAGCTTCCGCGGCAAGAGCTGCTTCTGGATGGTCGCCGCCAAGGACAGCTCGTGGCGCAAACGCTCCCGATCGCCCATTTCCTTGACGAGGCGAGCGTTCTCCAGGGCCATGGCGGCCTGCATGGCGATGGCGGTGAGCAGGTCGCAGTCGTCGCTGGTGAACTGCCGCTGGGAATCGTAGGTGTCCAGGAAGATGATCCCCAGGATGCGTTCGCCGCGGACGAGCGGAACGCAGAGCGCACTGCGGATGTTCTCGTCCACGATGGACATGGCCATGTCGAGGCGGCGGTCCGACTGCGCGTCGGCCGTGAGCAAGGACTCCCGGGTCCGAATGACCTCCTTGACGATGGTCTTGGAGATCTTCACCTTGACTCGCCCCCCGGCGCGCGACCGAGAAGTCATCGTGCGCAGGCGTCGCTTCTGCGCGTCGAAGAGGAGGATGGAGCCTCGGTCGGCGGGCAGTTCGTCGAAGATCAAGGCCAACAGCTCGTCGAGCAACTGCTGGAGGTCGAGGATGGTGGAAATCTTCGAAGTGACCTTGAACAGGGTGTGGATGCGGTGTTTGTCGCCGATCCCGCGCAGGACCGCGTCCTGGTTCTCGTAGGCCTTCTGGCGGTAGTTGATGTTCTCCTTGGCGAGGTCCTCCCGGCGAATGGAGACCGTCCCCAGCATCATGTCGGAGGCCTCGCCGGGCACGATCGCCCCCAGGCGCATGGAGTGCGGGCGACCCTGGGGCGCGGCGTAGGGCGGCGGCACCGTCGAAGGGCCGAACCCGGTCCCGATCCCCACCCCAATGCGAGAGGAATCGGAGCCCTCGGACTCGTCCGAGTCGAAGATCATGAGCGAGTTGTCGACGGAGATCAGGTCCCCGTGATGGAGGACGGCCTGCCGGACCGCCTCTCCGTTGAGGAGGATGCGGTTCGGCTGGCCGTGGTTCAGGAGCTCGAAGCGCTCGCCGCCGCCGTAGATGGCGCAGCAGACCTGCCCCACGTCCTGCCGATGGGAGAAGGACAGCACGCCGCCGCGGTAGCCAACGTAGTTTTCGTGACCGAGCCGAAAGCTGTCCCCGCTGCGAGGACCCTCGATCATGATGAGCCGGGGCATCAACCCTCGTAGATCGCAACAAACATTAGACTTATGCCCGTTCGCGGATTCTACGGGGCTGTGCAGCCTTCTTCAAGGCGGAGCCTTCGCGCACGCGGCGGCGCTCCCCGCCTCCCTTCCGGCCGATTGCGCGCTCGGAGGGCCAGCGCTAAGATCCGCCCAGATCCCCTTGCGCTTCAATGGGATGCGCAACTCCAGGCGCGGATGGCCTCGTACTCGGACATCCTGTTCGGCCGCATCGTCCTCAAGAACCGCCTCGTCCCGCAGGCCCAAGTGGAGGCCTGCCTGAGGCAGAAGGGACCGGGCCAGAGCCTCGGAGAGGCCCTGGTCGAACGCGGTCTGTTGAGCCGCTCCCAGGCGCGCAAAGTGCAACGCGCCCAAGCGCTCATGCAGTTCCTCCGCGCCGAGAAGGCCTTCGCACGCATCCTCTACGAACAGCGGCTCGTCGACCTCGCCACCCTCCAGCGTTGCTTTCGCCGCCAGGAGCAGGAGCGCTACCGGGTACGCATCGGGCAGCTCCTCCTCCAGGAAGGCCGGCTCTCTCCAGAGCAACTCGAGCAGGTCGTCGACCGCCAGCTCGTCGTCCTCGCCGAGGACACCGGCCGCATCGAAGAGGAAGGCCTCCTCGGCGCAGGGGCCAGCGAAGAGCAGGAACAGGGCCAGGCCGACGAAGCGGTCGAACGCCTCTCGGGCCTCCGAGAAGCAGAAGACCTCGAGAGCTCGCGCATGAAGAGCGCCGTCGGGCCGCGCGGGCTCTTCGACGCGCCCTCGCGGGAGGCGATTCGGCGGACCCTCCCGTTCCGCCCCGCCGCCTCCCTCGGCGCGGAGGAAGGGCCGCCCGCGTCCGGCGAGAAAGACGAACTGGTGGGCACGACCATCGCGTCGCGCTACCGGATCCTCGCCAAGGTCGGCGAGGGAGGCATGGGCACCGTCTACAAGGCCGAACACTGCCTGATGGAGAAGATCGTCGCGCTCAAGGTCCTCCATCCGGCCCTCGTCTCCAACCGCGGCTCGCTGGATCGCTTCCGCCAGGAGATCCGCGCAGCCTCGCGCTTCCAGCACAAGAACGTGGTCCAGATCTACGACGCCGGCGAGGGCGAGGGTGGCATCTTCTACATGGCGATGGAATTCGCCGCCGGCGACACCCTCGAGGAGGTGATTCGCCGCGAAGGCGCCCTCACCATCGACCGCGCACTCGCCTACTTCCGCCAAACCTTGCGGGCCGTCGCCGAGGCCCACAAGAAGCGGATCATTCACCGCGACCTCAAGAGCGGGAACCTGATCCTGACGCGGGGCAAGGACGGGCTTCCGCTCGTGAAGGTCATGGACTTCGGGATCGCCAAGATCGCCTTCGACGAGCAGGAGGCACTCGGAGCCGGTCCAGGGCTCTACCGCACCCAGGAGGGGATCGTCACCGGGACGCCGCAGTACATGAGCCCCGAACAGGCCTCCGGCGAGCGGGTGGACCATCGCAGCGACCTCTACTCCCTGGGCGTGATCCTCTTCGAGATGCTCACCGGCGAGCTCCCTTTCCGCTCGGACACGCCGATGGGCTACCTGGGCAAGCACATCGTCGAACCGCCCCCCCGGCCCTCCTCCCTCCGACCGGACCTCCCGCCGGTGCTGGACGAGGTGGTCCTGCGCCTGCTCGAAAAGTCTCCCGACGACCGCTACCAGTCCGCCGATCAGGTGCTTGCCGACCTCGACGTGCGCTGCAGCGGAGAAAGCCTCTTGGCGAGCGGCGGCCCCGCCTCGTCGCGCCGCCGCCCCGCCCTGACCGTGGCCGTCGAGCCGCCCCAGGACGTCGGAGCGGTCGATGCTTCTGCTGGGACGGTGCCCCCGTCCAGCAGAACCCCGGGCTCCACGGCCGGATTCGGAGCCGCCACGCCCCGCCCGACCGTCGTCGCCCCCCCCCCCCC
>RFHU01000172.1 GCA_003695705.1 Planctomycetota bacterium
ACGATCCATGGAGAGGCCAGAAGGAGGCAACCGTAGTAGGCGAAGTCGACCAAGCTGGCCATAGGGGCTCAGGAGAGGAGCGCGGACGGGGGGCGCCTCAGGCGGCGTTCTTCCCGTGGCACTTCTTGTATTTCTTCCCCGACCCGCACGGACACGGATCGTTGCGCTTGACCTTGGGCTCCTCGCGCTTGATGGGTCGGGGCGGCCCCTCCTCCTTGGATGCCGCCGCGGCCTCGCGCTCGGTCCGTGCTGCGCGTTGGCGGAAGTCTTCCTCGAACTCGCTCGGCGCGCTGTAATGGCTCGGATTCCAGGTCTGGGCCAGGGCCGCTTCTTCCTCCCTCGTGACGGGGCGCACGCGAAACAGCAGGTCCGCAATCTCGTCCGCGCAGTTCTCCCACATTTCCTGGAACTGCGCGTAGCCCTCCTTCTTGTAGGCGATCTTGGGGTCGGTTTGGGCGTAGCCACGCCACCCGATGCCCGAGCGGAGCTGATCCATGCCCCGCAGGTGGTCCTTCCACTTCTCGTCGATGGTCTGGAGCATGATGTACCGCTCCAGGCGACGCATGTCCTCCTCGCCGATCTCCTTCTCGCGCAGCGCGTAGGCCTGATCGACGCGCTTCATGAGCACGTCGTAGCACTCCTCCTCGCTGAGCCCTTCGAGTTCCTTGGGGAGCACGCGGAAGCCGAATTTCTTCCGTGCCCAGTCGCAGAGCGCAGGAAGGTTGCGATCCGCAGGTGCGAGGTCGTGGTTGTTGTACTCGCTGATCGCCCTCCACAAGCAGCGCTCGATCCACAAGAAGACGGCCTTGCGCAGCTCTTCGCCCTCTCCCTCGAGGATGCGCTGCCGCTCGCGGTAGACGAGCTTGCGCTGCTCGTCCATGACCTGGTCGTATTCGAGCACGTTCTTGCGCATGTCGAAGTGCATGGCTTCGACCTTCTTCTGCGCCTTCTCGATGGACCGGGTGACCATGGGCGCCGAGATCTCTTGGCCCTCCTCCATGCCGAGCTTCTCCAGCAGCCAGGAGACGCGGTCGGAGGCGAAGATGCGCATCAAGTCGTCCTCGAGGGACAGGTAGAAGCGACTCGAGCCCGGATCGCCTTGGCGCCCGCACCGCCCGCGGAGCTGGTTGTCGATCCGCCGGCTGTCGTGGCGCTCGCTGCCAACGATGTGCAGGCCGCCCAGTTCCTGCACCCGCGTGCACAACCGCGGCATGCGGTAGCGCTTCCCATCGACCTCCACGAAGTGGTCGAACTCGTCGAGCATCTTGCGCCACTCGAGCTCTTCGTAGAGGGGGGTCCCCGTGGAGAGCCGATGCTTCAGCCAGTGCCGACAGAGCTTCTCGTAGAAGCGAGGGTCGTCGAGTTCGAGGTCCTTGGGCGCGGCCCGACGCGACTTCCAGTGGTCGAGCAGTTCCTGGTGGGTGAAGGTGCCGAGGAGGATGTCGGTGCCTCGACCGGCCATGTTCGTGGCCACCGTGACGCGGCCCAAATGGCCGGCCTCGGCAACGATGGCCGCCTCGCGGGCGTGGTTCTTCGCGTTGAGGACCTCGTGCTCGACGCCGCGGCGGGAGAGCATTTCCGAAAGGCGCTCGGAGTTCTCCACGCTGATGGTCCCCACGAGCACGGGCCGCCCCAGCGCGTTGACGGCCTCGATCTCCGCACAGATCGCCTTGTACTTCTCGCGCGCAGTCCGGTAGACCACGTCTCCGTGCGCCCGCCGAATGAGAGGGCGGTTGGTCGGTACCGAGAGGACGTCGAGCTTGTAAATGGACCAGAACTCGGACGCCTCGGTGAGCGCTGTGCCCGTCATTCCGGAAAGCTTCCGGTAGAGGCGGAAGTAGTTCTGCAGGGTGATGGTCGCCAGGGTCTGGGTCTCCCGCTTGATGGGGACACCCTCCTTGGCCTCCACCGCCTGGTGCAGACCGTCCGACCAGTTGCGACCGTGCATCAGGCGCCCGGTGTGCGGATCGACGATGATGATCTCGCCGTTCTGGACGACGTATTCCTTGTCCCGCTTGTAGAGGCTGTGGGCGCGGAGGGCTTGCTCGATGTAATGCGGCCAGGGGTTGCTCGCCGTGTCGTAGATGTTCCCCATGCCGAGGAGCTTCTCGACGCGCTCGATCCCGCGCTCGGTGAGCATGACCTGGTGGTCCTTCTCGGAGTAGACGAAGTCCCACTGGTTCTCTAGGTCTTCCTTCTCGACCCCTTTGCGCTTCGCCTCCTCCTCGAGCTTGGGCTTGGAGACCCCGCGCAGCTTTTTGGCCACCTCGTTGGCGACGCCGAAGGCCTCGGTGGAGTCGGTGGCGTCGCCGGAGATGATGAGCGGGGTGCGCGCCTCGTCGATGAGGATCGAGTCCACCTCGTCGACGATGGCGAAGTTGCGGCGCCCCTGCTGCACCTGCGAAGCGGCGTCGACCTTCATGTTGTCGCGCAGGTAATCGAAGCCAAACTCGTTGTTCGTCCCGTAGGTGATGTCTGCGGCGTAGGCCTCGCGCCGGTCCTCGTTGCTCATGTGGGCCTGGATGCAGCCCATGGTGAGGCCGAGGAGTTCCATCAGGGGACGGTTCAGCTCGCAGTCGCGCTTGGCGAGGTAGTCGTTCACGGTGACCACGTGGACGCCACGCCCCGGAAGAGCGTTGAGGTAGGAGGCGAGGGTCGCGACGAGGGTCTTGCCTTCGCCGGTGACCATCTCCGCGATCCACCCCCGGTGGAGCGCCACCCCTCCGATGAGCTGCACGTCGTAGTGGCGCTGCCCCAGGGTTCGCTTGCCTGCCTCACGGCAGGCCGCGAACGCCTCGCAGAGGAGGCCGTCGAGGACCCGCTGCTCGATGCCCTTGTACTTGTCTTCGAGAAGCTTGGCCTCGTCGGGCTCGCCGTCCATGCGCAGCCGGCGGGCCCGCTCCAGGAGCTTGGGCGCACCCTGCTCCTCGAGTTCTCGGGCGATGCGCTGCCGGAACTCGTCCGTCTTGGCGCGGAGGCCCTCGTCGGAGAGCTTGGCGTACTCCGGCTCGAGGCTGTTGATCCGCTCGACGAGAGGGAGAATCTCCTTGATCAAGCGGTCGTTGCGGCTGCCGAAGAGTCGCGTCCACGAGGACGCGATGGCGTCCGCCACCTTGCCCAGCGGGTTGTCTACGTCTTCGAACACGGGGGAAGCTCCTGTTCCCGTCTCATGCGAGGCGCCAGGGTAGCACGCAGGCCGGGTCCCGAGGACCCGTCGGCTCGATGCGACCGGCTCAGGGAGCGCGGTAGCTCCCCACGTAGTCGGCGAGGCGAGAGCAGCCGAGTTCCGCGAGCAAGCGCCCGAGGCGCTCCACGATGGTCGGAAGACGCAAGGGATCCTGGAAGCCGGCGGTCCCCACCTGCACGGCCTTGCAGCCCACGCACAAGTATTCGAGGGCGTCCTCGGCGGTGCGCACCCCTCCGCAACCCAGGACGGGGATGTCCACCGCCTCGACGCAACGGCGCGCGTGGAGGAGGACCACCGGCCGGATCGCGGGTCCCGAGAGCCCGCCGAAGCCTCGGGCGAGCTTGGGCCGGCGCGCGCGCCAGTCCACCGCCATGCCGAGGAGGGTGTTCGAAACGGTGATGGCGTCGGCGCCCCCGGCCTGGGCGGCCTCGGCAATGGGGCGCAGGTCGGCGACGTTCGGCGAGAGCTTGGCCCACAGCGGCTTGTCCGTGCGCTCGCGGCAGGCGCGGACCACCTCGGTCGTGCGCTCGGGAACACGTGCGAAGTCGAGGCCGTGGCTGACGTTGGGGCAGGAAATGTTCAACTCCACGGCGGCCACGCCAGGCACCTCCCCAACCCGCTCGGTGAGGGCGGCGAAGTCGGCCGCGTCCTCGCCGGCCACGTTGGCGACCACGGGGACCTCTCCGAGGGCCTGCATGTCGGGGAGGAGGCGCTCGAGGTAACGCTCGATGCCGGGGTTCTGGAGGCCAATGGAGTTCAGCATGCCCGCGGGCGTCTCCGCCATGCGCGGGCTCGGGTTCCCTTCGCGGGGCGCGCGGGTGATGGTCTTGCCCACGATCGCGCCCAAAACCTCGGGCGAGTAGAAGGGCGTGAGTTCGGTCCCGTAACCACAGCAACCGCTGGCCGCAACGATCGGGTTGCGCAGGACGAGCCCCCGCCCGAGGTCGGTCCTCAGGTCCACCGCCGTCCCCGCGCTCCCCTGGGCGCTCACCGCTCGCCTTCCCCTCCCCCGCCGGCAACCTCCGAGCCGGCCCGCGCGTCCTCGCCTTCGGAAACCTCCGGCTCGTCCTCTCCACCCTGCCCGGCCTCGACGGCGCACGCGGCCTCCGAGCCGGCAGCGGTCGCCGGGCGGCCCTCGGTCTCCCTCTCCGGGCCAGCCGCGGCCGCCCCCGCAACCTCCGCCTCTCCGGCCGGAGCGGTCTCCTGAGCGCTCGCCGCGTCCGCTCCGCCCTCGCCACGCGGAGCCTCCTCTCCTCCCTGGGCGGGGTCTCCGAGGAAATACTGGCCGACGAGAATGGCGATGGCGCCCCCCGTGATCCACATGTCGGCGACGTTGAAGGTCGGCCACACGTGGCTGCCGAAGAGGCGGTCGCAGAGGCTGGCGAGGCCGCTGCCGTCGGGGGCGTGCACGTCGAGGAAGTCCCGCACCTCGCCGTGGACCACGCGGTCCCAGAAGTTGCCCACGACACCCGAGAGGACCAGACCCAAGACGACCGCCGTGGCGGCCACGGCGCGCCGGGCGACGTGGACGAAGTAGGGCACGGCGACGAAGGCCACCACCGTGACCAACATGAAGAAGGTGTGCTGTCCGGCGAACAGGCCGAAGGCCGCACCGGGGTTGGTGGCCCGCGTGAAGGCGAAGTAGCCGTTCACCACGTGGCTGTCGCCTTGGTGGGTGAGTGCCCGGAAGGCCCACTCCTTGGTGCCGAGGTCGAGGGCGAGCCCACACACGAGGGCGGAGGCGAAGAGCGCCCAGCGCAGGCGCGGCGACGGGCGGGAGGCGACGAGGGCGGGCTCGGGCATGCGGCCCCATGAGACGGCATTCGGGCGGGCGCGTCCAGGGAGAGAACGCCTCCGCCTCGGCGCCGGGCGCGCCGGGCTCGCCCGGCTCGCCGCGCGTCGAGGCGGGGCACGCCGAGGCCGCGCAGGGTATCCTCCGCCCCATGGCATGGACTCCTTGGCGCAAGCTGGCGGACCGCGTGGAGTGGTACGAGGAGCACTCGCTCCGCTTCCCCGTCCTCTACGAACTGGCGCTCGTCGACTCCCGCTGCCGCGAGCACCTCGAGGTCGTCTACGCGGGGGCCGCGGCGAGCGAGTGGGACGAGCTGCGGCGGGTCGAGCGCGGCGAGGCACCCTACAGCGACCGGGTGCGCCGCGCCCTCGCCGACGGCAAGGAGCTCTACTACCGCGCGGTTGCCTTCCCTACTCCCGCGGCCGCGCGAGAGGCTCTCGAACGCCGCCTGGCCGAGGGGGCCCCTCCGTGGAACGCTCTCCCCGACTGAGTTCCCCCTCCTCGGACCGAGTGCCTCCGGACGCTCCGGCTCAACGCGCGAGCCGCTCGACCAAGGTCGCCTCGTCCCCTCCGCCGACCACCAAACCGTCGGGATCGAGGAGGACCACGCGGGGGAGTTCGGGCGTCCCCCAGGCCTCCAGGGTCGCGCCGGCGCCATCGAGGAACAGGGGGAAGGGAAGCGGCCCTCCGCCCCAAAGAGCCTCGGCCTGCGCGGACAAGAGGGTCCGCAGTTCCTGCAACTCTTCCGGGCCGCGTGCCTGCAGAAGGAGCACCGCAAAGCGGTCTCGGAGGTCGCGGTGGCGTTGCCAGAAAGTCACCAGCCCGGCCAGGCGGAGGCGGTCGACAGGGCGCCGCAGATCGCCGGCCAGCACCAGCACCCAGCGTCCCCGCAGAGCCCCGAGCAGGCGTCGCCCCGAGGGACCGGGCCGCGAGGGGTCGACCCCGGGCCCCTCCGTGGGGGCGAAGAGCGGGAGCCTCCGCCCGTCCGCCCGACCGAGCGGCGTCGCGAGCAGGGAGACCTCGCCGAGGTCGACCTCGACGCGGCGTCCGTCGAGGGAGACCTCGCGTTCCCAGCTGCGATGGTCGCGCGAGGCACGCACGGCCAAACGGTAGCGACCCGGCGGCAGGAGGAGGCCAAAGGGCTCCGCGCCGCCCACGCTGGTCTCGACCCGTGCGCCCCCGGCGTAGGCGGTCAGGGTCCGCAGCGCAGGACTCCCTCCCAGGGGCTCGACGAACACCCTTCCCCGCACACGCACCAAGGGGCGCAGGACGATGTCCACGGTCGCGCTGCGGATCGGCGCAATCCCGCCGGTCTCCTGGTAGGGTCCCACGGCGAAGAGGGCGTGCGGCTTCCCGTCGTGTACGTGCAGGGTATAGCGATAGCGCCCGTCTGCGTCGGTGCGCGCGCGGACCGACGCCGCCAGGGAGCCGACCCGCTCGCTCCAGAAGAGGGCGACCTGCGCCCCGGACACGGAGCGCCCCGCCGCGTCGCGCACCTGCCCCTGCAGCAGCACCTGACCGTCGGCCAAGGCGAGGGCCGGGGCAAGAAGCGCACACAGACAAGGAAGAAGGCGCGTCGCCACACCGTGAGGATAGCGCCTGCGCGCCCGCCGGAAGGGTCGAGTCGCCGGCAGCGTCAGCCGTCGGGATGGTGCTCGCGATGAACCCGGAGCAACCGCGCACGGTCGAGGTGGGTGTAGACCTGGGTCGTGGTCACGCGGCTGTGCCCGAGCAGTTCCTGCACGACGCGCAGATCCGCGCCTCGTTCGGTGAGGTGGGTGGCGAAGCTGTGGCGCAGGGTGTGGGGGGAGGCGCACTCCGGAGGGAGCCCGGCCTGCGCGAGCCGTCGCCGCACGATCCGAAACGCGTCCACGCGGCTGAGGGCGCGCCCGCTGCGGCTGAGCAGGAGGCGTCCGCCGTCGCGCCGCCGCGCGAGGGTGGGGCGACCGCACTCGAGGTAGCGCGCCAAGGCCTCGCGCGCCCGCCCGCCGAGGGCGACCAAGCGCTCCTTGCGCCCCTTGCCAAGCACCCGCAGCGTCGCCACGGCGTCCGACGGGCCGGCGAGCGCCTCGGCGGCAGCGCGGAGGGGGAGCCCCACCGCTTCGCTCGCCCGGGCGCCGGTGGCGTAGAGGAGTTCGAGCAGGGCGCGGTCTCGGAGGTCGAGGGGCGCCTGCCCGCTTGCGGCCTGCAACAGGGCCTCCACTTGCTCGGGCGAGAGGACGCGAGGAATGGACTTGCCGAGCCGAAGCGTCGCGAGGCCCTCGCAGGGGTCGTGCTCGAGCTGGCCCTCGTCACGGAGGAACCGGACTAGCGAACGGAGCGCGGCCAAGGCCCGCGAAACGCTGCGCGCGCTCAACCCGCGCGCGCGCAGACGCGCGACGTGCTCGCGCACGTGCTCGCTGCGCAAGTCCTGAGGCCGGCAGCCCGCAGGCAGCGCCACGAGCAGGGCCTCGAGGTCCCGCCGGTAGGCAGCCACCGTGTGGGGCGAGGCGTCGCGCTCCACGGCAAGGGCGCAGAGGAAGCTCTCGACTGCATTTCGCACACCCACCTCTCGACCAGGGCACCCCGTCCGCTGAAGGCCTGCGCCACGGCCTCCGCAGCCCCCGACCCCGGAGGAACCGCCACCGAGCGCCCGCCAGCAGACGCCATGCCTCCCCGCTCTGCCTCGGGTCCCCGCGGTCGGGCTGCCGAACGCGGCGCATGCGGTGCGAAGGACGGTGTAAGGACGGAAACGCTCGCAGCGCTTCTCCGAAAACCCGTCCGGAGGAGCGCTTCCGGCCGGGCCCCGCTCGCGATCTCCGGCCCCGCACCTTCCCGGCGCTCGTCCGCGCGGTCCTGGGCCGCGGGCGCGGCAGGTTGCTGTCCGGTTGCGCGAGGCCGCTCGGCTCGACACCACCGACCGGCCCGCGTCCGCGCCAAGCGGGCGAGGCGCAGCGCAGGGGCTTCGCTTCCCGGGCCGGTTCGGTCGCTCAGGCGACCGGCGTACCGCGCATGAAGCGCATTTTCAGGTTGCGGACCTGGATCTCGTCGTTGTCGCCGAGGCGAACGTCGTCGACTTCCTTGCCGTTGACCCTCACGTCCGTGCCTTTGGGGGTCACGTTGATGAGGCGAAACCCCGACTCGTCACGGAAGATGATGGCGACCTTGCGCGGGCAGAACCAACCGCTCAGTTTGATGTCCGCCTGGTCGCTCTTGCCGAGCAGGAAAACCGACTTCTCCAGGAAGACGTTCTTCTTCCCTTGCTTGCTCTCCACGACCAGGTAGCCGCGGACGCGACTGGCCTTCTCCCGCTGGAGCTGAGCCAAGGCCGCCTGATCCATTTGCATGGTCATGCCGCCGAAGTCGTCGTCGGCCGGCTTGGTCGCAACGGGTTCGGCCACCGCCGGGGCCACCTCGTCGCTGGAGAAGGTGAGGGTGAACTTCCCGATGGAGATCTCGTCGCCGGGGTTGAGGTTGTGGGCGTCGATCCGCCGACCGTTGACGAAGGTCCCGTTGTTGGACCGCAGGTCGCGCAGGACGAAGAAGCCGTCCTTCTTGAGAATCTCCGAGTGGTAGCGGCTGACCCCCAAGTTGTCGATGGTGATCTCGCAGTCCTCGCTGCGCCCGATGCGGATGCGGTCCGCCTCGTCGAACTCGTACCGCTCGAGGGTCCGACCCGATAGGGTCAAGGTCAGCTTGACGCTCACGTACTCAACTCCACCACTCCTGACTACTTACCTGGTCCGATTTGCTCGCGCAAGCGATCCGCCTCCGCTTGGGATTCCAACAATCGGTAGACCAGGGCTGCCGCGGTGGAGAGGCCGACCGGGTCCTCGTGCTGGATCGCCAGCCGGCTGATGAACTCCGCGACGCACGGATTCTCGTCCTCGAGGCGTTCGAGGAGTCGGATCACGTAGTCGTTGTTGGCCTCCCGCTCGAGCTCGCGGCAGACGGCGTAGCCGGTCTCCTTCGTGACGAGCGGAAGCAGCCGCTCCATGGCGTCAGGCGTGCTTCTGGAAGACGAGGCACGCGTTGTGCCCGCCAAAGCCGAAGGTATTGGAGAGGGCGGCCCCAATGTCCATGGCGCGTGCCTCGTTGGGCACGTAGTCCAAATCGCACTCGGGGTCGGGCGTCTCGTAGTTGATGGTCGGCGG
The DNA here is from genome assembly GCA_003695705.1 of Planctomycetota bacterium. Taxonomy (GTDB): domain Bacteria; phylum Planctomycetota; class J058; order J058; family J058; genus J058. Next base: position 9,113 of record RFHU01000172.1, read on the forward strand.
CGCCAGACCGTCGGCGATGGACTTGGAGAGGGCGACCGCCTCGATCCCTCCCGAGGCGCCCAGAAGGTGGCCGGTCATGGACTTGGTCGAGGACACGGCCAGTTTCCCGGCGTGCTCGCCGAACACGCGCTTGATCGCCTTGGTCTCCAGCGGATCGTTGAGCTTGGTCGAGGTCCCGTGCGCGTTCACGTAGTCGATCTGCTCTGGGGCGAGTCCGGCGTCCTCCAGCGCAGCCCGCATGGCGCGGCTGGCTCCCTCGCCCTCCTCGTGGGGAGCGGTGATGTGGAAGGCGTCGTCCGTGTTGCCGAAGCCCGAAAACTCGCAGTAGATCCGCGCGCCCCGAGCCAAAGCGTGCTCGCGCTCCTCCAACACGAGCAGGCCCGCGCCCTCGCCGAAGACGAAGCCATCGCGGTTCGCGTCGAAGGGACGACTGGCTCGCTGAGGATCGTCGTTGCGCTTGGAGAGCGCACGGGCCGCACAGAAGCCGGCGAGCCCCACCGGAGTAAGCGCCGCCTCCGAACCGCCCGCGAACACGATGTCCGCCTGGCCGTGGCGGATCATGTGCATGGAGACGCCCAGGGCGTGGTTGGCCGACGCACAGGCCGAGGCGACGCAGAAATTCGGCCCCTGGAGCCCCAGCTTGATGGCGACCTGCCCCCCGGGGGCGTTGATCATCATCATGGGCACCAGGAAGGGCGAAACCCGGCGAACGCCCTTCTGGTGCAGGGTGAGGACCTGCTTCTCCGTCGTGTCCAGCCCGCCAATGCCCGAACCAACCACCACGCCCACGCGGGCGCGGTCGACGGCATCGAGGTCGAGGTCGGCGTCCCGTCGAGCCTCCTCAGCGCACACCAAGGCGAACTGCGTCACCCGATCGTAGTGCCGCGCCTCCTTCTTCTCGAAGAAGGCGAGCGGATCGAAGTCGGGAACTTCGCCCGCGAAGCGAACCGGGAAGTCCTTGGCATCGAAGAGGCTGATGGGGCGGATCCCGCTGCGGCCGGCCTTGAGGCCCTCCCACAGCGGGAGGACGCCCACACCGAAGGGGCTGACCGCCCCGAGACCCGTGACGACGACGCGACGACGGCTCATGGGCTAGGAATTGATGTGTTCCTCGATGTAGCGGACGACTTCGCCGACGGTCTGGATCTTCTCTGCGCTCTCGTCGGGAATGTCGACGTCGAACTCCTGCTCGAGCTCCATGACGAGCTCGACAATGTCGAGCGAGTCGGCGCCGAGGTCGTTGATGAAGCTGGTCTCGGGCGTGACCTTCTCGCGCGGCACGCCGAGCTGATCGCAGACGATGTCGGTAACCTTGTCAGCGACGGAAGACATAGCTGTTCCCTCGGTTGTCTGGATGAAGGCGGAGATAATACCCGGTTTGCTTCACATGGACAGTCCCCCGTCGACGCGGAGGACGACGCCGGTGACGTAGGCGGCGTGGTCGCTGGCCAGGTAGACCGCGGCGCGCGCGACGTCCTCGGCCCGTCCCACCCGGCCCAGCGGAATGCGCTGAGCAATGGCCGCCCGTTGCTCGTCGCTGAGCTGGGCGGTCATGTCCGTCTCGATGAAGCCGGGCGCGATGACGTTCGAGGTGACCCCACGCCGAGCCAGTTCCTGCGCCAGACTCTTGGCGAATCCGACCAGCCCGGCCTTCGAAGCTGCGTAGCTGCTTTGCCCCGCGTTCCCGGTCAGCCCGACGACGCTGGAGACGGTGATGATCCTCCCGCAGCGGGACTTGAGCAGGGCGCGCGCGGCGGCCTTGGTCACCCGGAAGGCGCCCGTCAGGTTCACGTCGAGGACGCGCTGGAAGTCTTCTTCCTTGTGGCGGAGGAGGAGCTGGTCGCAGGTGATCCCCGCGTTGTTGACGACGATGTCCAGTCCGCCGAGCTCCTCGCGGGCGGCGTCCACCGCGGCCTGGACGGCGGCGCCGTCGCGCAGGTCGACCGCCTGAACCGAGGCGCGCCGCCCCAGGGCGCGAACCTCTTCGGCCAAGGCTTCGAGCGCGTCCCGGCGGGTCGCGAGCAAAGCGAGGTCGGCTCCCTCGCGCGCGAAGGCCAGCGCGATGGCGCGACCGATCCCGCGCGACGCGCCGGTGACAAGGGCCTTGCGATCGGCGAGCAGGCTCACCGGATCACGCCTCGATCCGCGCGGAGAGCTCCGCGGCGGCCTGCTTCACGTCCTCGGCGGTGGCCACGCTCAGGCACGACTTGCTGCGGTCGTTGCGACGCACCAGGCCGCGGAGAACGCCGCCGGGGCCGAACTCGAAGCAGCGTTCCACCCCAAGGGCGAACATGGCGCTCATGGACTCGCGCCAGCGAACGGTGCCGCTGACTTGCTCGACGAGGAGGCGACGGATCTCCTCCGGGTCGTCGCCGTGGGGAGCCGCCGTTCGATTGGAGAAGACCGGCACGCGGGGCGCGCGAAACTCGACCCGGTCCAGGTCCTCGCGCAGCGCCTCGCCCGCCGGCGACATCAGGCGGGAGTGGTAGGCCCCGGCGACGTTGAGGGGCAGCGCCCTCCGAGCGCCCAGTTCCTTCGCCTTGGCCGCGGCGGCCTCGAGCGCCTCCGTCTCGCCCGAGAGCACGACTTGGCCCGGGGCGTTGTCGTTGGCCACCCCCACTTCGCCGTGCTGCGCGCCTGCCTCGACCGCGGGCGCGAGGGCCTCGACGTCGAGGCCCAGGACGCTCGTCATGCCCGAGGGGACGCGCTCGCAGCAGGCTTGCATGTGGCGACCGCGTGCGATGACCAGCGCAAGCGTGTCCTCGAGGGAGAGGGCGCCGGCGAAGGCGAGCGCGGAATACTCGCCCAAGGAGAGCCCGGCGGCGCAGGCGACCTCGGGGAGCTTGCCCCCCAGCTCGGCCTCGAGGGCGGCAAGGGCTGCCAAGGAATGAACCACGATGGCCGGTTGGCTGACGTCGGTGCGGCGGAGCTCGTCCTCTGGCCCCTCGAAGGAGGTCTTGGCCAGATCGAAAGGGACCGCCGCGTCGGCCCGGTCGTAGAGTTCGCGAACCGCCGGGTAGGCCTCGTAGAGGTCCCGCCCCATGCCGACGGTCTGGGCGCCCTGCCCGGCGAACAAGAAGGCGATGCGAGCGTCCTGGCTCATGTGCGGCTCCTCACCAGCGCAGGAGCGCCGAGCCCCAGCTCAGCCCGCCGCCGAAGGCGGCGAGCAGGACGAGGTCCCCGCGCTCGATGCGGCCCTTGCGGGCGGCCTCGTCCAGCGCAATGGCGGCGCTGGCGGCCGACGTGTTCCCTACGCGGTCGATGTTCAAGTAGCAGTGGTCGAGTTCGATCCCGCTCCGTTGGCAAGCGGCCTCGAGGATGCGCATGTTCACCTGGTGGGGGACCACGACCTTCAGGTCCGCGGGAGAGAGCCCCGCGTCCTCGCAGGTGCCCTGGATCAAGGACACGAAGGTGCGCACGGCGAACTTGTAGGTCTCGCGACCCTTCATGCGAATGTACTGCTCACCCGCCGCGAGGCGTTCGGGGGTCATGGGCCGCAAGGAACCGCCCGCGGGAATGGTGAGCACCCGCTCGTCGCCGCGCAGGCCCCGCCGGAAGGCCAGCACGTCGGAACCTTCGCCCTCGGGGGTGGGGCGCAGCACGACGGCCCCCGCTCCGTCGCCGAAGATCACCCGCGTCGAACGGTCTTCCGGATTGGTGAGGGCCGACATCTTCTCGGTGGCGACCACGAGCGCGCAGCGCGAAACCCCAGCGCGCACGTAGCTGGCCGCGGTGGCGAAGCCGAACACGAAGCCCGTGCAGGCCGAGTTCATGTCGAAGCCGCCCGCGTTCTCGAGCCCGAGTTCTCGCTGCAGCAGCGCGGCGTTGGTCGGCATGGGGTAGTCGGGCGTCATGGTGGCGCAGAGCACCAAGTCCACCTCGCCGGGATCGACCTCCGCAGCGCCCAAGGCCTCACGAGCCGCCGCCAGGCCAAGGGCCAGCGACCCCTCGTCCTCCGCGGCGAAGCGCCGTTCCGCAATCCCCGTGCGGGTCCGAATCCACTCGTCGCTGGTGTCGAGGGTCTCGGAAAGGTCGTCGTTGGTCACCACCCGCTCGGGGAGATGCGAGCCGGTGCCCGCGACCTGAACGGCGATCCCCTTCCCCGCCAGCGGTCCCTCGCTCATGTCTCCACCGCCTCGTCCTGCGCGGCCCCGATGCGGGTCGCAATGTGCTCGTTGACTCGCCGGAGCGCGAAGTCGCGCGCAACCCGGACCGCGTTCTGAAGGGCGCGCGCATCCGAGCGCCCGTGCGCGATGATCGCGCAGCCGTCGATGCCCAGCAGGGGCGCGCCCCCGTATTCGGCGTAGTGGGTAAAGGTCTGCAAGCGCTCGAGGGCCTCGGTCAGGGCCTGCCGGGCGCGGTCGTCGTGATCTCCCCGCGCGGCGAAGGCCGCCAGATACTCGACGACGGCGCGGGAAGCACCCTCAGCGGCCTTGAGGACCATGTTCCCGGTGAAGCCGTCGCACACCACCACGTCGGCTTCGCCCTCGAACACGTGGTTGGCTTCGACGGCCCCCACGAAGCGAAAGAGCCCCCTGGCGGAGACCGCCTCGAGGTGTTCGCGGACCGCGCGCAAGCCGCTGCCGCCCTTGCCCTCCTCGGTCCCGATGTTCAGGAGCGCGACGCGCGGCCGGGCCACGCCGAGCACGTCTTCGGCGTAGGCCGCCGCCATGATGGCGTACTGCGCGTAGTGGTCCGGCTTGCAGTGAATGTTCGCACCGGCGTCGCAGAGGACCACCGGCCGTTCCTCGGTGGTGGGAAAGGTCACCGCAATGCCCGGACGGTGCACGCCGGGCAGGAGCCGCGCGGCGAACATGGCGGCAGCAACCACGGCGCCCGTGTTGCCGGCGGAAACCACGGCCGACACGTCGCCCTTCCGCAGGAGGCCGGCGCAGACGGCAATGCTGGAGTCCTTCTTCTTGCGCAAGGCCTGGGCGGGCGACTCGTCCATGCCCACCACCTCGCGGGCGGGAACCAAGCGGAGGCGTTCGTCGTCTCGCCCGGCCAGGCAAGGCTCCACGGCCTCGGGCCGGCCCACCAAGAGGATGCGCACGTCGGGGTAGGCGTCGAGCGCAGCCAGGCAGCCGGAGACGACGTCCTGGGGCGCGCGGTCGCCGCCCATGGCATCGACCGCGATGCGAACGGCCTCTCCCAACACGGGGGGCCTACTCGGCCTCGGCCTCGACGTCGACGACGGTGCGGTCGCGGTAGAAGCCGCAGTGGTCGCAGATCCGGTGGGGACGACGCTCCTGCCCGCACCTGGGGCAGGAGGCGAGGTGCTGGCGGCGCAGGGCGTGGTGGCTGCGACGCATGCGAATGCGACTGTGGGACTTGCGCTTCCTCGGGGTGCCCATGGGAAACTCTCTTCGTGGGGAGGGCCACGGGGGTGGCCGGAGTCGAGGCGGGATTATAGGGAGGGGCTTTCCGCCGTCAAACTTCGTGTTACGCGAAGTCCGGGCCGCCCGAGGCGATCTCCCTAAGCCGTTAGAACTCGTTGGCGTCGGGCAGCCACCCTGGGTCGCCGGCGGGAAACAACGTCGGGTGCGTCCAGTCGAGCGTCAAGGGGGTAACCGTCACGTAGCCAGCGCGGAGCAGGCTGAAGTCGTCCTCGGGGTCGCAGCCTTCGAGGCCGCCGGCCCCCGAGAGCCAGTAGTACGGCCGGCCGCGAGGGTCCTTGCGCGCCTCGTAGTCGTCCTCCAAACGGCGCTCGCTCAGCCGGCACCAGCGCACGCCCCGGACTTCTTCGCGCGCGCCGGGAGGGACGTTGACGTTGAGGACGCAGCCCCGCGGCAGGGGGGTCGCGAGGGCGCGCAAGGCCACCGCCCGCGTGACCTCGGCGGCGACTTCGAAGCGCGGTTCGCGAAGCTGCGCCAGGCTGACCGCAACGGCCGGCACGTCGTTGAGGGCAGCCTCCTTGGCCGCCGCAACGGTGCCCGAGTAGTGCGTCAGGACCCCTGCGTTGGGACCGCGGTTGATCCCGCTCACCACCAGGTCCGGCGGCTCGGGGAGCAGTTCCTTGAGGGCCAGCTTCACGCAGTCGACGGGGGTAAAGTCCACCCGAAAGCCCGGCAACTCGTCGAGGGGAACAGCGCGCAGGGGGACCTCGAGGGTGATGGTGTGCGACGCTCCGCTCTTCTGGGTCGAGGGCGCGACCACGGTCACGTCGGCCACCTCGCGCAGCGCCTCGTAGGCGGCGCGGAGGCCGCGCGCGCGCACGCCGTCGTCATTGGTCAGGAGGATCCGCGGCTTGCTCACGAAAGTCGTCCTCGGCAGGCGGCGAGGCGGTCGGCCAGCAGAAGACGCCGCACGCGCCCAAGCCGGCGCCGAGGGCGTCGGCGACCCAGTCCTGCCACGACGGCACGCGCCCCGGCACCCACCCCTGGTGCCACTCGTCCAGGCTCCCGTACGCCGCGGCCAATGCAAGGGCCAGCGCGGCCGCCGCCCCGCGGCCGCGGCCTCCCGCACGCAGCGCCGCGCCCGCGAGCGCGGCGAGCGGCAAGTAGGCGAACAGGTGCGCCAGCTTGTCCAGGCCCGGACCGGGCAGCGGGATCACGCCGTTGCCTCGCGGAAGGCTGGAAGCCGCAAAGATCGCCGCGGCCCAGAGGGCCGTCAGCCCCCACAGCAACCAAGCCCGCGCGGGCCGGGAACCGCCGGGGCTCACACCGCGCTCGGGGCGGCTTCCTCAGCGAAGTCGTAGACCACCGCGCCGTCGACCAAGGTGTAGAGAGCCCGTCCGCGCACCTCCCAACCGACGAAGGGACAGTTGCTCGAATTGCTGCGGAAGTGCTCGTCGATCGCGTAGGGCGTCTCGAGGTCGAGCACGGTCACGTCGCCGGGCGCTCCCGGGGCGAGGGTCCCCGCCTCGATCCCGAGGATCCGCGCGGGCCCGCAGGTCATGAG
>RFHU01000173.1 GCA_003695705.1 Planctomycetota bacterium
CCCCCACCGAGCGCGGGCCGAGGCCCTCTCCGCCGAGCTCGCCCGCCCCGGCGCCGAGGGCAAGCCCGCCCGCGGCCCGGCCGCTTCGCAGGAGGTCGATCCCGATCCCCCCCCGGAGGTCCCCCTGTCCCCGACCAAGGGCTCGCCGCGTTCCTCGCCCGAGACCGGATCCAGCGAATAGGGACGAGGGCACTGCGGCGGCCAAGAGCGGGCCTCCGCGCCGGTCTCCGGCAGCCCGGCAACGGGGTGGCGCGGGGCTCCGGAACGCAAGACGCCCGCGCCACCGCGGCGCGGGCGAATCGCGAGCGCCTTCGGACCGGGCGCCGTGCCTGGAGCCGCCGCAGCCCCAGAAGACGAACACGGCCGCGCGCGATGGGTTGACCGGTCCTCGTGCGCTGGTTGGCATGCTCGGCGGTGCGTGTCACTGGCGCGTCACCGGGGAGTGACGCCTCTGCACCCGCGGCGCGGCAACGATCCCGCGCCGGCGAACCGAGCGCTCAGCCTCCCTGAACGAAGCGGCTGGGGAAGGCGGCCAGGAAGGCGATGGCGCACATGAGCTCGCGGGAGTCCATGGCCTCGCCGATCTTGTGGGTGTTCTGCTCGATCCCGGGGCCGCAGCCGAACATGGGGGGGTGGACCACGTCGCCAACGCGGATCCAGCCCTTGCTCTCGGGAACCTCGTAGCCGCGCTCGGCCGGGTCGGCCGGGACGATGAACCCCACGCCGTCGGTGGAGAAGATCCAGCGGTCGACGCGGCATTCCTTGCGCAACGCCCCGCCGGTCTGGGGCGAATCGGCGGGAACGAGAGGCGAAACGACGTCGGCGTAGGCGCGACGCGCCGCTTCGATGGCGGGATGGTCCTCGGGGGTCAGCCAGCCCCAATAGATCATGGGGTTTCCCGGGGTGTAGCCCTTCCAGGTGGGCTCCTCGTAGCGGGGAACGCGCACGTGGACGGTGAGCCCGTCCGCGCGCGCCTTGGCAACGGCCGGAAGGCCTTCGATGGCCGCCAGCGCGTCTTCGGGGGTCTCGCCGACGGTCAGGCGGCGGTCGAAGCGCCACACGAAGGCGTCGGGCACGGCGCAGTCGGAGGGAGTCTCCAGGCGCGCCCAGCTCGCGGTGCGCGTTCCGTGGCCGAGGAAGTCATGCTCCTTGAAGCCCTCGCGGGCGTCGTACTGCTCGCGGGCCTCGACGATGATCCGAGCGCCGTATTCGAGTGGGTTGAGGCCTTCCCAGGGCATGGAGCCGTGGCAGGAGCGGCCGATCACCTCCACCTCGATCTGCATGCGCCCGCGCTGTCCGCGGTAGATCCCCACCGCACCCTTGGCCGAGTCGCCCGTGCCCTCGCTGAGAATGACCGCGTCGGGAATCCGCTCGGGCGGCGCGCCGGCGAGGCCCTGGTTCATGAAGAACATGGGCCCCCCCCCGTCGTTGTCCTCCTCGGCCGCGGTGGCAATGGAGCGCACGATCGCCCCGCGCAAGGCCCCCAGGGGTCGCAGCTCGAGGAGGATCTTGGTGGCGATCATTTGCGCGACCACTCCGCCGAGCTGATCGGCCACTCCGCGCCCGAAGACCATGTAGTCCCATTCGTCCTCGGGGGGGAGGTAGCCGAGGCTGTCGCGGAGTGCTCCCTTGTCCACGCGCGACCAGTCGGTGACGCCCAGGTAGGGGTCCATGCCGCCGAGCTTCTCGTGCCACTGCTCGCGCAAGGCGGCCACCGTGTCCGTGTGGCCGTCCATGTAGATCACCTTCTTGCGGGCGGGCTCGATCCCGTCCTCCGGATCGTGGACCGTCCACACCAGATTGCCGTAGTCGTCGAAGGAGGCGTCCTCCGGCCGGGCCACGCAGGCGTGCTCGACGAGCATTCGCCGCAGGTATTCGAGGCGCGGCCCTTCGTGGTTGGAAAGGCCGCAGCGAGGATCGCCCCCCTGCTCGACGGGGCGGTCCACGTAGTCGTGGGGAATCCGCACGGCCTCGCGCAAGATCTCCACGGCGAGGGGCCGGTAGGCAGCGGCGAGTTCGCGGATCCGAGCTTCGAGGGTGGCGGTGCCGCGGGTCATGTTGCGTCCTCTCTCTCGAGCGCTCAGTCGCAGAACTCGAGCAGGCGGCCCCACAGGCCGCGGGTCTTGGCGCCCGCGAGGAGCGCCATGATCACGTAGAGCTTCTTGTTCGCCTGCCGGGCCACCTGGATCTGGAAGCGCCGTAGCACCTCGGGCGCGACTTCCGCGCCCGGATCGGCGGGCAGGCAATGCATGTAGAGCCCGTCTCGGGTGAGGCCCATGCGGCGCTCGTCGCAGATCCAGTCGGTGTGCTGCGCGTTCTGGGCCAGCGCGCGGGCCTCGATGGCGTCGAGGGCGGCGGCGTCTCCCGCGTCGCTGGCGGCCACGCGCTCGAGCATCAGGGCGCGCCCGCCCCAGCTCTTGGGGTAGACCGCGTGCGCGCCGCGGAAGGCCTCGTCCATGGAGTCGACGACGCGGAAGCTCCCCCCGCCCTCTTGGGCGCTGCGCTCCGCGAATTGAAGGCACTCGGGGCCGAGGTCGTAGCCCTCGGGGTGCGCGAGCACGACCTCGCAGCCGAAACGCGGCAGGAGGGTGATCAGCCCCTGGGGGACCGAGAGGGGCTTGGCGTAGCTGGGGCTGTAGGCCCAGGTCACGGCGACCTTCTTGCCGCGCAAGTCGCCGCCGAAGTGTTCCCGCAGCCAGAGCAGGTCGGCCATGCACTGGGTGGGGTGGTCCACGTCGCACTGCAGGTTCACCAGGGGGACCTGACGGTCGTCGTTGGTCGCGCGCAGGTAGTTGCGCACCCCCTCGAGCATGTCCCGCTGGAAGGTGTGCCCCTGACCGAGGATCTTGTCGTGGCGCACCCCGAGGGCGTGGGCGTTCATGCCCAGCATGGCGCCGGTCTCCTCGGCGGTTTCGCCGTGGGCGACCTGGGTGGAGTCGCCGTCGACGATGACCGGGCGCATGCCGAGCCGAGAGGCGGCGCCGGCCCAGGCGGATTTGGTGCGCGTGCTGTTGTCGAAGAACACCGCGTAGGCGAGTTCGTGCTCGTGGAGGGGAGTCTTGATGCGCCGGCGGTCCAGGGCCTCGAAGGCCTCGGCCACCGCCATGAGCGACTCGAGGTCCTCGCGGCTCCACTCCATGGTGAGGAGGAGGGACTTGCCGTAGAGCTTCTCGATGGCCTGCTCGTCGAGGCCGAACAGGCGTTCCTTGAGGGCGGCAGCGACGGCCACGGGCGTCTCCTGGTGCGGGTCGAAGCCGCCGATGAAACCACCTCCGAGGCCGCGCAGCAAGACCGCGGGCGCGGTGGCTCCCCGGCGGAGCGACCCGGACCGGACCGACGGCACGCAGGCACCGAGCAGGGAGCCCGGGCGCCGGGCGGCCGGCGGAAGAGAGTCCCGGCCGCACTCCTCGGCCGTCGACCGCCCGAAGGTTGCGGAGCTTCCGCCCGCCTCCTGCGGACCCCCGCAGCCGACCGCTAATTCCCGCCCGAGTCGTCGGCGGACGGTTCGCCCAGCTCGTCCGCCGGCGGCGCGTCGCCCGGGTCGTCCTCCGGCGGCGCGTCGCCCAAGTCGTCGGCGGGCAGTTCGCCCACGTCGTCCTCCGGAGGCGCGTCGCCCAGGTCGTCGGCGGACGGTTCGCCCACGTCGTCCTCCGGAGGCGCGTCGCCCAGGTCGTCGGCGG
>RFHU01000174.1 GCA_003695705.1 Planctomycetota bacterium
CGCGCGCGGCCGAGGAGGCGCGCCGGGAGCGCGAACGCCGAATCCGAGAGGCGAAGGCCGCCGCGGTGCGTGCCCAGCAGGCCGCTCTGCGCCTCCCCCTCGGCGAGGACTACCGGCGCGCCCTGGCCGAGGCCGACGCGGCCGTCCTCGCCGCGCTGGACCTCGCACCGGAAGACGCCTTGCTCCTCCTCGCCCACGCGCGCCTGTCCGAACACCTCCACCGCTACCCAGCGGCCGAGGAAGCCTACCGACGTGCGGCCGCTGCAGATCGCGGCGCCGTCGGCGCCGAGGCCACCGCCTGGCGAGCCTGGCTCCTCGGCAGGCAGGGCCGCCCCGAGAAGGAACTCGCCAAAGAGGTGTTGGACTTCCTCCCGTCGCTCCGCGACGACGCCGGCCCCTGGTCCGCGGTCTTGCGCGCCCTTGCGGAGTATTTCCTCCTCGAAGACCCCTCGGACCTCGAAACGCCCCTGAATCGACTCCGCGAGGCCCGCAGCAGAGACCCCAACCTGACCGTCGCCTGGGCCCTCGAAGCGCGCCTGCTCTTCCTGAAGGGGAATCTCGCGGCCGCCGAGTCGGCCCTCGACCGGGCGCTCCTGCTCCTCCCCCGCGAGCCCCTCTTCCTCGCCAATCGCGGGGCCATGGCGGCCGTCGTCCGCCGGTTCGAGGACGCCCTCGCCGACGCCGAGGCCGCCTTGAAGATCGACCCTCGTTGCGCGGAGGCCCTACGGCTCCGCGGACGGATTCGACTCCTTCAAGGCGAAGTCGCCGCCGGCATCGCAGACCTCGAACTCGCGCTCTCCGAAGCACCCGAGGACCCGTCCATCCGCCTGGACCTTGCCGAAGCCTACCTGCGCGCCGAGCAGCTCGACCGCGCTCGCCGAGTTCTCTCGGAGGCGGCCCAGCGCTCTCCCGACGCGAACAACCTGCACCGCCTTCAAGCCGACGTCGCCATCAAGCTTGGCGACATCGAGGGAGCCCTGGCCGCCCTCCGCGAAGGAGTCCTGCACGCCAAGGATCCCGACGTCCGACGCATGCTCTACCGCCGCCTTCTCGGGATCTCCTCCCGTGGCGCGCGCGCGGACTTCGTCGAGTCCTTCGCCCAGGCACTGCTGCGTGAGAACCAGGCCGATCCTCGGGCGTTCGAACTTCGCGCGGAGCTCTTCGCGCAGGCCGAAGACCTGGACCGCGCCGAGGCCCTGGCGCGGGAGGGGATCCGCAGGGCGCCCACCTACACGCCACTGCATGTGTTGTTGTTCCGCATTCGCTTCAGCAAGGACGACGAGGACCAAGCACCGCTCCGTGACGAACTCGAGTCCTTCTTGCGAGAGTTCGCCTCCGACCCCGACGCGCTCTGCTACGGCGTGCAGTTCCACCTGGCCGTCACCCGCGACCTGGACCGCGCGCGCGACTTCGCGCTGCGGGCGTGCAAACAGGCGCCCCACCGAGGGCTCCCCTGGTGCCAGCTCGCCATCGTGTCCGCGCTCGCCGGGAAACCGAAGATCGCCTTCGAGCACGCCCGACACGCCGTACTGATCGACCCCGGATCGGTCGCTGCTCTGCGCCTGCTCGGCGACCTCTACCTCAAACAGAAGAAGCCCCAGGCCGCCCTCGAGACATGGAAGCAGGCGCTGGTCGCCAACCCCTTCGCTGTCGACGTCCTCGACCGCTACGCGACCATTTCGATTCGGGAAGGCGCACCCCAGGACTGCGTCCGCGCCTGTACGGCCTACCTCCGCAACCGGCGGGACAACGGAGTTCGGCCGCCCGTACTGGTCAGCATCCACCTGGCCAACGCGTATCTGGAGCTGAACCGGCCGCAGCAGGCGCAGCCCTATGCCGAGCAAGCCCTTGCTGCCAGCCCCAAGGAACCCGTGGAGCGTCGCAACCTAGCCCGCGCCCTCCTCGGCTTGGGCCGCGTGGACGACGCCCGCGCCCTCCTGCGGAGGATCGTGGAGGACGACCCGACCGACCGGAAGGCCCTGGAACTCTTGGAGGCGATCGAGAGCGGGCGGCTGGGACCGGGGAACTGAGCCCCGCCGCAACGCAGCGGCGAAGGCCGGGCCGGCGGGGGGGCACCCCGCCCCGGCGAAGCGATCTCGGGCGAGGAGCGCCTCTGCGTGCCGTGGGCGCGGCATGGCGACGGACCGCGCGCCCCCCGGCAACCCGGTCAGTCGTCGTATTCGATCCGGACAACGGTTCCAGCGGCGAAGACGAGGTCGCCGTAGTCGGTGACGAAGGCCTCTCCGTCCTCGCGGAGCCCAATGGCGTGCTTCCCGCTGGCCACCTGGAAGGTGCGCACCGCTCCGAAGGAAAGTACCCCCACTTCGGCGCCGTCCACGTAGACGTGGACACGGTCGCTGTCGCGGTTGACGAACTCGAAGTTTTCGGGAGGAGCCAGCGGGTCTTCGTGGCGAATCGCCAACACCGTGTCGCCGGCGAAGCGAAAGTCCGCTTTGAGTTCGAGGAAGGTGTCGCCGTCCTCGCGGAGATGCACGGTGTGGAAGCCTGCGAAGAGCTCGTATTTCAGCTCCACGCCCGGATCGATGTCCCCCAGACGGCCGCCATCCACGAAGACGTCGTGGACCCGCGCGCTGCGGTTGTCGATGCGCAGGTTCTCGCCGGCGACGACGCGGCGCCCGCTGCCGTGCCCGCAACCCGCCTGGCCGAGGGCCACCAGGAACGCGGAGCCGAGCAGGAAACACCACGGAGTCGATCGCACCAGGCAACTCCACCCGCCGCCACGAAGGCTTCCTCTGCGACCCACCCCACCGTCGACGCGGCGCGAGCCAACCCCTTGCCCTCGAACGGTGCCAGCGGCGTAAGACGCCCCGAGAGCACGTGCGGACTTGGCGTGCAGTCTACCAACGGCGGAGAGGCTGTCGGGGAAGCTCCCGCTCCCGGGCCGCTCCGAGACCGCCTCGCGAACGACGCAGGCCGTGGAGGAAGCGCCCACCTGCAACGCTCCCGCTGCGCCCGGCGTCCGACCGGGCGCGGACCCCCGCCCGGCTGGTAGACTCCATGCATGAGGCGCTCGGCGGCGCTGCTTCTCGCGCTCTCCTTCTGCGGACTTCCCCCGGCGCTGGGGCAGGACGGCTCCGGCCCCGCCGACCCGGAGTCGCTCCCGGCCCCTGCCCCCTCTTCCGGCGTTGCGGTCGAGGCGAAGCGTCCCGCCTCCGCCACCCTGACCTGGCCCCCATCGACCGGGCCCGTGGAAGTGTGGCGGCGGGTCGGCGCCGAAGGGAAGTGGACGCGCCGCGCCGTACTGGGAGCGGACCGATCCCGCTTCGTCGACCGTCTCGAGCCCGGCAGCACGGCCTGGTATCGAGTCGACCCGGTCGGCGGCCCCCGCGGATCCGTCCTGGGCCCCGTGAAGGCCTTGCGCCCGTTCTACGTAGAGCTCCTCGAAGTGACGCAAGGCCGTGCCCGCCTGCGCGTTCACAAGTGGAACGAAGAATTCCAAGAGTGGCAGCGCAGCGCCCCCTTGCGGGTCGGCCCCGGAGACCCCCTGGGCCGAGCCGACGAGTTCACCGACTTCCGCACCGGGGCGACGGTGCTCGGCGCCGGCCCCTCGGCGCTCGACCCCTCCGTGCACTACCTGCGCTACCGCACCCAGGAGGGACAGGAACGTCGCGTCACCACACGCGACGCCCTCCCCTCGGTCGTCTACCGCCCGCCGCCCAAGCGCGAGCGCAAGCCCCCCCCGCGCGTCGCACGCCCGAACACGCGCGTCCGCCCTCAGCGCGCGGAAGATCCCCCGCAACAGGAGACCCTCGAATTCCCCCCGCCGACCAAGGTCGGCACGATCCCGGGGCGACGCGTGATCTGGGAGATCGAGAACCGCTCCGACATGCCCATGACCATCGCGCTCACCGGGCAGAGCGCGCGCCACCTCTTCAAGGTGGGCCCGCAGAAGACCTACGTGGTCCGCCTCCGCCGTGGGGACGACTTCAAGATCCTCGCCACCGCCAAGGACAACCGCATCTTGCCCCTGGTCGGTGCGTTCGGCCTGGCCTCGGGCTCGCGCTACCGCACCGTCCTGGCCATCCGAGTGCTCGACCCCGAAGAGGCCCGCAAGCGCAAGGCCTCAGGCGGTAAGCCCGCCGATCCTCCGGTCGAGCCGCCCCCCGACCCACCCCGCTGAACTCGACCGGGCCGACTCCTCCGGGTCGCTCGTTCCGCGGCACCCCAGCGGGCCTCGGCGCACCCTTCCCCGCCCGAGCGTCGCCACGCCGAGGCTTCTTGCCGGGTCCGCTTCCCGCTCCGGCCGCAGCCTGGCCCCCGGCGACCGGCTCCCCCCCTCCGGGCAGGCGCCGCGCTTGCGGGGTCGTCGCCCCGCTGCCATGGTGCAAGGGGAGGTTCGGCCTTTCTTCGGGGCCGGGCCCGGCGGGGGAAGAAGCGAGCCACGCCCTTGCGCCACGCCGGGATCCTCTGCGCCTCCCTCTTCGCGGCCGCGGCGGCCCACGCCGACGCGCCGGAGGGCTGGGTCGAACTCGGCGGCTGGACCGCGCACGGCGAACAGCGCTCGGCCGGCGCCGACGCGGCGCTCGGCCTCGACCTGGGGAACGACCTGCGCTTGGACCTCTCCTGGACCCACGCTGCACAGGGTGCAAGGTCCTCGCTCGCCTGGGGTCGCCTCACCTGGAGCTGGCTGCGCCTGGGCGGCGGCACCGTGGACAACGCCCTGGCCTTCCACCTGGGCTACGCCCCGCGCGGCCGCCTGGCGTTCGGCGAGCGTGCCTGGCTCCGCGCCGGCGTCGACGCAGCGGTCGGACTTGCCCGCTTCGACCGGGAGGGACCGGTGGTCCGGAACGGGATCTGGAGCTCCCTCCCCCGAGAGGTGGACGCCTACGCCACTTCCCTGGCCGGCTTCGTGGAACTGCACGCGCAACCGTTCTCGCGCTTGCGCCTCGGCCTGCGCGGTTACGGAGACGCTTTCCTCGTCGAAGCCCCTCCCCGCGCGGGCGACGCGCTGACCGACTGGAGCGGCCGCCTCGACCTCTCCCTGGCGTCGGCCCTCTCGGACATCGCCCTCGGCGGCGCGGCGCGGGCCGAGCTCGAACTCTTCCGTGCCCGGGCCTCGGGCTGGCAACTCTCCCTCAGCACCGCCTACCGTGAGGCCTGGGACTGGATCCACCTCGATCCGAGCACGACCCTCTTCGCTGCCCTGGACCCCCTGGACGGGGTGCGCGTCGCCCCCGTGCCTTGGCGCTCGACAAGGCGAGCCTCCCTCATCGTCCGGGCCTTGCGAGGGCCCGACCTCGACCTCGGCGCCCGCGTCGACGTCCAGCAGGTGGAGGGCTCGACGACCTCGCTCGACTTCGCCGACCGCAACGGCTGGTCCCTGGGCGCCGGCCTGCACGTCCGCTGGGGGCGAACCCGCCTCGCGGTGGGTCTCCGGCGCCACACGCAGCGGAGTCGACGCGAAGAGCTGCTGGGCCGACTCCCCCGCACGGCCGTGTGGGCCTCGGGGAGCTGGACCCTCTTCGAAGACGACTCGGCACGAATCGCCCTCGTGGGCGCAGGCCGCTGGACCGTGCACGACGCCTACGGTCTCCCCACCCGCGGGCACGCCGTGGCCGCCGCCCTGCGCGTCGAGTTCGGAGGCCCCCGCGAGCGTCCCTGGATCCCCCGCGAGCCCTGGCAGGTCTCTTGGCGCGCCGCGCCTCGGAGCTCGACGAACCATCGCGCGAGCCCGGCGAAGGATCGGGCCACCGCCCGACGACCCGTCCCGATCGCGCAAGCCCTCTCCAAGCTCGGAGCGAAGCCCCGCATCGCCGACTTCTCAGAGGTTGCGCAACGCCTCCCCAAGGGCGCTGGCCTCCGCCTCGAGCCCGAAGCGGCCGAGGAGCTCCTTGCGGAAGCCGAACGGAGCCTCGGACTCGACGCGGAGTCCCTGGCCCTCCTCGCTCGCGGAACCGCTGCGGAGCGCCTCGACACCGCGCTGCGCCTGCTCCGACCCACCCTGGGCCTGGCCCACGGCCGCTCCGGCTCGCGTGTCGGCTGGGTTGACCGCCGGGCGCGTCGCTTCGCGCTCACCGAGCGCGTCGACCGCGCCTCCCTGGCTGCGGTCACCCAGCGCTTCGATCCCCCCGAGGAGCTCCGCGGGCTCCTCGCGGGGCCGCGCCTCCTGGACGACTTCCTCGCCGAGGCCCGCGCCGAAGCGTTCAGCCTCTACCAAGTCCACGGCGACGAGCTCCGCCTCGTGCTCCAAGGACGCAGTGCCTGGGCTCGCCAACTGCGCTTCCTGCTCTCCGGCCGCTGAGGCACAAGGGAAGACGGGCGTTGCCCGGCGGCGGGGGGGCCGTGCTACCTTCGAGGCATGGGACGTCCCCTGCGCTGGTACGTGCGCGAATACGACGACTTGGGTCCGGTGCGCTTCGCGGCGGAGCATCGCCATCCCTTCCTGAGGCTCCTCGCCCGCCCCCTCGCCGAAGACGGCAGCGACAGCGGCAGCGGGCGCTTCGTCACCATGCGGGTGGGGAAGAACCTGGAGAGCGTTCCGGACCCCCTTGAGCTTCCCGTGTACAGCGTGCGCAAGGTCGAGGGGAAGAACGTCTTCGCCATGATGATCACGGTCGGCCGCGCCCCGAACAACGACATCCAGATCGACGCCTCCAGCATTTCCAAGTTTCACGCCTACCTAGAGGAGCGCGACGGCGCCTGGTCGATCCGCGATGCGAATTCGAGCAACGGAACCTTCGTCAACGAGGTCCCCGTCGCGAACGACGCCTCGACGCCGCTCGCCGAGGGCGACGAGGTTCGCTTCGCCCGCGCCAAGTGCCGCTTCCACACCCACGAGGGCTTCGTGGAACTCCTCGCGCGCGAGGCCGAGCGACTTCGGCAGCGAGGAACTCGCTGAGTTCCGCCTCCTCGTCCGGCAAGCGAGACCCCAGCTCTGCCCGGATCGTACTGACCCGTGTCCGCGCCGCCCTGGCTTGGACCTTTCTCGGGCTGGCGGCGACGAGCGCCTTCGCCGCCGCGCTGGCCGCGCCGCGCCTCGCTCCACCGGCCGGCTGGCTGCTCCTCGTTCCCTCGGGGGCCTTCGCCCTGGTCGGCCTGGCCTTCCTCGCCTCGAC
The DNA here is from genome assembly GCA_003695705.1 of Planctomycetota bacterium. Lineage (GTDB taxonomy): Bacteria > Planctomycetota > J058 > J058 > J058 > J058. The sequence goes on from RFHU01000174.1 coordinate 7,077, forward strand.
CCGCGCCCTGCGCCTGGAGCGCGCCCCGGCGGCCCTCCGGCTCCCGGACGGCCGCCGACTCGCCTCCGAAGAGGTGTGTGCCGTGTGGCTTCTCTCCACCGGAGCGCGGGGCCGGACCGCCTCCCGCTGGCGCGTGGTGCTCCTCACCGCCGCGGCGCCGCCCTTGTTGACCGACTCCCTCCGCGAGGCGGCGGAACGCCTCTCGGCCGGCGAACGCGCTCCCCTCGAGCGCGCGCTCACCGACGCACGCGCGCGCGCCGCCTTGCGTGCAATTGCCTCGGAGGCGCTGCACCCTCTGCTCGAAACCCCCTGGGAGCGGGCCGCCCGCGACCTCGCCCTGCGCCTCTCGGCCCATCTCCGCGCGCCGCTCCTCGAAACCGCTCCCCCCGCCCCACCTTCCCTCGCGGCGCCTCCCTAGGGGGGGCACTCCCCTGGTGGCGAGCCTTGCGTGCCCAGCGCCCCTCGGCTGAAATGGCCGGGTGACCGACCCCGAGACCGCCCGCCGCATCCGGACCATCACCGAGCGCATCGCGCGCGTCACCCAGGCCCAGGCGCTTGCCGACGCCGGCAAGTACGAGGAGGCCGTGGCCCTCCTGCGGCGCGTGCGCGACACCTACAGCGACGAAAGCATGCGCGCCAAGGTGGACTGGCTCATCGAGGACCTCGCACGGCGCGGGAACCTCGGCTCGTAGCGACCGCTCCGCCCCCCCCGGAGAAGAACCCATGCACCGAATCCGCGCCTTCTCGGCTCTCTCGCTCCTCTTCCTCTTCCCCGCGCCGCTCGCCAACGCGCAGGGGAGTCCCTCCTCGCGTCCGAGCGTGCCGAAGCGCCCCGTCGTGCTCATGAAGACGAGCATGGGGGAGGTGCGCATCGAACTCTTTCCCGAGCAAGCTCCGGAAACGGTCAAGAACTTCCTCGACCTCGCCGAAGGCCGCAAGGAGTTCACCGACCCCAGGACCGGAGAGAAGGTCCGGCGCCCCTTCTACGACGGGCTGACCTTCCACCGAGTGATCAAGGACTTCATGATCCAAGGCGGGGACCCGCTGGGGAACGGGCGCGGCGGTCCCGGCTACACCTTCCGCGACGAGATCAACGCCAAGGCCCTCGGCCTCGACGCCATCAAGGTCATTCAGAAGAACGGGCAGCCGCACCCGTGGCTGCTGCTGCGCAGCCAGCGCGACTTCCAGATGCGGATCCTAGGCCCGCTCCTGCGCAAGATGGGCATCGCCTCCCGCGAACAGCTGCAGGGCCGCGAGAAGGAAGTCCAGCAGCGCCTCGAATCCATGAGCCTCGCGGAGGCCTACGAAAACATGGGCTACCGCTACGACGAACACCTCCCCTCGACTCCGCCGAGGCGAGGGGTGATCGCGATGGCGAACGCAGGCCCCAACACGAACGGGAGCCAGTTCTTCATCAACCTCGTCGACACCCCCCACCTGACGGGCAAACACACGGTCTTCGGCCAGGTCGTAGCGGGCATGGACGTCATCGACAAGATCGCCCTCGTTCCGGTCGAAGCGGGAAGCAACAAACCGAAAACCCCGGTGGTGATCGAGTCCATTCGCCGCGTCGACACCGACTGATTCCCCTGCTGGCCGGCTCCGCAAGCGATGCCGATGGGCTCTCCGCCCGAAGGCGGAACCTGAGCGAGCCCCCCCCTCAAGGGAGCAAACCGGCGAGGACGTCCCGCAAGCGGCGAAAGTCGAGGGGCTTGGGGAGCACGGCATCCATGCCCGCGTCGAGGCAGCGCTCGGTGTCTCCGGGCATTACGCTCGCCGTCATCGCCACGACGGGGACGCGTTCCCGCCCGGCCTCTCGCTCCCGCGCGCGCAACAGCCGGGTGGCGTCGCGTCCGTCGAGCTCGGGCATCTGGCAGTCCATCAGCACGAGGTCGTAGTCCTCCGACTCGGTGCGTTCGAGGGCCTCCCGCCCGTTCGGGGCCACGTCGACCGAGCAGCCGAGCCGCTCGAGGAGCTTGCGCGCCACGAGTTGGTTCACTCGGTTGTCTTCGACGACCAGCACGCGACCCCGCAGGGTCCCGAACCACTTGTCGGTGGCTTCTTCGGGCGGACGCACCGCGAGCGGCGCGGAGGCCACCTCGACGGGAAGACGGAACCAGAAGGTCGACCCCTTCCCGGGCTGGCTGCGCACGCCGATGGAACCATCGAGGAGCCGAACCAGGTTGCGGCAAATGCTCAGGCCCAGCCCCGTGCCGCCGTGACGACGCGTCGCCGACCCGTCGAGCTGGCTGAACTCCTCGAAGAGCCGTTCTTGGTCCTCGGGCGCGATCCCGATCCCGGTGTCGCGCACCTCCACGTGGAGGGCTCCGCAGCCGTCCCCGTATGGCTCCCAGGACACCTCGACGGCCACCTCCCCCCGGTCGGTGAATTTGATGGCGTTTCCCACCAGGTTGAGGAGGACCTGCCGCAAGCGCACCGCATCGGTCACGAGCACCGGGGGTACCTCGGCCTCGACCGCGAGGCGCAATGCGAGGTGCTTCTCGGCCGCGCCCAAGTGGAGGACCTCGTGGACCTCGCGCACGATCTGCCGCACATCGCAAGGCCCGAGGACGGTGGACAGCTTGCCCGCCTCGATGCGGGAGAGGTCGAGGACGTCGTTGAGAATGGCCAGAAGGGCCGCTCCCGAGTGACCGATGGTCTCCACCAGTTGGCGCTGCTCCGCATCGAGGTCCGTGCTCTGCAGGAGCCGGGTCAGGCCAAGGATCCCGTTGAGCGGAGTGCGCAGCTCGTGGCTCATGTTGGCCAGGAACTGCGTCTTGGCGCGGTTCGCGGCTTCGGCTCGCTCGTAGGCCTCGCGAATCCTCTCCTCGCTCCGCTTGCGCTCGAAGAAGCTAGGTACCTGATAGTCCGGCGCCTCCACGACCTCCCCGGCTTCCCGGCGCAGGAAGGCCTCGACCCGAGCGCGAACCCGCTCTGGCGACGCCATGACGAAGAGGCAGTGGTCGTCGCCTCGCGCCCGGCAGGTCACCTCCACGGCGGTGAGCGGCTGTCCGACGCTCGCCTCGCACCACCCCGACGAGTAGCCGGCGTTCATGATGCACACCGGAGAGTCGGTCTCCTCTCCCGCGCTCAGCCAGCTCTCGGCCTCGAAGGAATAGGGATGCCGATAGATCAGGCAAAAGCCGTCCCCGGGCTCGGGGTCGCTCTCGGGCAGGATGTCGACGAAGGCCCAGCCCGTGTGGGCGAAGTGCACGGGCCCGGCCGCGAGCTTCTCCAGGGGCTGGCCCAGCCCCATGGCGTCGTGGAAGCGAATCGCGTCCTGCAAGCCGATCACGTGGGCAAGGTCGAAGAGGATGTTGCGTCCAATCCGCAAGGCTTCTCGGGCTCCGCGGTCCGCGTAGAGGGAGCGCACCGCGCTGAGGAAACCGCGCGAGAGGGAGGCTGCGCGAACCAGCACGTAGCGATCCCCTCCGATCTGGATGGTCGCTCGAGGAGGGGCGATCGAAGCGCCGCGGAAATACTCGGCAACCGTTCGCTGGGCCTCGGCGAAGGGCTCCACGAACTGCGGAGGAACCTGGACGGTCGGCCCGGAGGGAGTCGCCGCCAGCGACGCGCGGCGCAGGCGCTCGACCTCCGCTTCGAGTTCAGCGATCCGCCGCTCGAGGGCCTCTCGGGACTCGGAGTCCATGCCCCCACCATAACGAGCCCCGCCGGGGCCGCCGCCCCGGCCTGCGGCGGTCCCCAGACCGGCCGCCGTCGGGCCTGGGTCCGGGGCAACCTCGCCCGAGCGATCCCGCCGACCCCTCGGCCGCCCGGGCACCCCCTCCCCGGCCGGGCCGCGGGCGGCGAGCGGCCCCGCCGGAGACCTGCGGCCGGCGCCACCGTTTCGAGGCTGCCGATGCGGCACGCAAGCGGGCCCAAGGTCGCCGCAAACCATTTCACCACAACGAAAGCCGCCGTGGCACGACCCGTGCTTGAAACGAAGTCCATGAAGCACGACGAGACGAAGTTGAACGATCCCTGGCTCGTCGCCGTGTGGCCGGGCATGGGGAAGGTTGCGGTGGTGGCGGCCAACTACCTCCTGCGCGAACTCGACGCCGAGCCCCTCGGTCCCTTCCAAGACGAAGAGTTCTTCGGCACGAACGTCGTTCGCATCCGGAGCGGCATCGTCAGCCCCGAGCTCAAGCCCCGCGGCCAGCTGTTCGCCGTTCGCAACACGGGCGGACGCGACCTACTGGTCTTCGTCAGCGAAGAGCAGCCCGACGTCCGCGGGCACGCCTACTGCGATCGGCTTCTGGACCTCGCCGCCGAGCACGGCGTGCAACGCGTGGTAACCTTCGCCGCGCTCGTCACCCCCACCCAGCCCTCGGCGCCCTCCCGCGTGTTCGCGGTGGCGAGCCGGCGCGAACTCCTCGAGGAACTCGCGCGCACCGTCGGCACGCGCTCCCTCGCCGACGGCGAGCTGGTCGGCCTCAACGGAACCCTCCTCGCACGCGCTGCTGCCCGCGGGCTCGACGCCATGGGCCTCCTCGCCGAGGTCCCCGCGCTGGCGGCTGGCGTCCCCTACCTCAAGGCGGCCGCCTCCGTCCTCGACGTCCTCCGCCGCGTGGCCGATCTCGACCTTGACCTCGCAGAGATCCACCGCCAGGCCGAGGCCTTCGAGCGCAACCTCGAGAGCCTGCTCGGCCAGCTCCAAGCCCTGCAAGAGGGGGCGGCCAAAGTGGAGCCCGAGGGCTCGTTCGCCACCCAGGCGGAGTTCCGCGCCCCGAGCGACGAAGAAGAGGAAGACGCCGAGCGCGCGGTTGCGGACTCCGACTCGCCGGAGATCGATCCGGCCGTCTTCGCCCAGATCGAGGCCCTGTTCCTCAAGGCCCAGCAGGATCGGCGCGCCGCCTACGAACTCAAGGAGCGCCTCGACGACTACGGACTCTTCGACCGCTACGAAGACCGTTTCCTCGACCTGTTCTCCCCGAAGGGCGAAGAGAACGACGAGCGGGCCGCAGGAAGCCGCGACGCGGCCTGAGGCCCGGAAGGGGCGCCCCTCCGACCGGCGCGCGACCCTCCTCCGGCGGACCGTCCGGCCGTAGCCCGCCCGCAGCCCTCGGCACGGTCGGCACCCTGCACCCCGCGAAGCGGTCGGCCGACCTGAGCCCGCCCGCGGCGCTTTCGGGGCTCGAGCGCCGCGGGCCGCGCACCCACCGCGGAACGACTTGACGGCGCTCCCGGCAGCCGCCAAGGTCCAAAGACCGCGCCCGCCGGCGCGGGCAGCCGGTCGATTCCAGCAGGTGCATCGGCCAGGCGAGCGAAGGTGAGGGGCGCCTCGGGCTCGAGGACGCTCCTGCAACGGGGAGACCGGCATGGCGCGCAAGGGGGAGGTCTTCAACACCCTGCGACGCCCCAAGCTCCTGCGGCAGCGCGTCTCCGGCCTCGAGGCGGCCTGCGGCGGCACGATCCTCACCCCCCTCGTCGGCGCGGGAGTTTGGCTTGCCGCCCAGCGGAACGCTCTCGACCCAAGCGAGCGGGAGCTCGAAGTGGAAGTCCTCGCTCGCTCCTCGGTGCGCGACCCCCTCTACCGCGCTCCGCTGCGGCGCTGGCACAACCCTGCGGACATTCCGCCTTCTGCGGGCGAAGCCGCTGCGCGGATCCGCCCCCTGCCCGCAGAAGCCTTCGCCAACGCCCTTGGCCTCTACGCCGAGCAGCGCGGCGATCGCCCCGTGGATCGGATCGGACCCGTCGCCCTCACCCCGAACGCCCTCGGCGCGAGCGGCGTCGTCGGGCGCTACGTCTTCCACCTGCTCTGTCCCCGCGAAGACCCCGAGCTCGCCCGAACCGCCCGCACGATTGCCCTCCGGCTCGCCCCTCTCGGAGCAAACGAGGACCCGCCCCAACCCTTCCGAATCCTCACCGGCGTGCTGGGACTCCCGTTCTCCGCCATCGCCTACCAGGCCGAGAACGCCTTCCAGTACGACTTCGCGCGCGACGTCTGGTTCGCGCGCTCCGGAGCCTCGCAGCGGCTGTTCCTCCACCGAGCCGCCTCACCCCAGGCCGCGGCGTCGCTCTACCGGACCTTTCACGAGGCGCAGGAAGAAGACTTCGAGACCCTCTCGCACCCCCCGTCGCAGTCGACCTGTCGGCACCCCTACCTGAAGACCTTCTTTGCCATCGCCCATCGCGGCCCGTACCTGTTTGGCGTGGAGGACGCGCCCGACCCCGGGGCCTGCGAAGAGGCCCTCCAAAGGCTCACCGGCTCCTTGCCGGCGACCTCCTCCCCGGAAGAAGAGGACGAGCAATGAACGACGCCTCGCCCGCAGGAGAACCCCCGAAGGCCGGCCTCGAGGCACGCCTCCGTTCCGCCCACGAGCTGCTCGGCTGATTCCATGGCTCCTTCGGTCGCGTGCCCCCTGTGCCTCGAGGAGATCCCCGCGGCCAGCGTCCGCTGTCCGGCGTGCGGCGAGCATCTCGTCCAGCGGTCGGCACCCCCGCAGAGAAGCTCCCGCTTGCGGATCGCGGCGGTGGTCCAGGCGCTGCTCGGGATCTTCTGCGCCCTCGCCGTGCCGTGCATGGGCTTCGGGATCTACGTGCAGACGACCCTCCCCGCCGCTCGGCGCCCGAGCTTGACGGGCGCCCTGCTCGGCTTGGTGGTCTACTTCCTCTTGGCCGTGTTCTTCGCCGTCACCGCGGTGGGCGCCTGGCGGCACCGGCGCTGGGTGCGTCCCGTAATGCTCGCTCTCTCCCTGCCCGGAACGCTCCTGGGCGTCCTGGCAACCGGAGTCCTCGCCCTCACCCTCCCCGAAGTCCTGCAGGCCGCCCTGGCCGGCGCGGGGAGCCCCGGCGGCGGCCCCGCAGCGCCTCCCCCGCTGGCGGCGACCTTCGCAGCGGCGGTGAGCATCGGCGCGGGCCTGATCTTCTACGTAGGCCTCCCCGGGCTCTTGGCCGCCCTCTACGCACGCAGCGACCTGCAGGAGCGCTGCGCGGCCCTCGACCCGCAGCCACGCTGGACCGACCACCTCCCTCTCCCCGTCCTCGGGACCTCCCTCTGGCTCGGCCTCGGCGCCGTGGGTGTCTTGCTCTGCCTGCCCTACGGCGTCTTCCCTTGCTTCGGCGTCCTCTTGGCTGGACCCCCGGCGACGGCCCTCGTCCTCCTCACCGCGGCGGCCTGCGCGGTCCTCGCGCGAGCCGTCTACCGCCGCCACCCCCTCGCCTGGAACGCGACCCTGGCCCTGGTCGCCCTCGGCGGCCTCTCCGGCTCCCTGACCTTCGTCCGCGTGGACCCCCTCGACGTCTACCGGCTCAGCAACACCCTCCCTCGCGAGCAGCTCGCGCTCATGGAGCGGATGCGCACCGGCCGCCTGCGACTCGCCTTCGTCGGTTCCACCGCTCTCTCGGCCCTCGCCGCGGCAGCCTTCTTGCTCGCGCAGCGACGCGCCTTCGGGCCCGCAGCCGGGACTCCGTCGGCCCTCCCCCCTCCGGGACCGGTGCCTCCGGCCCCGGCGGAGGCCACCGGCGACGCTCCGCGCTCGGAAGATCGACCTCCCGAGGAGCTCGCCTCGGGGCCCCACTGAGTCCCCCCAGCGGGCCGAAGGCCGGCGGCGTCAGTCGTCGCGGCGCCCGCCGCCGAGCAAGCCGAGGCGGTAGGCGTAGTAGAGGAGCATCAGCAGGGAGCTGACGAAGGCTGCCACGTAGGTAAGCGCGGCGGCGCGAAGGACTTTGCGGGCCGCCGCCAGCTCGTCGGGATCCATGAGCCCTTCGCGCTCGAGGGTCTGCAGAGCCCGACGGCTGGCGTCGAATTCGACGGGCAGGGTCACAAGGGTAAAGACGGTGGTGGTCCCGAAGAGCGCGATGCCCAGCCACGCTGCGGCGGTCCCCGCCGCCGTCTGCACACCGCCGAGGAGGAAGGCCGCGAAGATCACGAACATGGAGAATCCGCCGGCCACGTTGGCGACGGGAACCCAGGCCGAGCGAAAGCGCAGCGGCGCGTACCCGCGGGCGTCTTGGATGGCATGGCCGACTTCGTGCGCCGCCACGCCAAAGGCGGCCAGGCTGTCGGAGGCGTAGACCGGCTCCGAAAGGCGCAGGACCTTGCCGCGTGGGTCGTAGTGGTCGGAAAGCGAGCCGCTCACCGGCTCCACCCGCACGTCGTGGATGCCGTTGCGGCGCAGGATCAGCTCTGCGACCTGGGCGCCGGTCAGCCCCGCGCGCGTGCCGACCTGCGAATAGGTGGCGAAGGTTCCCTTGACCAAGAGGGTCGCGAGGAGGCTCAACCCCCCGCCCACCGCCAGGAGCAACCAGTAGAGAGGATCGAAGTAGGAGTACCACATGTCCGCAAGCTATCCCGAGCCGTCGGAGCGTCCAGCCTCGGGGGACGCCTCCCGCGGCCCATAGACCATGAAGTAGACGACCGGAATGATGAGGAGCGTGAAGGCCGTGGACACCAGGAGGCCGAAGATCAGGGCCCAGGCCAACCCCGAGAAGATCGGGTCGAGGGTGATCGGCCAGGCGGCGAGCATGGCCGTTCCGGCGGTGAGGAGAATGGGTCGGATCCGCACGGCCCCACCGCGAATCAGGGCCTCGCGCACCGAAATGCCCTCCGCCTGCCCGCTGCGCACGAACTCGATCAGCAAGATGGCGTTGCGCACCGCGAGGCCCGAGAGCGCGATCATGCCGATCATGCCCGTGGCGGTGAAGAAGGTAGGGTTCGCCCACCCGTCGACGGGCGCTCCTCCGACCGCGCTCAGGAGCCAGAAGCCGGGCAGGATGCCGATCACGGTCAGGGGGATCGAGATCATGAGCACCACGGGCAGCAGGTAGCTCCCGGTCTCGTAGACCAAGAGGACGTAGATCCCCAGGCAGGCGGCGGCGAAGGCCAGGCCAAGGTCGCGGAACACGTCGAGGGTGATCTTCCACTCCCCTTCGCCGCTCCAGACCACCTGCACGTCCTTGGGGGGCGACCAGCCAAGGCCGCCGCCGTTGTCGAGAAAACTCCGCTCGGCAAGGGGGCGCGGAGAAGCCGCGGGATCCACGGCCTGGCCTTCGTCGGCCGTAACGTCCAGGACGACCTCCGCGGGCGGCCGCCCGGCCAGTTCTGCGGAGACGTAGACCACCCTGCGCAGGTTCTTGCGGTAGATGCTCTGGTCGCGGCGCCCCGCAACCCAGCGACCGACCTCCGAGAGCCGGACCCGCCCCCCCACCGCGAGGGAGTCCAGGTCGGCGGCGCTCGCCCGCGACTCCGGTCGCAGGCGCAAGAGCACCGGCGTCGGGTCGACGTCGGCGGCGTCGTGGAGCACCGCCACGGGAGCACCGCGCACGGCCGCCGCCAGGGTCCAGGCGACCTCCTCCTCGGAAATTCCGCTCAGGCGCAGCTTCTCGCGGTCGGGGACGTAGTGCACACGCGGCTGAGGTGCCTCGACGGTGGTGTCCACGTCCACCACGCCCGGCTCCCTCCGCAAGCGCGCGGCCAAGGCCTCGGCGGCCTCCAGCTGACGAGCGTAGGGAGTGTAGGGCCGCCCGTAGACCTCGGCGACCAAGGTGGCCAGGACCGGCGGACCGGGCGGCAATTCCACGATCTTGAGGGCGGCGCCGTTGCGCTCCGCGATGCCTTCCAGCTCGCGCCGCAGGCGAAGCGCGATCTCGTGGCTCTGCTGCACCCGCTGCTTCTTGTGGACCAGGTTCACCCGCACGTCCGCCACGTGGTCGCCACGCCGCAGGTAGTAGTGGCGCACCAAGCCGTTGAAATCCATGGGACTGGAGAGGCCCACGTAGGTGCTCACGTCGGTCACTTCGGGGACCTGCCGGAGCACGGCCGCGAACTCGGCCGCCACGGCCTCGGTCCGCTCGAGGGTCGTCCCCTCCGGCATGTCGATGACGAGCTGCAGCTCGTTCTTGTTGTCGTAGGGGAGCATCTTCAGCGGGACGCGCCGGTCGACGGCAAGCCAGCACGAAGCGACGAACAGCGCACTCGTCACGCCAAGCAGGGCCCAGCGAGCGCCCCGCCGTGCGAGGAAGGGCCCAAGCACGCGGCGATAGACGGCGAGCAACCCAGGCTCGACGGGTGATCCCTCCCTGCCCGATCCGCCGTGCCCGTCCCCGACGCCCGCGTGGCCGGAAAGGACGTGGTAGCTGAGCCACGGCGTGATGGTAAAGGCCACCACGAGCGACATGAGCATGGCGAGCGGCACGTTGAGCGCCATGGGCGCCATGTAGGGCCCCATCATGCCGGTGATGAAGAACAGCGGCACGAAGGAAACGATGATGGCCAACGTCGCCAGGATGATGGGCGGACGAACTTCGTTGACCGCGTCGAGCACCGCCCGGCGAGGGCTCTTGCTTCCCATGCGCAGATGCCGGTAGATGTTCTCGACGTCGACGATCGGGTCATCGACCACCAAGCCGAGCGCCAGGATCAACGCGAACAGGGTGACGCGGTTGATGGTGTAGCCCGCCAGGTAGTTCACCAGCAGCGTCAAGGCGAAGGTGATGGGCACGGCCGTGGCGACGATGAACCCCTCGCGCCAGCCCAAAGCCATGGCGATGAGCACGATCACGATGACGATCGCGACACCGAGGCCCTCGATGAGTTCGTTGACCTTGTCGTTGGCCGTCTCGCCGTAATTGCGCGTGACGTACCAATGGACGCCGTCGGGGAGGATCTCGTCCTCGATCTGGCCAAGGCGCTCGAGGAGGTCCTCCGCCACCCACACCGCGTTGCTCCCCTTGCGCTTGGCCACGGCGACGGTCACCGCCGGGTAGTCCCGGTCCGTCCCACGGAACTCGGGGGGAACCCGGTCCGCGGGCGCCGCGGGACCGAAACCAAGGCGAGTGTACGAGGACGGTTCCCCTGGACCGAGCTCCACCTCGGCGACGTCGCCGAGGAACACCGGGGCACCCTCGTGCACCCCGACCACGAGCTCCTCCACTTCGCGCGGGCTCCCGAGCCGGGCGCAGGCGTCGATGCGCACGCTCTCTCCGTCGCGCTCCAAGGTCCCCGCGGGAGCCCGCACGTCCGCGGCGCGCAAGGCGCGCGCAAGTTGCTGCCAGCTCAGTCCGTGGGCCGCCGCGGCGTACGGATCGAGGTGGACCCACAACGCTCGGGGCCGTCCCCCGACGACCTGTGTGCGGCCGGTGTTGGGGACCTCCTTGAGCTTGCTGGCAATCTCCTCGGCGACGCGGCGGAGGGGGTAGTCGCCCTGCGCCTCGTCTCCGTAGAGGGTCACGGACAGGATGGGCACGTCGTCGATCTCGACCGGACGCACCACCCAGCCCGTAACCTGGGGCGGGACGCGGTCGGCGTTCATCGAGATCTTGTTGTAGACCTTGAGCAGGCTGTCCTCGCGGTCCTCACCCACGTAGAAGCGCGCGGTGACGACCGCAGCGTCGGCCTCCGAGACGGAGTAGACGTATTCCACTCCGTCGATCTCGTAGAGCATGGTCTCCAGGCGCGTCGCCACCTGCCGCTCGACCTCCTCGGCGGAGCAACCGGGCGCCTCGACGAGCACATCGACCAGGGGAACCACGATCTGGGGGTCCTCCTCGCGCGGAGTGACCAACAGCGCCACACCACCGGCGAGCAGGGAGAGGATCAGCAGGAGCACCGAGAGGTTCCCCTCCAGGAAGGCCTCGACGATGCGGCTGGTGAGCGGGGCGCGCTCCGGCGAGCTACCGCTCACGGGACGCCTCCTGCAGGCGAGCCACGTCGGCCACCACCCGATCGCCTGCGGCCAAACCGCTGCGCACCACGACCTCGTCGCCGCGGCGTTCGCCCAGGCGCACGAACTGCCGCAGGAGGGCGCCGCCAGGGAGGGCGCGGTAGACCATGGCGACCTGCCCGACCCGGCGCACGGCGCCCAGGGGAACGCGCAGCTCGCGCCGCGTTCCCAGCGGGACGCTCATGCGCCCGAACATGCCCGGGATCAGCCCGGGCGGGCAAGGGCCGGTGACCTTGACGCGGAAGGCGCGCGCCAAGGCTTGCGCCTCGGGCACGATCTCGGCGACGGTTCCCTCGCACGCGTCGGGCCCCAGAGCGTCGACGCGCACCTGGACTGCCTGTCCCACGCGCAGGAAGGGCTGCAGCGACTCGGGGACGACCGCCACCAGCTGCAGGCGGTCGTAGAGGCGCACGAGCGGCCGCCCCGGCGTGACGGTGTCGCCCACTTCTACGAGGCGCTCGATGACGACCCCCGGGGCGTTGGCGCGGATCACGGTCTTGTCGAGGATCGTGCGCGCCTCACGAACGCGAGCCCGGGCGGCCTCGAGCGCGGTCTGCGCCTGGACGAGCTGGCTCTCGCTCGCCGTCTGCGCCGCGTGCTGCTTGCGCGTGCGTTGGTAGTGGTCCTCGGCCTGCTTGAGGAGGGCCTCGGCCTGCTCGAGGCGCGCGCGGTATTCCGCCGGGTCGAGGCGCGCGAGAACGTGCCCGGCCTCCACCCGCTCCCCTGGGTTCGCATCGACGAAGGCAACCCTCCCCAGCAGTTCGGCGGCCACCACGGTTTCGTGCTCGGCCGCAATGGTGCCGGTGACCTCCCGCACGTGCGGGACCTCCACCTCGCGCACCGCGTGCATGGGCACCCCCGCGGGCGGAGGAGGCAAGGCGCCGCGCTCGCGCGGCGCCACCTTCTCGCGGAAGGCCCCCGCGAGCCACGCCATGAGCAAGGCCATGGCAGCAACCCCGAGCGCCGCCAGCCCGATGGTCCGCCGCAGGCCCGAGGTCGGCGGAACCGATGCCGCCTTCTCCTCCTTCCGCTCGGCGGGCGACGGTCCGGCGGCCTCCGCGGGCGCGACCAGCCGCTCGGGCGCGGCCGCCGGCTCGACGCTCGACTCGCCGTCCACGCCCGACGCCTCCGAGCCCTGGGGCTGCCTGGTTTCGCTCATCTCGAACTCCCTCCGGGCCGCCGGCCCCCCTCGCGCCGCCACGGCCTCCCTCCGGTGGAGACCGCGAACGACCCTCGCAGCGGCCCCGACCGCAGGGTCCGGCCCCGCGAAGAGCGGACCCCGTTCTGGCGCCTCCGTAGCCTACGCCGCCGAGTCGCTCCCGCCAGCGTCACCGAACTCCGGTTCCTCGCGGCGTTGCGCCGGTCCTCGCGGGCAACGGACTCCTCTCCTCCCGACAGCGAGCGGCTCCACCGCGCGCCGCGCCCCCAAAGACCCGCAGCGCGTCGTACGCGGGGCGCGCTCCACGGCCAGGGCAGCGGGCAGGGCACCAGTCCCCACCCGGAACGCGAGGTCGTCCAAGGAGCCGGGCAACACGACCGGCAAGTGCGCGAGCTCGCGCTCAGAATGCTACGTCGTCGGGAAGTTCGGAGAGGTCGGCCGGCGCGGCGAAGCCTGCGGGGACTTCCCCAACGGCGGGCCGCGGGTCCTCCGGGGTACCGAGGGCGGCCAGCGCGTCCGCGTAGGCCTCGCGGTCTTCGGCGGTGACCTCCCGCTGCTGGATGCGCAGGTTCTCCACGAACACGATCGCCAACAGGTCCTTCTTGCGCGCGTAGTGGGAATCCTCCGGCGAGAGCCCCTGCACGCGGTCGTAGATGGACGCAATCCCGTCGTCGAAGCCCTTGGACTGCGCCAACGCCCGCAAAGCCGCCTCGGTCTCTTCCAGGGCGGCGTTCAGCTTCCCGATGCGCAACTGCAGCAGCTCTTCGTTCTTCGAGCGCACCCGGTCGAGGAGGCGGTCGAAGACCTCACCGAGCTTGCGCTCGAGCTCGCTCAGACCGCACAGGGCCTGCGGGTGATCCTCGGCGAGCAAGGTCCGACGCTCCTCGTCGAGGAACTCGCCCAGCAGGCGACGGAAGCTCTCTTCGAGGGCGACCACCGCCTCGGGGGTGAGCTGCGCGCTGCCCCTCTGCTCGTGGGCTAGGGCCTGCTGCGCGCGCTCCAATTCCTCGCGCAGGCCTTCCACCTCGCGGGCGAGCTCCGAACGCTCGCGGCGGCTCTGCTTGTGCCGGCGCAGGAGCTTGGTGAACTCGCGCCGCGCCTCCAGCTCGAGAGCCCGCCGCTGGGCCTCGGTCTGCTCGACGGCGAAGCGCTCCAGGGAAGTGGCGACCGCGTCGGCCACGATCTTCTCCACCGTGTTCAGCCCCAAGACCTTGACGTTGTTGAGGCCCTGCTTGGCAAGCTGCAGAAGGGTCGTGTCGCGCGCCTTGCTCGCAAGCTCCCGGCGCACGGCCTCGGTGGCCGCGGCGGGCGCGGATGCGTCGGCGCAAGGAACGGGCGCCCCACCCGTCGGCCCGGCGGGCGCGCCGCCCTGCCCGCCACCGTCGACGCGCCGCCGCGACGTGCTCCCGCCCGCGCGCAGGCCGTCGTCGAGCGGAGTCAGCTCGTCCGGCCACGTAAGCTCGGAAGCAGGTTCGGCCTCCTCGGAGCGGAGCTCCGCCAAGAGCGCCTCCTCCGACGAAGTAAGCTCTTCGAGGGCCTCGTACTCCTCCTCGGCCGATTCGAGGTCATCGAGGTCGACTTCCTCGAGCTCCTCTTCGACCGACTCGGCAACGCCACCATCGGGCTCGTCCAAGTCGTCCAAGTCGTCTAGGTCGTCGAGCTCGGGATCGTCCAGGTCGATCGCCGACAGTTCCTCCTCGCTCGCTTCGATGGAGGCCGCCGAGCGAGCGGCCGCGCGCCGCTTCTCCTCGGACTCGGTCCAGCCCCAGTCGTTGGAATCGCATTCGGGGTAAACCGTCTCCGCCTCGGGCTCGGTCCCTTTCGGCTCCGCCTCCTCCATGATGCGGCGCTTGAGTTCGCGGGTCTTGGCCTTGAAGTCGGCGGCCTCGCCCATGCTTCCTCCCCAACGGCGAAGGGCCTGCGCCCCTCGCGGGAAGCGAGGTTACAGCCCCTGGGCCGAGGACGTCAACGACGCGGCGCCCGCGGACATCGGAAAGGTCTTTGACTCCACCCCGCACGCGCCCTTACAACGGGGTCCGCTCGGAGCGTGGGCCGGTGCCCGCGACTCGCGCGCACGCAACCGCAAGGAAGGAACATGAGCCAGACCGCACTCCAGGACTCGGGCAGCACCGTCGGCGAGAAGAAGGCCGAGGGCGTCCTCTACATCGGCATCGACCTCGGAACCTCTCGGACCTCGGTGGCCAGCTCGAGCGGCGTGCGCGAGACCGTGTGGAGCTACGTCGGATACCCCAAGGACGTCGTCTCGCGCAAGCTGCTCAAGAAGGACAAGCTCTTCGGCAAAGAGGCCGTCGACAAGCGGCTCTCGCTCGACCTCTACCGCCCCTTCGCCGAGGGCGCGATCAAATACCTCGACGACGCCGAAACCGGACTCAGCCAGGAAGAACTCGACCGGCGCATGGAAGCCGCCAAGGACCTGGTCCGCCACGCCCTGAGCCTGGCCAAGCCGCGCAAGGACGAGCTGCTCTACGGCGTCATTGGCGCGCCCGCCCAGGCCTCCCTCAAGAACAAGGCGGCGCTGGTCGAAGCCGCCAAGGAGCACCTCGACGCGGTGATCATCACCAGCGAGCCCTTCGCCGTCGCCTACGGCCTCGACCTGCTCGACGACACCCTGGTCATCGACATCGGCGCGGGCACCGTGGACCTGTGCCGCATGCACGGCACCATGCCCACCGAAGAAGACCAGATCACGCTCACCACGGCCGGCGACTGGCTCGACAAGCAACTCTTCGCGCTCTTCAAGAAGAAGGCGCCCGAGGCCGACTTCACCATCCACCAGGTCAAGGAGATCAAGGAGAAATACTCCTTCGTCAGCGACGCCGCCGAACCGGTGCGG
The DNA here is from genome assembly GCA_003695705.1 of Planctomycetota bacterium. Lineage (GTDB taxonomy): Bacteria > Planctomycetota > J058 > J058 > J058 > J058. The sequence continues at coordinate 22,753 of RFHU01000174.1, forward strand.
GTCGAGTTCCTGGTCAACGGCAAGCCCACGGTGTTCGACGTCACCGACGAGCTGCGCACCGGTTGCCGCATGATCGTGCCCCCCCTGGTCGAAGCGCTCCACAAGCTGATCTCGACCTTCGACCCCGACTTCCAAGCCAAGCTGCGCAACAACGTCCTCCTGGGCGGAGGCGGCTCCCAGATCAAAGGCCTGGGGCGCGTCCTCGAAGAGACCATGCAGGAGATGCTCGGCGGCGGGAAGGTCGTCCAGGTCGAGGAGCCGAAGTACGCCGGCGCCAACGGCGCACTCAAGATGGCGCACGACATGCCCGAGGAGTACTGGAAGCGCCTTAGCTAAGGAGCCGCCGCAGGAGCTCGGGCGAGGCGCGGGGACGTTCCGCTGGCGAGCGGGGCGCCTCCGCGCACGCCGGGCCCGGGAGCTTCACTGCCCCAGCAGACTTCCGGGCCCCCCTTTCGTTCCTCGTCGAGGCGAGGGGCCCAGGGTCGTCGAACGCCCTTGGGCGCCCGCGAGCGCCTGCCGCTGCGGAGCCCACGGCCTGCTCGGCCGGGTCCCGGCCCGACGAGACGTTCCCGGCACGCGGACCTGCCGACACCTCGCGTCGGAAGACTCGCGCTGCCACCATCGCGTCGATGGCGAACCGCCGCTGCGGTCCCTACGAGATCCTCGCCGAACTCGGACGCGGCGGAATGGGGGTCGTCTACCGAGCGCGGCACACGGCCTCCGGGCAGGAGGTCGCCCTCAAGCTGGGACTGCAGCGGCTGACGGACCGCCGCCGCGAGCGCTTCCGTCGCGAAGGCGAACTCACCGCCCGGTTGCGCCACCCGGGAATCGTGCGGGTGCACTCCGCCGGCGAGGTCGACGGTCGCGCCTACCTGGCCTACGAATTCGTATCGGGTCAGAGCCTCGCCGAAGTCCTCGACGAACGTCCGCTGCGCGAGCGGGTGCGCCTCCTGCGCGACGCCGCTCGGGCGCTCGGCCACGCCCACAGACACGGCGTGGTCCACCGGGACGTCAAAGCGGAGAACGTCCTCGTGGACACGACGGGCGCCGTGCGCGTCGCCGACTTCGGACTGGCCACGGCCGCCGACCTCGAGGGCCTCACCCAGACCGGGGAGTGGGTCGGAACGCCGTCCTCCATGGCCCCCGAGCAGTTCTGCGGGAACGACGCGGCGCCGACCCCCGCCACCGACGTCTGGGCGCTGGGCGTCCTCCTCTACCGGGCGCTGACGGGCGAGCTTCCCTTCGCGGCGGAGACCCTCGCCGAACTCGTCGGTCGCATTGCGGCCGGACGCTGCGACCCTCCGCGCCGCCGGGCTCCCGCCGTCCCCGCTCCGCTGGAGGCCATCTGCCTGCGCGCCCTCGAGGTCGATCCCGCCCGCCGCCACTCCGACGGAGAAGCCTTCGCCGCGGCCCTTGACGCCTGGCTGGAGGGCCGCACCTCGACCTCCTCCCTCTCGCTGGGCGGCGCTTCGCCCAGGGTCGCCGCGCTCTTGCTGCTGGCGTGTTCGCTGGGTTGCCTCGCGGCGTGGCTCGCCCATTCTTCCTCCTCTTCCAAGCTGCAGGAAACGAACCGCCCCCCGTCGCTCGCCGCACGCGCCGCGCCGACGGCCCCCAGGGCCCCGCCACCCGAACCTCGTCTCGAGCTTGGCCCGGGCCGCGTCGCCGCCTTGCGCCGGCAACTCGACGCCGTGCGCCGCCTCGAACAACCGACCGCGCGACTCGCCGCCCTCCGCCGCTGGCGGGCCCGGGCGCAAGGTGCTCCGCCCGAGTTGCTCGCAGCGGCTCGCGACCTCGAGCAGGCCACGCGCACCGCGGTGCCCTTGGCGCGCCTCGACCACGTCCCAAACGCCGCCGACCCGTCCTCCCGACGCCCCTTCGGCCCGAATCGCTTCCCCGTGCGAGCGTTGTTTCTCGACGAAAACCGCCTCTTGACGCAGGGTGCCGACCAGCGCCTGCGCGCCTGGAAGCTCGAAACTCCGGCCCGACTGTTGTGGTCCGCCGTGTCCACCTCGCCGCGCTACGGGGCGCTCGCCCTGCACCCGAACCGGGGGCTGTTGGTCGTTGCCGTTCCCTCTTCGGCCCACCGCGCGGCGTGGGCGACCATCGACCCCGCGACGGGACAAAGCTCGCCGCTCGGCGACCTGGAAACCGACGGCCTCACCAGCCGAGCCGTCTTCTCTCCGCACGGACGCACCCTGGCCTACGGAGGAGGCTCCGGGCTGCGGGCGGTCGCGTGGCCGCAGCGGAGCCCCATTGCCTTGAAGGCAAGGCCCGAGTTGCGCGCGATCGCCTTCTCGCCCAGCGGCCGCCGGCTCGCCGCCGCCGGAGGCCGGCCGGTGTCCATGAGCGACGCGCGCCCTCCGGTCCCCTGCTGGCTGAAGGTCTGGGAGCTTCCCGCGGGTCGCGAGGTCTTTGTCTGGGAGGAGCCGCACCCGCTCTCGGCCCTCGCCTTCGTCGACGAAGACCGCCTGCTCACCGGGAGCTACGCTGGGCGCCTGCTGCTCGTGGACTTGCGCGACCCCTCTCGGCGCAAAGCCTTCGTGGCCGACGACGTGGTCGAGGTGGGGCGGGGCATCTTGGGCCGCCGGGCCCACAGCGGCGAAGTGACGGGGCTTTGGCTCACTCCGAACCGCAGCCGCCTGGTGTCCATCAACTGCGTCCCCGACAGCGGAGTGGGGGCCCCCGAATTGCGCGTGTGGGACCTCGCCAACGCACGACCGCTTCGCCGGCTCGTCCCGGACCGCGCCTCCCTCTGCTCCCTCGCGGCCTCGCCCTCCGCGGACCGCCTGGTCCTGGGAACCGGCTACCGTTCGGTGCTCCTTTGGAGCGCCGAACTCGTCCCGCGCTGAAACAGGAAGCACGGCTTCCCCCGGGGCGCGAATCCGCCCGATTTCCGCCACCGCCCGCTGCGGCGCTCCGCAGGGCGCCGCCCCTTCTTGCCCCGCAAGGACTTGACGCGGCACCGCGCTTGCCCGACGCCGGGCATGACCCCTTTGCGCTCCTTCCTCTTCGCCACGCTTCTCCTCACCGCGGGGGTGCCCGCCCGCGCGGAGAGCGACTTCGAAGGCCGCCTCACCCACCGTCCGCGCGTCGGCTTCGACGGCCGCGACGCCGCGCACATCGCCCGCACCATCCAGCGCATCGAGAACCGAGAGGAGCCTTGGGCCGGCGCCTACGCTCGTCTGCGCGACCGCGCGGAACAGGGCCGCCCAATCCCGCACGGCGGGAGCGGCTGGAAGACCAAGCCGGACCCCTACAGCGTCCTTTACGGCCAGGAGGCACACAACGGGGAGATTGCCGCCGCCAAGGCAACGGTCGCTTGGCTGTGGACCCAGGGCCTCGACCCCTCGTGGCGTCCCCTCCCCCGCCTCCCCGGCGAAGCCAGCCCCGAGGGCTGGATCCGCCGCCAAGCCCAAGAAGCCGCCGACATCCTCGACGGGCTCTACGACGACTGGCCCGTATGGCGAGGCTTCGAGGTCCTCGACCGCGGCATCAAGGCCGCGGACGCCCTCGTCATGCAACTCGCCGCCTACGACCTGCTGGCCGCCCTGCCCGCGTCCCTCCGCCCTGGACTGCAAAGGGCCGAGCGGCGCCTGGGAAACCTCGCCTCGGACTTGCGCTTCTGGGAGTGGCTGCTGGCCCTCTGGCGAAACAACCACACCGTGCGGGTGGCCAGCGGCCTGGGCATGGCCGCCGTGGTCCTCAACCGGCACCGCCGCTACCGCTGGTACGACCCGAAGACGTGGTGGCACCGACCCAAGGGCTGGATGCGCGCCGCGACCCGACGCCTGCACCCCACCCGCCGCTCGAGCGCTTGGCGCCATCAGGCCCAAGCCGGTGCCTGGGCCGAAGGGACGAGCTACTTCCATTACGCCGCCGACCTCGCCCTGCCCTTCTTCTCCACCTACCAGCGCTTCCTCTCCGGTCGGGGCGTGCCCTACCTCTCGAGCGACGCCGTGAACGACCCCGTGGCCTGGTGCATCGGCCTTCGTCTCCCCGACGGGCGCCGCCCCATCGTCGACAACGCGCGCCTCTACTTCGACACGACCCCCGGCTACTTCCTCTCCCGCGGACGCGGCCGATCGCGCTCCTCCGCCGACCAGGAGCTCTTCCTCTGGGACTGGAAGCGCTCCGGCTATCCCGGCGCCCGCGGGCGCAGGGCCTTGTTCTTCTTCGCTGCCGACCCGACGCCGACTCTGGTCCAGCGAGCGGACGCCCTGACCGCCCCCCCCGGGACCGTGAGCCGCATCGACGGACGCCGCGGCACCGCCGTCCTGCGCAGCGGCTGGGGACCCGACGACGCCCACGCCCTCGTCCTCGCCCAGGCCGGACTCATGCGCACCCGGGGCTACGGCCACGAGGCCGTCTCCAACGGCGCCTTCACCTACTTCGTCCACGGAGACCAGGTGACCATCGATCCCGGCTACTACGGCTGGCCCCAGGTCGAAAAGACCAACCGCGGGCGGCATCGCAGCATGGTCCTCGTCGACGGGGAGGGACCGCGCGGGGTGCACCGCTTCCTCGGATTTCTGCACTACCTCTCGGGCGGGACCGACACGCGCGTCGTCCCCGGTGCCCGGACTTCCGCTACAGGCTCCGTCCCCTCGGTCGAGGTGGAGAGCGAATACCGAGGAGCGCGTGTCCGCCGGACCGTCTTTCTCTTGGGAACGCGCGCCTTGCTGGTCGAAGACCGCTGCGAGGCCCGAACCGAAAAGACCTTCACCGCGCAGGTCCAGCTCAACGGCGGGACGCCCAAGCAGCGCCCCCTCACGCGGACCCCGGCGGGCGTGCACTACGAGACCGCGCGCAAGCGCCTCCAGGCCGCGGTCGGGTTCACCGCCAGCGCGCCGGCGACCATCACCACCTCGACCCGCGAGAGCAGCACGGGCGAACGCCCCGACGGACACGAAGCGGTCGAGTGCACGGCACGCGGCCGATCCGTCCGCTTCTTGACCGCCGTGGCCGCGGCCCCGCCGGGCGCGGTCGCGCCCGAGGTCCACGCCCTTCGGGCAAGCGGCGGCGCCCTCGCTCTGGCCGTGGTGTCGGGCGGAGAGACCGATGTGGTCGTCTCCAATCCCGCCGGAACGCCAGTGGACGTGGATCCTGGCGCGGGCCTCCCGCGCGTTCGCACCAGCCACGCTCTCGCGGTGGTCCGCTTCGACGCGCAAGGTCGCGGACGCACCGTGTGGACCGTCGGTTCCGGGAGCCTGAGCTACTGATGCCCGTGCGCGGCCTGTGGGAGACCCTCGCCTGCGTCCTCTGCGCGGGGATCGCTCTCTTCGCCCTCGCCCCGGCCGCGCCGCCACGCACGGACGGCTCGCCAGCGCAGGCGCAGCGCCGTCCGCAAGGCCGAGCCACGACGAGGACGCTCGCAGCCAGTGTGCGCTCCGTTTCCCATAAGGCCGCACACGCGGTCTCGACCGCGAAGGCGCTGCCCTCCCCGCAGCACGGCGGGAGCTCCGCGGCTCTGGCCGCCCTCGAGCGGGCAAGCCGTGCCGACGACGCCGGCGCGCTCCTGAGCCTCGCGCGCGCCGAGCGCTCGCCGGTGCGCTACGAAGCCCTGCGGCGGGCGCTGGCGCGCGGCGGGCCTCGGCTCCTCGACGCTCTGCGCGACGCCTTCGAGGACCCCGACCCGATCCTCCACGCACTCTTGGGGGACGCCTTCGCCGCCGGAGGCCGGGCCGACGACGCCGAGGCGCTCGCGGCGCTGCTCCCACGCCTCGCCCCCTCGGCCCGCCGCGCGGCGGCCGGCGCGGTCCTGGCCATCGCCGCACGCACCGAGGTCTCATTGAGTTCCTTCCTGAGCGCGCGCGACGTGCTCTTGCTCGACGCACGCGGAAAAGACCCCGCAGGGGCGGAGGAGGCCCTTGACGCGCTCTCGCGCGGTGGAGAGCGCATCCACGAAGCGCTCGCCTCCCTGGCTTGGGACCGCGGGCTCGACCCCGGGATCCGCCTCCTCGCCTGCGAAGAGTTGCTCGCGCGCGGCGACGCCGCCGCGCGCGCCCCCCTCGAAGCCCTCGCCTGCGACGACCCGGACGGGCCCGCCGGAACCCTCGCCCGGGCGCACCTCGACCGTCCCTGAGCTTCGCGGCGAAGTCCTCGCCCGGCCTCAACGGAACGCGGCGAGGAAGCCCTCCCAGCGCGGATCGCTACGGAATTCGGCGAGGTGCAGTGCACCGCGCACCCACTCCTGCCAGCGCTGGAACTGTTTCTTCCCCCACAGATCGACGAAGGTGCGCCCTCGCGCGTCGCGCCACGTGCGGAGTTTCTCCAACTGCGCGAAGGACTCCTCGAGCCGGTCCGGAGCGTAGATCCAGAGCCGGTAGAGCCAGTCCTCGTAGGGGCGGGGAGCGAAGGCAGGATCGGGAACGCTGCGCGCGAGGTCGTCAACCAGCGAAAGGTCGCGCTCCACCTGCTCTCGTGGGCCTCCCGCCAGCGCCACCAGATGCGCGCGCGGATAGAGAAAACCAGAGAGACCCGGCGCCAGGCGCAGGAGCCGGTCGATCCGGCGCACGACTTCCCGCGGAGAGGCGTCTTGCGAGTATTCGACGCCCTTGAATTCCCCGAAGGTCAGTCCCAGGTAGTGGTCCAGGATCCAGGGGACCTGGTGCAAGGGCGCCTCGGCGTCCTCCGCGAGCAGGATCTTGGTCTCGTCGCGAGGGTACTTCACCGCGCCGAAGCGCGTATCCTGCACCCAATCGGTCATGAAGTCGAAGACGAAGGAGTAGGCCGCCCCCGGGGTGAGTTCGAAGGCGCGCAGGTAGAGGAGGCGGTTCTGCGGCGTCCGACCCTGGCTGCGGTTGACGGCGGCCGCGAACTGATCTCGCGCCGTGACGTCCCAGGGATAGACCTTCAGGACCGCTCGCGCGCGCTCGAGCCGCACCGCGTCGCTGCCCCCGGGATGCTTCCTGCGCACGGCGGCGATCGCTCGCCGAAGTTCGGGCGTAAAGGGTTTCCGTGGCTTCTGCGGCGGCAGGAGGCGAGCCCAGTCGAGGAGCGGTGGTTCGCCCGGGTCCGGCGGCGACGCGCCGGTCAGGCCCGCCAGTCGAACCAGCCCGGCCCGGACGGGCACCAGAGACGGCTGCCCGGCCAGCCGGGCACGCAACAGCGCCTGCGCCCGCAACGCCAGGTCCTTGCGTCCCAGGAGCCGCGCCGAACGGGCCAGGAACAAGCCTCGCCCGAGAGCCCCCTCGAGCTGGTCGGCCTCGGCCACGAAGGCCGCCTCCAAGGCGCCGCTCCGCTGCGGGTCCAAACGAGCGAGGAGGTAGTGGGCGTCAAGGTCGCCCGGCAGCCCGCGGAGGGCTTCTGCAGCGGCGCGGCGTGCGGCCGAGGCGTCGCCTCGAGCGCGCAAGACCCAGCCGAAGGCCCGCAGCGCGCGGGCGAGACGAGGCGAGGGCGGACGGTCGCGGGGGACGTCCTCGAACAGCGCCGCGAAGCGGTCGGGGTCCGGCGGAGGCTCGGCTCCGCGGTCCGCACGCCAGCGGGCGTGGAGGACAGCGAGTTCCGGCCCCGCCCCGTCCAGAGCGGCGTAGGGCTCCTCCTCCCCCGCAGCGTCCGCTAGGTCGGCAAGAAGCACGTCCGCCTCGGGGAGCCCCCGCAGTGCCTCCGCCTCGCCGCGCACCGATTCCCCCGCGAGCCAGCGCGCACGAGCGAGGAGCGCGCGGAGGACATGCGAGTCGGGGCAGCGTTCTCGAGCCCACGCCAGCTCCGCAGCGGCTGCGAGGGGTCGCCCTTGCAGGAAGCGCAAGGACGCCAGGCGACGTGCGATCTCTTCGTCGGAGGGGTCGCGCAGGAGGGCCTGGCGGCAGGCCTCCGCCGCCGCGTCCACCTCCTGCGCCGCCAGCAGGGCCTCACCCCAGCGCAGGAGCAGGCGGCCGGGCTTCCTCGCCGTCGGCAGGGCACGCTCGATGACTCGCTGGGCCGCGACCCGCTCTCCCTCCGCCCACAGGGCTCGGGCGCGCAGGAGTTCGGCCTCGCCCGCACGAAGCTCGCCGAGCCGGCGCCGCGCGTCGGCGTAGTCGCCGCGCCGCAGCGCGTCGCGTGCCTCGAGCAAGGCGAGCGCCTCGCCGTCGCCGGGAGCCTCGCGCAGCGCCGCGAGGTATCGCTCCGCCTCCTCGGACCGACCGAGGCGCCAACAAGCGCGCACCTGCAGGGCGAGGAGGCGTGGCTGCTCGCTGGGCGTCGCGCCGTCTCTCGCCTCTCCAACCAAGCGCATGGCCTCCCGCGCGGCCCGCCCCGACCCTTCGGAGAGCGCGAGCTCCGCACGACGTACCAAGGCGCCCCGGCGCAACGCATGCAGCCTCGCTGCGTCCTCGCTGGCTCCCGCGGGCCCCGCGAGGAGCCCACGAGCTGCCGCGATGGCTTCGTCGAGCCCACGGGCCGCCTCGGGAAGGGAGAGGGTGTGGGAGTCGGTGACGGCTCGCTCGAGCCGCGCAGCCACCTCGGCGGCCTTGGCGCGAAGCGCCGCCGCCTGCTTGGCCTCTCGGAAGTGTCGGCGCACGGTTCGAAACACGAGCGCCGCTCCGACGAGGACCGCAAGGCCGAGGACGATCGTTCCGAGCACGAAGCCGAGGGAGCGACGATGCTTCTCGGCGGCAATGGCCACCCGGCGCACGGTGCTCACGGCGCTAGCCTGCGGATCTTCGCCGCGCAAGCAGCGCTCGATGTCCTCGGCGAGTTCGAGTGCCGACGCGTAGCGGAGTTCGGGCGCCTTCTCGAGCGCCTTGAACGCCACCCGTTCGAGCTGTGGTTCGAGCACACCGTGGGCCACGAAAGGCCGCGGGTGCTCCTCGAGGATCCGCCGGTAGAGCTCGATGGCCGTGTTGGCCTCGAAGGGGAGCTCACCGGTCACGAGCTGGTAGAGGAGGACCCCCAGGGCGAAGACGTCGGTGTGGGGCCCCATGGCCTCGACGTTCCCGGTGGCCTGTTCGGGGGCCATGTAGAAGGGAGTGCCCATGACGGCCCCCTCCTGGGTGAGCTGCGTCGTCCCATCGATGTTCTTGGCCAGCCCGAAGTCGGTGACCCTCGGACGCCCCGCGGAGTCGATCAGGATGTTCGCCGGCTTCAGGTCGCGGTGGATGTAGCCGTGCGTATGCGCGTGGTGGATCGCCCGGCACACCTTGGCGAGGATCTTCAGGCGTTCGGGGAGTTCGAAGCTGCGGAAGTCGTCGAGGCTCTTCCCCTCCACCAATTCCATGGCGTAGTAGAGGACGCCTTGGTGCTCGCCCACATCGTGGATCTTCACGATGTTCGGGTGATCGAGCTCGAACTGCGCGCGGGCCTCACGTCGAAACCGGTGCAACTGCTTCTCGGTCGCGCGGCTGCCCGCGAGCATCACCTTGAGGGCCATGGCTTGCCCGCTCTCCGCATGGCGCACTCGGTACACGGCGCCCATGCCGCCTCGGGCGAGTTCGCGCTCCAGCACGTAGGCACCAAACAGCGTCGGGCCAGCTCCCCTCTGCGCGAGCACGTCCTTGCCCAGGCGAAAGGTGCCGCTGAGCTGGATGGCCTCCTCCCGCTGCGCGAAGCCCGAGGCGGTCACCGAGGCCGCCGGCGGCACCGGGACGGCCGCGCCGCAGCGCGGGCAGGGATGCTCGCGCGCGGTAGGGCCGGGCGCGGCGTAGACGGCGCTGCCGCAACCGGGGCAGACGTGGCGCGAGCGCATCAGCTCGTGGATCAGGTTGAGGTGAACCGCGGGATCCAGCAGCCCGGCCTGCACGAGCGCGTCTCCGAGCCCGATCGGGCGTCCGGAGCGAAAGGACTCGGCCTGCGCGGTCAGCCCTGCCTCGATGGCGGCGGGCTCCAACAGGCCGAGGTGCGTGGCGAGACGCGCGAGGTAGTAGTCCTCCTCGCTGCACCACCGCGAGCCCGAGCTGGGAGGTGGCCGCGAGCTCACGGAGACCTGTGCGCGAAGATGATCGGCCGCGCCAAGTCGTCGCCGCCGCCCCGCTCGTCGCGTCCGTCGGGGCCGACCGAGTAGAGGACGCCCCCGGAGGATCCTCGACCGAGGAAGCGGTAGGGCCTCCCGAAGGGGTCGAGGTAATCGCACCCGCGCAAGCGGTCGGCCTCGAAGGGGTAGTAGGGCTGAGCGCCTTCCGCGCGTGGACCCGCGAGCGCCTCGACCAGCTCCGCCGCGTCGGCGGGAACCCGCCCCGGATGCTCGCGCACGTAGCGCGCAAGCGCGATCGCCAGCGCGTTCAGCTCGTTCAGGGCGGCGATCCGCTGAGCGGCTCGCTGCTGGACCCTGGCGGCCATGTAGGTCCCCGCGTAGGCCGCCGCCATGAGGACCACGGCGAGCAGGTTGAGGACGTAGAAAAAGAGCCGCTGCGCCCTCCGGCGCTCGCGCCGCCTCTCCGCAACCGCCTCGCCTCGGACGCGTTCTCGCACGCGGGCGAGCACCCTCGCCTCCGAGGAGGCCATGGCCTCCGCGGCGAACTCGCTGGCGCGGGCGAGGCGTCCGTCGAGCTCGCGCATGACCGCGGCCGCCTCCCCTCCGCCGCTCCCGCTCACGTAGGCCTCGATGCGCTCCTCGCAGGACGGGCAGCCGGCGCTCAGATGGTCCTCGAGCCCTCGCTGCTCCTCCTCGCTGAGCGCCGGCCCCTCGAGGTCGCGCTCGCAGAGTTCGAGGAAAGGGCACGAGGTCATCGCGGACCCTCCAGCCGCAGACGAACGCCCAAACGCTCCTGAAGCATCTTCGTGGCCCTGTGCAAACGGTTCGCGATGGTCCCAGGGGGTTCGCCGAGGTGCTCGGCGATCTGCTTGTAGGACATCTTCTCCACGTAGCGCAGCGTGACCACCAGCGCGTATTTCTCGGGGAGCCGCCCGACGGCCTCGAGGACGCGCCGGTGCTCCTCGGCCGCTTCCAGCTCGGATCCGACCCCGGCCTCGGCCCGACGCAGGCGGGCGCTCTCGGCGCGGATCAACCCCTGCTCGTCGAGGGTCACCACCCCCTTGCGGCGCTCCTTGCGTCGCGACCAGTCGATGCACAGTTTGAGGGTGATGTGGTAGAGCCAGGCGCCGAAGCGGTCCGGAGCGCGCAGGCTGGGCAAGGCCCGGAACGCGCGCACGAGGGCCTCCTGCACGAGGTCTTCCGCGTCGGTCCGGTGGCCGGTCTTCTGGTACGCCAGCACCGAGATCATGCGGAAGTAGCGCTCGGCGAGGACCCCGAAGGCCTCGTCGTCCCCGGCCAGAGTCCGCTCGACGAGTTCGCCATCGGAGGGCCGCGCGTCCACAGATCGATTGTAGTTAGGCACGCCGAGCGAGGCCACACCGCCCCGAGCAGCCTCCCCGCCAGGCCTCGGGGACCCAGCGCCGAGTTGACACCTTGTGCGGAGGGACTAAAATCCTTCCGCGTCCGTTCTTACGCGCGAGGCGGACGCCACGGAGAAGGACCCATGCGTACCGTCGCCGCGCCGCTTCTGTGTGCCGTGACCGCTCTGGTGGGCTGCGGCATGCAACCCGCCGACACCCGGATCCAGACACGAGGCTCTGCGGGCCTGGACGTTCCTGCCCTCGAGGTCGTCGCCGGCGAATTCGTGTGCCCGCACATCGTCTCGGTCACCGGTCAGGCCTTCGACGTCAAGGCCCTCGCCCGCGGCAACGTCCGCGGTCAATTCGGTCCCTTCGTGCCTTGCCTGACGCCGGTGAGCGGCTCCCCGGGCTCGACGGGGACCTGCCCCACCTGCGGTGGGGAATACCGCATCCCCAGCGGCGACGAGGACCCCGAGGCCGAACCCACGGGCGACAAGCCCCCCCTCGCGGTCCCCAAGCTGCGCAGCCCCTTCGACCCCGATCAGCTCATAGACCCCGTCGCGGTCTTCGTGAAGGGCAGCAAGGACTCGATCCTCGGCTACACGGTGTGCCCGAGCACCCAGCGGCATTTCATCATCAAGGAAAGCGATCTGCTGCTGGCGGTCGACCACCCCGGCGAAGTCCTCGACCCCAGCGGGGCGCCCATCGACCCCACGGTGAACGCCGACAGCAAGGGGGGGGTCGTCCAGCTCGCGTCGCGCTTCGAGGGCGTCTGCTGGCAGTGCGGAGGCATCGGCATCTGCCCCAACTGCAAGCTCGCGGGCGAAGGCAACCTCGGCATCTACGGCAGCACCCCCGCGGAGTGCTGGATGTGCGGGACCAGCGGTCGCTGTCCCGAGTGCGGCGGCGACGGCTTCTGCGAATACGAAGGGACCCTCCCCAAGGCCTTCAGCCTGTGGGGCCGCGAGTCCGCCCTCGCCTCGAAGCAGCGCAAGTGGAAGTATCCCGCCGAGCACCGCTCGCCCGCGGGGAGCGACGGTCCCGAAGCCCCGGACAACGACGGCTGAGGACCGGCGCCTCGGCGGCCGGGGCCTCGCGTGGTGGAGGCGCCCGTGCGCCCGCAGCCGATACGGTCGGCTTCGAGCAGGACCTCCAACGGCCCCGGGCGACTGCGGCGGCCTGTACACAATCGTGACGGTGGAAGCCTTGACGGCCACCCACCCAGCTTCCTTTGATGGACCGTCGGGGTTGGATCGGCGCCGGGAGGTTCCATGAAGCGCATTCGCCTGGGCGCGGCCGTCGCGCCCTTCGCCGTGTTGGCCCTCTGCGCGGTGGCCCCGAGCCCCGCCCACGCCGCGGACGTGAAAGGCCTCACCGCCAAGCTCCGCAAGGGCCTCAACAGCAAGAACGACGAGGCGGTGCGGGGCGCCCTCGAGGGGCTCATCGACCATGGAGGCGAGGAAGCCCTTCGGCCGCTCCTCAAGCTGATCTCCAAGATGGGCGGCGCAGGGGCCGACACCAGCTACTGGCAGCTCGTCCACTCGGCGGGCGGCTTCCGTGACCGCCCGGCCCTCGAAGCCCTCGCCGACTTCATCATCAAGAAGAAGAAGGCGCCCTACGCGCGGGACCTCCTCTTTGCGCTCGAGAACAACCCGTCGCCCAACACGGCCTACGCCCTGGCGAAGGTGCTGGAGAAAGGACCCTACGACCTCCAGCTCATGGCCGCCGACCAGCTCGCGCAGGTCGCTACCACCGCCAGCGTCGACGCGCTCGTCGCCGCGCTCGAACGAGAAGGAGACAAGGGCGACCCCGCGCTGCGACGGCGCATCATGGCCGCGCTGGCGACCATCACCAAGGAGAACATGGGCGACGCCCTCAACTGGATCGGCTGGTGGAAGGCCAATCGCTCCAAGGGGCTCCCCGAGCCGGAGGACCCCAGCGAGCGCGCGGGCGGTACCGCCACCACGACCCTGAACAAGGACCGAGGTCGGGAACTCGAATCGGTCCGGCGCAACCCGAACCGAATCATCGTCCTCAGCGCCCGCCGCCCCGACGACGATCCGAAGGACCCGGGCCGCGACTACAACTACGACCACATGGAGGGGATCCTCACGGAGATGAAGATCCCCCACAAGGTCGTCCTCAAGGAGGACTTCGAGGAAGACCCCCAGAAGTATCTCCGCGAGGCGTGGACCCTGCTCATCAACTGCAACAACATTCAAGAGCAGTGCATCTGCAAGGAGTGCCGCAGGATCCTCGCCCAGCGCAGGGCCCAGGGCGGGAGCCTGGGGCCCAAGAAGAACCGGCTCTACGGGTGCCCCCCCGACTGCCCCCAGGGCCACGACCGCGTGCAGTACCGCCTCAGCGACAAGACGGTGCAGGCCATCAAGCGTTGGGTCGAGGCCGGCGGCTACCTGTTCACCGAGGACTGGGGGGTGGTCGAGGTGGTCGAGGTTGCGTGGCCCAAGCTGGTGACCTCGAACAAGCGCACCACCAACGACCCCGCGGGGAACCCTCAGGTCGAGCGAACGCTGGTCAAGGAAACGGTGGTCCCGATCATGCCCGGGCGGGGCATGACTTCACGACCGTTGCTGCGCGGGGTGTTCACGCGCCCTCGTCCGCCCGCCCGGGAGGACGGCGACGAAGCCGACGGAGGCACCCGCACCCGCGACCTTCCCCCCGTCGAGAACCCCACCGTGGCCGTACGCCACAAGTGGAAGATCGACGACGAGAGCCCCTCGATCCATGTGGTCAACCCCGCGCGGGTGGACGTGCTCATGCTCAGCGATCAGCTCGGGCAATTGACCGGCGGCGACAAGGCCGTCGCGGTCAATTTCCGCGTCGGGCGCGGCCTGCCTCCGGGCGCCAAGAAGCGCCGCAAGGGGCCCGTAACCGGGGGCAAGAGCCGCGGGCGCGGCCTGTGGTCCGAACTCCTCCCCGGCGGTAGCGTCCTGCACTGCATCAGCCACTTCGGCAAGCAACAGCACAGCCGCGACGACACCTTCGTCCTGCAGAACCTGATCCTGAACTTCATCATGGAATCCAACCGCCAGCACGGCGGCTGACGCTCCCCACCGTCGGTTGGCGCGGAGCCTCGCGCTCGACGCGCCGCTGGGCGCACTCCTCCCTTCCGTTCGCGGCACGGCGCACGGGGTTCGGCCCTCCCGGGGCGAGCCGTCGCGCAAGTGGATCGAGCGACCCACACGAGACGAACCGCCTGGAGGGCCCGGGCGAACACGATGCAGACGCCCTGCGCTCGGCGTGCTCCTTGCGACCGGCGCAGGGCTGGTTTAGGTTGCAGCGTCGTCGAACCCCGGAACGGAGCAGGGCGCGCCAAGACAGCCGATGTCGGACCTCCCGCAACAGCAGCAGGGGAGCTTCACTCCGGGCGCCGCGCGCGAAGCTCTGCGCTACTTGCGCCAGCGCGGCAAGGGCTCGCTGCTCGTTACCTCGGGCATGCAGGACGTACGCCTCGTCGTGGGAGGGCGAAGGGTCACCCTCGAGGCCGAGGGCCTCGAACTCTTCGGCGAGGAGAAGCGCGACCTCGTCCGCCACTTCCTCTGCTCCCTGTTCTGGGAGGAACCAAGCTTTTTCATCGATCCAGAAGGCCTGGGCGGCAGCGCGTCCTCGGCCATCAGCCTCGAGGCGAGTCCCTTCGAGGTCCTCAACCTGATGGACCGCGGAATCGTGGAGCTCAAGGCGCTCTACGACCGTGTCCCCGGCATCGACCTCATGGTCTCCGTCAGCGGAGAAGGTCCCCCCGAAGGGATCGAGAGCCCTACCGCCCGGCTGTTCCGCATCCTTGCCCGCATGCCCAAGGGAGGTCACCTCGCATCCGCCGCCGAAGCCGCCGACCTCGACGAACTCGACGCCGCCTGGTCGGTCTCGGACCTCATGGACGCTGGGCAGGCAACGGTCCGCCGGCCTCCTCCGAACCTGTCCCTGCGCCGGCTCCTTCACGCGGAGGCCTACGCCGAGAACGGACTCATGCCGGCCCTCCGCTACGGCCACCTCGCGCGCGGGCTCACCCGCGGCGAACCGCGACGCGCCGCCCGACTCTATCTCGACGCGGCGAACGCATACCTCGTGGCCGGCTTTCCCGAACAGGCCATGATGTCCTATCGGGCCTGCCTCGAGCTGAGCCCCGAGAACGTCGCTGCCCTCGAAGGCCTTGCCGGCGCGCTCGACCAGCTCCATCGCGCCGCCGACGCGCGCCGCATTCGCGAGCGCTTGGTCAAGCTCTACGTGGGCTGGGGAATGCCCGCACGCGCCCGGGCGCAACTCGAGCAGATCCCCAAGCTCGACGCAGAGCAGCAAGAACTCCTCCTCGACTGCATGCTCAAGACCGGGGATTTCGCCGGCGCCCTGACCGTCGCCCGGAGGCTCTTGCCCGCCCGCTCGGGCTCCGCCCGGACGGAACTCGCGCAGCGCTTCGCCGCGGCCGGTGCGCGGGGCAAGGAACTCGACGCGATCGTCCGCGCCGCCGGCCTGCGCTCCCAGGCGCCGCTTCGCTCCCTCTTCAAATCGCTCACGGTCGTCTCCCTCATCGGCGCCGTGCTTCTGGGCTGCGAGGTGGCCCTGCGCGCGCAGTTCGCCCGCGCAGGGCAGGCAGTACTGGCCGCCGCGCGACGCGGAGACTTCGCCGCAGCCGCCGCCGAGCTCTCCACGCTCTCCGCCATCGACACGACCCTGGGAGCGAGCGCCGCGCAGTATCCCTTCACCTGCCTGGCGGGCGTGGGCAAGGTCCTCGAGGATCTGGACGCCCTCGCAGCCGACGTCGCGCGCCTGCGGCGCTCCCCCCGAGACCTAGAGCTCCTCCGCTCCTGGGAAGCGCCCGGCGACCTTGCCACGCGCCCACTGGACGAGGAATACCCACACCTGCTCGAACTGAGCGTGCAGGCGAAGAGCCGCCACCTGCGGCAGCGGATCCAAGAGGCGATCGACCGCATCGAAGCACGCCGCCGAGAAGCCGAGGAAAAGGTCAAAGCCTACGAAGGCCTCACGAAGCGCCTCGCCGAGGCCAAGGAACTCCTTACCGCCTACGCCAACGTGCGCCGTCTCCCCGGCAAGCCCGACCTCTACCTCGACGGCGACGGACGTCCGCTCACCCTTACGGTGCGCGTGAACCTCTCCCCCAAGGGGGGCGCCCTCTACCGGGTGGAGAACGGAAAGGAAAAGCGGTATCGAGACCCCGCCACCGGATCGGGCGTGCTCGTCGACACCTGGGAAGTGCGCCTGCCGCTCGCCCGCGCGGACGAAGGCCTCGAACTCATTGCGACCCACCCCGACGGCTACGTTCCCCAGCGCCGGCGATTGAAGATCGTCGAGCTCGAGGACACCGAAGTCGAATTCCGGCTCCTTCGCTCGGTCCGCCACCCGGACCGCCGCCTGGAGAAGCCGCCCGTCCTGCCGGGTCGGAAGGTGCGCGTCTTCGACAAAAAGGGCAAGGCCTTCGACTACAACCTGCGCAAGCAGAAGCCTCCGGTGGAGTCTTGCTCCTTCCGCCCCACCGACCTCTCCTTCCTCGAGCCGCTCCTCACCGAACGGCACCAACTCGTCGTCCGCTTCGTGAACAATTCCAAACCCTTCGGGAAGCGCGTCTACATGAGTTCGGTGGACGTGTGGCTCGAGGACGTCGAGAGCGGCCGCGAGGCCGCACCCCGGCAAATCGGAAACATCGGAACCAGACTCTTCCCCGACGGCATCCGGAGACCGCTCGTGGAGGTCCGTCCCGGCCGCTACGAGGCCCTGCCCCTAGAAGAGTGCAAAGAGCCCGCCGGGCGCTGGGACCTCGTGAAGCAGGCCCTCGAGTTCACCGTGCGCGCCATGCTCGAGGAGTTGCGATGAGCGCCTTCTCGGTGGGCAGCGTCCACGGAGGCTGGAAGATCACGGCCCTCGAACGCGACGGAAGCACGCCGCGCTACTCGGTCGAGTCCGGCGGACGCCGCGGCACCCTCACGGTCTACCCCCTCTCGGGCCCGCGGAGCGTGCAACACACCGCGCTCGGAGCGCGGCTCAAGCGCGCCGACGGCGTCGTGCACGAGCGCGCGGTAAAGGTCGCCGCGGGCCGTGCGGCCGACGGCTTCTACGTGGCCTATCCGACCCTGGACCGGGTCCACAAGCTGGGCAGCCCGCCGCTTCCTCCCGAAGAAGCCCTCGACGTAGTGCGCGCCGTGGGCGAAGCCCTCTCAGCCTACGAAGCCAAGAGGACCGCGCACGGGGAGATCGACGCCTGGTGCGTCGTTCGCGACGCGCGCGGGGCGGTGGCCCTCCTCCCTCCCGGCCTGCGGTTGCCCCCGCCTGGGGTGGAGCGCCTCGGCCTCGAGGTCGATCCCGGCTACGCAGCCCCCGAAGTCCTCGACCAGCGCCCCGCGACGATCCGCAGCGACATGTTCTCCCTCGGACTCGTCCTCTACCGCCTCCTCACCGGGAAGCGGCCGGTGACCTCCAAGGATCCCGGCGCCGCCTTCGCCGAACGCGGCAAGGTGCCTGCGCCCGACCTTTCTGCTGCTCGCTTGCCCGAGGCCGTCCAAGCCCTCTACGAGAAGTTGACGGCGGTGGACCCCCGGCGCCGCCCGCAGACCTGCAAGGAACTCCTCGAGGACGTCGACCAGGCCAAGCGGGGAGTGGCTCCGCGCCCGCGAGAACCGAAGACCGCCTCGGTGGAACCCGTGCGCGCCGGCGGCTGGTTGCTCTCCTTCCTCGCCTCGCTGGCCCTCGCGGGCGGCCTCTACTACGTAGCGACCGTGCGCCTTCCTCCCCGGGATCCCCTGGCCGACTACTCCTTTCCCCTCCGGGGCGCCGCCTACGAGGCCGGCTCCGACGAGGCCGGCTCCGACGAGGCCGGCTCCGGCGAGACCGGCTCCGCCAATGACCCTGCAAGCGGAGAAGACTCCACCGGAGGGGAGAGCGGCACGAGCGAGACCGGGCACTCCTCCGGCGAGGGCGAATAGGCACGCCGCAGGCTGCGCTTCCCCTGTTCCCAAAGCACCGCTGCGTTCCCGGAAGGCAGAACCGAACAGCGAAGCCGGACCCGCCTCCGCCGCGACGGCTCGTTCGGTCGGACGACGGTCAGTCCATGCCGCAGTAAGGGCAGGGAGTCTCGTCGCCACGAGGTTCCCCGCAAATCGGACAGGGGGCTAGGTCCTTCTGTCCGCTGCCCGAGGAGGCGGAGGAACCGCTCGGCGGTGGCGACTTTCCGAGGTTGAGGACGACCGACGGGGTGAGCGAGTAGAGGGAACCCGACAGGTAGTCGATCAACAGTCCGATCCCGAGGGTAAAGACCCCGTCCATGACGGCCACCGGAATGCGGATCTGCTTCTTGACGTAGCCCTGCCCCTTCTGCTCGCCGAGAACCGCCTGGATCGTGTACTCCTTCGAGGGGTGCAAGTGAAGAACGCACGGGGTCACCGACTCGTCGAAGGGAATGCCGTTGTAGCTCACCTTGGCCCCTTCGGGGTTGGTGACCACCTTGACCGGCTGCGGGGTCCCGTAGCCGAGAATGATCCCGCAGCCCGGCCCGCCGAGCAGCAGGGCGGGAACGCAGGCCAAGGCCGAGAGTCGTGAGAGCCTCGCACGCATTTCGGGTGACCTCCTCGGGGCCGAGAATCGTACCAGGCGCTCCGAGCAATTTCGAGCGCGCCGGGCTAGCCTAAGCACGAGGCAGCGTGTCTGGGAAGAAGACCAACAAGGGGCTCCTGATCGTCCTCGGGCTGATCGGAGTCGGCGCAGCGCTCTCCTGGCCCCACGTGCAGTGGTTCCGCTTCGAACTCGAAGCCCGGGAGGCCTTCCAGGACAAGAAGGGCCTCGGGCGCTTCCCCACCCCCGAACGGATCCTGGCCACCCCCGACGTCTTGCGCGCCGCCGCGGCGCGCAGGGGCTTCGAGGGGCTCGAGGTTCGCATGAGCTTGGTCTTCAAGCCGTTCGGGGGCGGCCCGGTCAAGCGGTGGCACGTGCGCGCCGAAACACGCACCCCCGACGGACGCTTCTCCTTTGCCCACGAGCGCATGATCGAAAGCGAGTTCGACGCCGAGGAAAGCCTCGAAGCCTTCCGCGAAGCCGGCTTCACCGTCGAACGCCGCTGAGATACCGTGACGCCCCCCCCAAGTCGCGGCCGCGGACTTCCCCGTCCCGCGCCGCCCGTTCGCCTCCCCTCGGCCGGCCGCCGGGACGGTTTGCAGGCCCCGCGACGGCGCGAGGCGGTCCCCCCGCGCCGGCTCGTTGGCTGCGTTTCCGTAGCGCCGCGACCGGCCCGCCTCGCTTGCCCTCCCCCGGGCCGTGGCCTATTATCTTCCGCCCCGCGGGGGAAGGGACGAGGGAAACGGCGAACACATGGCACCCAGGATCGTCTACCGCGACGCCCTCGGCATGGTGGAGACTTCGGGGCTCGTGGGCGCCGTCGAGGCGCTCGACGCCATGCTCAAGGCAGCCGACGTAGGCTTCGCCTGGCGCGAAGCGAGCGGCGGCGGCCTGTTCACCGTCCTGGTCCGCGGCAGTGTGGGGGCGGTCAAGGCCGCCACCGACGCCGGAGCGCACGCGGCGCGTGCGGTCGGCGAACTCGTCACCGCGCACGTGATCCCCAAGCCCGACCCACAGCTCGAGCGCATCCTGCCGCGCGAGCCCGGCGCCTCGACCTCGCGGCGTCCGCTCCCCAGCGGAGGGAGGTAGCCCATGGACCGCGACCTCGCCGCCCTCCAGGAGGTCCGCGATCGGCTGCGCGCCGCCCGCGACGCTCGCCTCCGCATGGAGACCGCCAGCCAGGAGGACGCCGACCGCTGGGCCAAGGCCGTGGCCGAGGCCGGTCGCAAGGCCGCCGTGCAGCTCGCCCGCTTGGCCAACGAAGAGACGGGCATGGGCCACGTCACGGGAAAGACCCTCAAGAACATCTTCGCCACCGAGTTCACCTGGGAGAAGATCAAGGCCCTGAAGACGGCGGGAATCCTGCACCGAGACGAGGCCCGGGGAGTCGTGGAACTCGCCCACCCGGCCGGCGTGGTGGCCGCGGTGATCCCAACCACCAACCCCACCTCCACCGCGCTCTTCAAGATCATCATTGCGCTCAAGGCGCGCTGCCCCATCGTCGTCAGCCCGCACCCGGGCGCGCGCCGCTGCATCGCGGAATCGTGCCGGATCTCTGCCGAGGCCGCGCGCGCGGCCGGCGCCCCCGAAGGCGCCGTCGGCTGGCTGGAAAACCCCACCCTCGAGGCCACCCAGCACCTCATGAGCCACCGCTGGACCTCCTTGGTCCTCGCCACCGGCGGGCCGGGGCTGGTGAAGGCCGCCTACTCCTCGGGGAAGCCCGCCATTGGCGTCGGAGCAGGCAACACTCCTTCGTACGTGCACTCCAGCGCCGACGTGCGCGCCGCCGTGCGGGCGATCACCTTGGGGCAGGTCTTCGACAACGGAACCATCTGCTCGTCCGAGCAGTCGGTCGTCGTCGAACGCGCGCAGGCCCGCGAGGTCCTCGACGAGTTCCGCCGTCGGGGAGCGCACGTTTGCACCCCCGAAGAGGTCAAGGCCCTCGAGCCCGTCGTGAACAAGCGCGGGCACATGAACCCCAAGATCGTGGGGCGCTTCCCGCGCGTCATCGCGGAAATGGCCGGATTCCGGGTCCCCGAGAACACCACGGTCCTCATCTGCCCCTACGAGAAGGTGGGCGAGGACGCCCCCCTCTCCATCGAGAAGCTCTGCCCGCTGCTCACCTTCTACCAGGTCGACGGCTTCGAGCAGGCGGTGGAACGCTGCCGAGAAGTGCTCTTCTTCGGCGGGCTCGGCCACTCGGCGGCCATCCACGCCCGCGACCCTCGCGCGGTCGAAGAGTTCGGCCTGCGCATGCCCGCCTGCCGGATCAACGTGAACTCCCCCTCCACGCAGGGCTCGATCGGCTACACGACCAACCTCGACCCCTCCATGACCCTGGGCTGCGGAACCCCCGGCGGCAACATCTTCTCCGACAACATCGGTCCCCTGCACCTGATCAACGTCAAGCGGATCGCCTACGTCAACGAAGCCATGCTCGCCGAGGACGAACGCCTCGAACACGAGCTGCGCCGCGAGTTCGGCGAGAGCGGCCTCCCCTGGGGTGGCGGACCCCCCCACCCCGGGCCGCGCTACACCCCCAGCGCGGCGGCCTTCCGCGGACGAAGCGAGCGGCAGCCAGCCCCGGTAGCGTCGGGGGCGCGCTTCGGCGCGAGCCCCCTCACCCCAGCGGACATCGAAGCCATCATCTCGCGCCACGCGCGCTGAACGTAGAGAAGAGGAAACATGAGCCAGATCGCCCTCGGTTTGATCGAGACCCGCGGCCTCGTGGGGTCCATCGAGGCCGCCGACGCCATGGTCAAGGCCGCCCGCGTCAAGCTCATCGGCAAGGAGACCATCGGCGGCGGCTACGTCACCGTAATGGTCCGCGGCGAAGTCGGTGCGGTGAAGGCTGCCACGGACGCAGGCGCCACCGCAGCCCGCCGCGTGGGTGAGCTCGTCTCGGTGCACGTGATCCCGCGGCCCCACTCCGAGGTGGAGACGATCCTCCCGCAGGTGCCCGAGGCGGCGACCGCCTAGCGACCCGTCGAGGGAGCCGGCGCAGCCGCTCGCTGACCCGGACCTCCCCCCGTCGGCTGCGAAGGCTGCCGGCTCGTCGCGCGGCCGGGCGGCGACCCTCCGCTCCGACCCGGCGCGGCCCGTCCTCGGCGGCGGTCGACTCCCTCGGCGCATCCTGACCCCCCACCGCAGCGCGCCCCCGCTCGGTCGCGCGGCACCGCAACCCAGGAGAGGCACGTGGCCGAACTCCGCACGTACTCCTTCCTCGACATTCTCCAGCCCCAGTACGCCGCCTTCGTCGCTACGACCGGCAAAGGGTACCTGCCGGTCGAGCGGCAGGCGGCGCTCTACGTCGAGGTCGCCCCGGGGATCGAGATCAACCGCCTCACCGACGTCGCGCTGAAGAAGACCGGCGTGCAGCCGGCCATTCAGGTCGTCGAGCGCGCCTACGGACTCCTCGAGGTCCACTCCTTCGACCAGGGCGAGGTCCGCGAGGCCGGACGCGCAATCCTCGAGCACATGGGCCTCTCCGAGCAGGACCGCCTCAAGCCCAAGGTCATGACCTCGCAAATGATCACGGCGGTCAGCCCCTACCACGCGACCCTCGTCAACCGGAACCGCTCGGGCTCCATGCTCCTCGGCGGCCAGACCCTCTACATCCTCGAGGTCCATCCCGCGGGCTACGCGGCCCTGGCCGCCAACGAAGCCGAGAAGGCGAGCCCCATCACCATCGTCGAAGTCCGACCCTTCGGCGCCTTCGGCCGCGTGTGGCTCGGCGGCACCGAGTCGCACATCACCGAGGCGTCCAAGGCCGCCATCGCCGCGCTCGAGTCCATCGACGGCCGGCCCAACCCCTGAACGAATCGGCGCGCAGCCGCCGGGAGCCGCCTTGCGCGTCACGAGAACGCAAAGGCTGCGCGCGGGCCTGGAATCGACCCTTCGCAAGCGTATCCTGCGGCTCATGAAGACCTTCAGCACCTACCGCACCGCCGAACTCAAGGCCGTCTACCGCGTACTCCACGGGCAACTGCGCGCGCACCTCGAACTCCTCGACTCCGACCTGCTCAGCGACCTGCAGACCTACCTGCAGGAATTGGCCCGCACCGAAGGAGTAGACGTCAGCGACCACGCGGCCTGGGAGGACTGGTTGGCCGGCGGAGGCGCCTCCGCACCCAAGCCCCTCGCCCTCGCAGGCGGCGCGCTGAACTGACCCGGCGATGCTCGAGCCCGCCGCCGCGCTGAAGGAACTCGTCGGCGCCTTCGCACCGCTCGGCGCCGAGCGGGTGGAGTTGTCCGCAGCGCTGGGGCGCGTGCTGGCGGACCCCGTCCACGCCCGCGAGGACTCCCCGCCCTTCGACAACAGCGCCATGGACGGCTACGCGGTCCGGTCCGCCGAACTCGCGGGTGCGAGTCCCGAGACTCCCGTCCGCCTCCCGCTCCGCGGCGAGTCCCGCGCCGGCGGTCCCCCTCCGCCTCCGCTCCCGCCGGGCCACGCCCAGCGCATCTTCACCGGGGCGCCCCTCCCGGAGGGCGCCGACGCCGTCCTCATGCAGGAGGACTCCCGCCGGCCAGCCCCCGACGTCGTCGAAGCCCTCGCCAGCGTTCCTCCAGGTCGGCACGTGCGGCGCAGAGGGGAGGACGTCGCCCGAGGCGACCGCCTCTTGGCCGCGGGCGCCCTCGTGGGTCCGGGCGAGGTCGGCCTGCTTGCCGCCCAGCGCCAGGCGACGGTGTCGGTCCACCGCCGCCCCCAGGTGGCGCTGCTCTCGACCGGCGACGAACTGCGCGACCTCTCGGACCCCCCCGAGCCGGGCACCATCGTGAACTCCAATGCCTACGCCCTGGCCGCCCAGGTCCGCGTGGCCGGCGGGATCCCTTGGGTCCTCCCCACGGCGCCCGACGAGCCCACCGCCATCGAGGCCGCCGTCCGCGAGGGCCTGCGCGCCGACCTCCTCCTGACCCTGGGGGGCGTCTCCGTGGGCGAATACGACTTCGTGCGCGGCGCCCTCGCCGCCTGCGGCGTCCGCGAACGCTTCTGGAAGGTCGCGGTGAAGCCGGGCAAGCCCATCAGCTTCGGCCTGGCCGGAACCACCCCCGTGGTGGGTCTGCCGGGCAACCCCGTCAGCGCCATGGTGACCTTCGAAGTCTTCGTCCGCCCCGGGCTCCGCCGCCTGCAGGGCGACCCACGCCCCTACCGACCCCGCGTCGAAGTCGCCCTCGCCAGCGACCACCGGCGTCGCGCAGGGCGCCTCGAACTCGCGCGGGCGCGCCTGGAGGCAGGCGGCCATCCGCCCCGCGCGCACCTGCTCGCGCGTCAGGGCTCCGGCTCGCTGCCCTCGATGGTCGGAGTCGACGCCTTGGTCCTCCTCCCCCCCGAGCGGGAGGAATTCGTGGCCGGGGAACGCCTCCCCGCGCTGCTCCTCGAGGGGCGCTGCGACCGGCCGCCGTTCTCCGTCGGTCCCTGAAGAACCGCCGAGCCGTGCCCCCCGCAGCCCAGCCCGCCGACCCTCGGCGAAGTCGACTCAGCAGACCGCCAGTCGCTGCAACTCGCGGCCGACCTCGCTCAGCTCCCCGCGGAGCGCCCTCAGGGCCACCTCGCGCATGGGGCGCTCGAATTCGGGCACCTCGCTGCGCTCCAGCTCGCGCAAGCGGCTCCGCAGCGCACGGGCCGTTTCCAAGAGACGCTTCCTTCGCTCGGCCATGACCGCCTCCTCCCCCCAATTCCCCTTGTCGGCACGAAGCCACCCCGACTGAAGCCCTAACGCCTCGTGTACTCGGGGCACCGACAAGCACGAGACGCGCCGTCCTCGTCCGGAGACCGAGGAGCCCATGACTTCAAGGGTTGGGGAAAATCAGCGAGACTCGGCGGGCGAGCCGTTCCCTTCGCTGTCGCGGGAGGCGACAGGACCGTCGCCCTCCTCCGCAGCGCCTCCGGAGGCACCCCGGCGGAGGACCTCGAAGGCCTCCCGCCCGCCCCGCTCGAGCGCCTTCATGACCTCGGGCCCTTCGCGCTCGATGACCGCGAGGACTTCGGTGCCGTGCTGCGCGAGCAGGCTGAGGACCTCGGGACCGTGCCGCCGAACCGCGTCGATGGCTACCTGACCGTGGGCGCGCACCGCGTCGAGGGCTTCCGGACCGTGCCGGCGGACGAGTTGCACCGCCTGCTCGCCATGCTCCCGGGCCACCTCCAGGAGTTCTGGGCCGCGCTCGTGCGCGAGTTCCGCGAGCTCCTTGCCGGCCTCGACCAGTTCCTGGGCGGCGCGCGGTACCTCCTCGCGCAGGGAATCGATCAACTCGCGCAGCTTCATGCGGGACCTCCCAGAACGGGCGGGCGCTCGCGAAGGAGCTCGCGCACCCGCTGCACGTCACTGTACATGACCCGATCGTCGGAGTAGGGGCGCAAGCCCGCCGCCTCCAGGCGGCGGAGCACGCGCCGAGCGCCCTCTCCCGGCCTCAGGGGCAGACGAAAGTTGAGCGCCTGGAACTCCGCGAGGAGTTCGATGGCCAACACCCAGAGGACGTTGTCGAGGACCTGCGCCGCTTGGCGGGCGGCGATGGTTCCCATGCTCACGTGGTCCTCACTCCCCGCGCAGGTCGGGATCGAATCCACGGTGGCGGGATGCGCGAGCACTTTGTTCTCGGACACCAAGGCGGCGGCGGTGTATTGCGGGATCATGAAGCCCGAATTCAACCCACTGGACTCCATGAGGAAGGCCGGCAGGCCGTTGCTCAAGCCCTCGTCGACGAGGTGCGCGATCCTGCGCTCGGCGATGTTCCCCACTTCGGCGATGGCCGCGGCCAGGTAGTCCATGACCATGCCGACGGGCTCGCCGTGGAAATTTCCGCCCCCGAGCACGCAGCGCGCGAGCCCCTCGGCGCGCTTGGGCTCGGCCAACCAGCGTGCGTAGTCCTCTTCGGTCATGGAGGCGAACCCTCCGGGGGGCTCGGGAGGGAACAGGAGCGGGTTGTCGGTGGCCGAGTTGATCTCCACCGCGAGCACCTCGGCGGCGTGCTGCAGCGCCCGGTGCGCGCAAGCCAACACCTGCGGTGCGCAGCGCAAGGAGTAGTCGTCCTGCACGGGCGGCGCCGAAGGGACCGCCCGCGCGAGGGCAGAGATCACCCGCACCACCGCCTCCCGCAGCAGCGGTGTGGCCGGGAAGGAGGGCTGGTCGACCAGCAGGAGGAGCCCGGTGGCCTCTCTGCGCACCGGGGCGAGGAGCTCCTCGTAGGCGCGGATCTGCTCGCGAGGAGGACGCCCGCGGAGCGCGAGCACAGCGGGCGGTGCGGGCGCGTCGTCGTCCGCGGGGATCAACTCGGCCAGAGCCTCCCGCAGGGCGTCCACGCGCGCCTCGGCCTCGTCGACGCGCCCGCACTCCTCCCCGGGAATCCCCTCGTGGATCGCGCGCAGGTGATCGCCCACCTCGGCGAGGGCGTGGCGCGCCTTGCGCAGGTAGCCCGGATTGAGGAGCACCTCGAGCACCTCGCTGCCGCGGGTGTGCTCGAGGATCCGCACCGCCACGGCCCTCTGGTGGGGCAGGTCGCGCACCCGATGCAGCTCCGGCTGGAACGCGTCGCGGACCCCCTGCTGCGCCTCGAGCCCGAGGGCGGTGCAAACCTCGGCCCACTCGAGCGCCCCCACGGCGTCGTGGACGAGGAGACAGCCCACGGCGCTCATGAACTGCGTTCCGTTGTTGAGGGCCAACCCTTCCTTGGCGTGCAGGGTCACCGGCCGGAAGCGCGGCGCGTCGAC
Organism: Planctomycetota bacterium; assembly: GCA_003695705.1. Lineage (GTDB taxonomy): Bacteria > Planctomycetota > J058 > J058 > J058 > J058. The sequence continues at coordinate 49,286 of RFHU01000174.1, forward strand.
GAGCGCGGCCTCTTCCCAGCGCACCGCGCCGCAGGGAACGAAGTCCTCGGCGCACGCTCCGCGGACGATTCCTTGGCTGGGGCGCTTGCCGCGCGGAAGCACCCGGCCGCCCGGATCGCCCATGACGACCAGCGCCAGGTGGGACAGGGGCGCGAGGTCCCCCGAAGCCCCCACCGACCCCTGCTGGGGAACGTAGGGGTAGACGCCATCGTTGAGGAGGTCCACGAGCGCCTGCAGGGTCTCGGGGCGGATCCCCGAGTTGCCTCGGCAAAGGGTGTTGGCGCGAAGCAACAGCGCGGCGCGCACGACGTCTTCGTCGAACGGCGCACCGACTCCGCACGCGTGGCTGCGGATCAGGTTGATCTGCAGGCGCTCGAGCTCGTGGGGTGGGATCGAAACGTCTCGGAGCTTCCCGAAGCCCGTGGTCAGTCCGTAGACCTTCTCCCCCCGCGCGACGAGCAGGTCCACCATGCGCCGCGCGCGCCCAACGCGGCGCAGGGCCGCGGGCGCGACGCGCACGGGACGCCGCTCGCGCGCCACCGCTACCACGTGCTCGATGGTCAGGTCCTCGCCGGTGAGTTCGAGGGGGGCGCTCATGGACTTCGCTCCGGTTCGTGACGGTAGCACGCTATCCGCTGCCCAGGCAACGGCTTAGGGCTCCGCCTGTCCGTTTTCGAGCACGCCGGCCTCCTTTGCTGGAGACGAAGGAGGTCTCGTGCCCAAGCCCTGCCTCGCCGGCCTCGTCCTCGCCGCGCTCCTCTGCGCCACCCCCGCTCGCGCCAACGACGACGTGGCGGGCACCATGCTCCAGGGGTGGTACTGGGACTCGCCGCCGGGCATCGCGTGGTGGAACAAGCTGACCGCCCTCATGCCCAAGCTCCGTCGCTGGGGGATCACCGGCCTCTGGATCCCACCCGCCTGCAAGGCGGCCGGCGGAGGCTACTCCTCGGGCTACGACATCTACGACTTCTACGACCTCGGCAGCAAGGACCAACGCGGGACGGTGCCTACCAAGTGGGGGTACAAGCGCGACCTGCTGAAAATGATCGCCGTCGCCCACGCCAACGGGATCGACGTCTACGCGGACATCGTGGTCAACCACCGCGCCGGCGGCGAGCAAGGTGGCTACTCCTACCAGAACCTGGTCGGCAGCGAACCGGGGGCGAAGGGTCGCTTCACCATGGCCCCCTGGGACTTCCACCCCCGCGACTGGCAAGGCGACTGGTACATGGCCGTCGCCGGGCAACCGGACATCGCCCAAGAGGTTCCCTACGTTCGCGACCAGTTGTTTCGCTGGATCCGCTGGTTCGACAAGCAGACCGGCGTCGACGGCTACCGCATCGACGCCGTCAAACACATGCCCCCCAACTTCATCGAAGGTCTCCTCTGGCAGGTACAGGAGGGCATGGGCCAAGAGCGCTTCGCGGTGGGGGAATACTACGACGGCAACCCCAACACCCTGGGCTGGTGGGTGGGGGCCGTGCGGCGGCGCTCTTCGGTGTTCGACTTCACCTTCTTCTTCAACCTGCTCTCCATGGCGCACGGAGGCGGCTACTACGACATGCGCGGGCTCCGCTACCGTTTCCCTGACGAGCGGCGCTCGGTGACCTTCTGCAACAACCACGACACCTTCCGCCGGGCCAACGGACTGCACCTCTACCAACGGGCGAACCTCGCCTACGCAGTCATCCTGACCTTCCCCGGCTATCCCTGCGTCTACTGGCTCGACCTGTTCGACGACCAGGGCAATGCGCGCGACTGGATGCTGAACTTGCTCTGGATCCGCCACTTCATGGCCAAGGGGCCCATGATCGAGCGCTGGGCCGACGAAGACCTCTACGTCATGGAACGCGAAGGGAACCTGCTCGCCGGCTTCAACGACAACACCCAATCCTGGCGTACCGAGTGGGTACGAACCGAGTTCGGCCCCAACGTCCGTCTGCACGACTACGCCCTCGGCGTAGGCGACGTGTGGACCAACGAGCACGGCTACGCGCGGATCTCCGTGCCGCCCTCGGGGTACGTGATGTACGGTCCGACCCACTTCCAAGGCCGCCTCCCGAACTCGCCCGCACGACGCACGAAACAGACTTGGGAGGCCGCCGCCGACCTCGACCTTCGCCCGGCGGGCGAGTGGTGGGGCGAACCGATCCGCTTCGTCTCCGCCAAGGACGAGCCGATCTGGGTCACCGTCGCCCTGAAGGACCCCGACGCGACGGCGCACGTGGCTCTCTTCGACGCCCAAGGCCGGCGCCTCAACCACGCCCGCGGCAAGGGCCGCGTCTACTTCCCCTACCGCAACCCTCCTCGCGACGGCTGGTATCAAGTTCGCGTCGGCCTCGAGCGCACCGGCCAGAACAAGCGCTCCGACTACTCGCTCGAGATCAGCTACCAGGGACCGCGCGACGTCGACCCGGGCAGCGCTCCGAACACCGGTTCCTTCGACCTGCTGCCCCTCCAGCCCAGTTCCGTCGGCCCCTGACCCCACCGCCTCGTACGCCCCGCCGGGTCCCCGAGGCGCGCCCCGCCGCGAACCCTTCCTCGGAGCGAAGCGATCTCGGCCTGGGAAGCATCCGTCCCGAGCGGAGCGCTCGAGGCCCAACCGGCCACGGGCGTTACCGAACCAGGCTCCTGCGGTGACATCGCGGGGACCTTGCCTTCCGAGGCTTGTTGGGGTCGATGAGAGCGTGCGCGCTCGCCGATGACCGAGGAGGCAGCAGCGTGGTGGACGAGACCCCCTGGAGGACCCCCGAGCCAGCCCCAGAGGACCGCGAGCCCCCCGAGGACGCGACGCCCCTACCGAACGGGGACCCGGGCGACGAGGCGACGGCCTCGGAGCCGCCGCGGCGCAAGCGGAGAAAGCGCACGCCTCCCCCCAAGTCGCCAGCGCACGAAGCGCGCATCGAGGAATACCGGCGGCGGGTGGAGACCCGCGGCTGGATCTTCTCCCCGCCCACCCCCGAGAAGCCGCTCTCCTACCTGTTCGACGACCTCACCGTGCGCCAGATCGTGAGCCTCGGCCTCCCCGGAGACCAGCGCAACCTGCGCCGGCGGGCCTGAAAGAGAACGAGGGGCGCCACGCCTCCCGCGGCGTCCCTCAGTTCAAGTTGACGTCGAACTTCGCAGTGGGCGTGAAGGTGATGTCGAAGTCGCGCCCGGTATCCAGCCAGTAGATGATGCTCCCGATTACGTCGACCACGTTGCGGTGGTTCTCGGCGTTGGGCAGCCAAGGACTGATGGACACCTTGCGCTCGCGGCTCTCGTCCTCGGGCGGGGTCCAATCGGTGAGGCCCACGACGAAGTCCCGCCCCTCCTCGAACCAGGAGATCAGGTCGCGGATGGCGTCGATGGCCTTGAATTTGTTCTTGAGCAGCGTGGTCAGTTCCTCACCGGCCTTCGGGCGCTTGATGAAGTAGACCTTCTTGTAGATGTCCTGCTCTCGCCCGCCGTCGAATCCCACGCGCCCCTCCTCTGCCCTTCTCTTTCGTCGCTTGCGCGAGCGGACTTTAGGTGCGCCGCGCGGCCCAGACCGCGGGCGCAGCGGTCCGCTGCGCAGCGCCTTGCTCAGAGCAGGCAAGCGCCTGCGGTGAGGAGGATGGCAGCCACGGCGACGAGCGCAAGGGGAATCCAATGTTCGCGCAGCACCGCGAGGCGCCGCGCGCGAGGAGCCGGCGGCGGAGGGCTCCAACGAAGGGGGCTGCGGGGCAGGAAGTGCGGTGGCCGGGGGTAGGGTTCCACGCAGCCGAAGCAGTGAACTTTCTCCCGACCGGGGGGCCAGCGAAAGCGCATCTCTACGCCGCAACTGCAATAGACCTCGACCTCGTCCTCGTCCCACGCGACCGGTTCGCAGGCACGCCACGACGGCCCGTGGCTGGCTCCCCGGCCTCGACTCACAGCTCCCCTTCCAGGCGCCGCATCCAGGCGTCGAGGTCCCGGCGCAAGTCCTCGCTCACCTCGAGGTCCCGGGTGGGCTTCAAGAGCTCGATCGCCTCGCGAAACCGCTCCTCGTCGTCGTCTGCGTACCAAGGGCGCTTCCCCTGCCGGTAGCGACGGCGAGCGGCGTCGAGGACCTCGCGAGCGTAGGCTTCCCGGACCGCGGCAACCTCCGGGTGCGAGCGGAGCGCCTCGGCGAGCAGCGCGCGGGCCTCGGCGCGCTGGCCGAGTTCGCGCTGGGCACGGGCAAGCAAGAGCAGGAGGTCGGGATCGTCCGCGACGGGAAGCCCGCGCGCGCGCACGGCCTCGAGGACTTCCAAGGCGCGGCCTGGGTCCTGTTCGAAGAGCAGGGCCCGCGCCTGCTCCAGCCCGCGAGCCAAGGCTCGCCGAGGATCCGCCTCGCGGGCAAGCGCCACGGCGCGCGGGTCGGCGCTGAAAGCACCGGCGTCTTGCAGGGGGTCGTAGCCGGAGAGCCGCAGGGGAACCTCGCACGAGTAGAGTTCCTTCCCTCGGGCTGCGTCGCGCACGGTCGCCACCAGCCGCCCGGCCGCGTGGTCGTAGACGCACCGCAGGGTGGTCCCCACCGAAAGGGCGCGGCGGGCATCGCCGGCGAAGGCCGCCAGCCGCGGCTCCAGGCCTCCCCGCGCGCGGAGGCTGACTCGGCGCAACCGCTCGACGAGGTTGGCCGTCAGGCAAGCGTCGAACCAAGCGAGGCTGCGGTTGCTCACGCGCCGCGCGGCGTCCAGCGAAGGCAGAACCACCAGCGGGTCCGGAGTGGCGGCGCCGTCGAGAACGCCAAGGCGTCCGGCGAGTTCCACCACGGCCGGATCGTTTACGGGGGTCGCGGCCCGCAGGCGGTAGCTGGGGAGGTCCACCAAGAACAGCAAGGCGTCGTCGGCAAGGGCTCCTGCCTCCGCGGGCGCGACCGCGTAGACGGCAAGATCGCAGCCTCCCGATCGCTCGAGGGCGGCGCGTTCGCTGCGTTCGTAGAGCCGTGCGTAGCCGCCTCGGACCCACAACGGGATGCGCGGCCGCTGGGCGGGGAAAGCATCCCAAAGCTCGGCACCGTCGCGGCTCCACCCGCGCCCGGGCGCCCCGAGGTCGCGGAGCGGCAAGAGGAGACCGACTCGGGACCCGGCGGGTGCCCGGGCGAGGAGCGCCCGGATTCTCGGGTGCCCGCGCACCTCCTCGCGCCGGGGAGCCGCCAGGAACCAGCCCGCCAGGAGACCGGCCGCGAGGAGCGGAGTCGCGCTCCTCGCGGCCAACCGCCACCGCCTGCGCCGGGGTCGCGGCGGCGCCTCGGCACGCAGGGGGGCGAAGCCAGCGCGAAGGCCAGAGGACGCCCCAAGAGTCTCCTCGGCCGTGGAAGCCTCCCAGGCCGGCGGCTCCGCGCGCTCGGGGTCCTCCGGGGGCGTGCCCGGAGACGGCGCGGCGCCGGCAGCCCCGCGATCCGCCGGCGCCGCGCCTGCAA
>RFHU01000175.1 GCA_003695705.1 Planctomycetota bacterium
GCGCTCTGGGGGTCTTTGAGGCCGCTGCCGGTGCAGACGGCGAGGCAGGGGGTCGCGGGGTCGAGGAGGCCGTCGCGGACCAGGGCCACGAGGCCGGCCACCGAGGCCGCGCCGGCGGGCTCGGCGAACACGCCGCAGCCCCGGGCGAGGTCTCGTTGGGCGGCGAGGATCTCTTCGTCGCGGACCACGACGAAGCGGCCCCCGCTCTCGCGCACCGCGCGGAGCGCCTTGCGCCCGTCGCGCGGGCGGTCCACCGAGATGCTGTCGGCTACGGTCTGGGCTTCGACGGCGATGGGCGCGTCGTCTCCGCGCTCCCAGGCACGGGCGCAGGCGGCGCTGCCGGCGGACTGGACGCCGATGAGCCGAGGGACGTGGGGGATCAGACCTGCGCCGTGCAGGTCGCGGAAGCCCTTGGCGAGTCCGCCCAGAATGCAGCCGTCGCCCACCGAGACCGCCACGACCTCCGGGGGGTGCCAGGAGAGTTGTTCGCAGAGTTCGAGGGCGCAGCTCTTCTTGCCTTCGCCCAGGTAGGGGTTGACCCCCGTGCTGCGCAGGTCGAGCCCGAGGTGGGGCGCCGCCTCGAGGGAAAGGTCGAAGGCGTCGTCGTAGCTGCCGTCGACCGGGACCAGCTCGGCGCCGTAGACGAGGAGCTGCGCGAGCTTGGGCGCGGGGGCGCTCGCGGGGACCAGAATGACCGCGCGCAGCCCCTCCGCGGCGCAGTAGCCGGCGAGGGAGGAGGCTGCGTTGCCGGTCGAGGCGCAGAGGAGGCCCGCAGAGTCCCGCTCGAGGGCGCGGGCCACGGCCACGCAGGTGGCTCGGTCCTTGAACGACGCGGTGGGGTTGCGACCCTCGTCCTTGACGAGCAAGGAGCGCAGCCCCCCCGGTGCGCGCTCGGGCGGGACGGCGACCAGGGGCGAGGGCGGGAGGCCGAGCCGGGGACGGGGGCCGTCGTCGCGGACGGGAAGGAGGGCACGGTAGCGCCAGACGTCGCGCGGGGCGTCCGGGTCGGCGAGGTCGCGGCGCAGGGCAGCCCCCGCCGCCGCGAGGTCGTAGAGGACGTCGAGGGTGCCGTCCGGCCCGCACGCCGGGCACCAGAGGGCGGCGGGGTCGGGGGGGCTCTCGCCGCAGGCGACGCAGCGCAGCGCCGTCGGGGTGCCCATCAGGCGACCGCCCGGCTCGGGATCACTCGTCCACCTTCGCGAGCAGCTCCTCGGTCTGTTCGGGGAGGGCTGCGATGTAGCGCATGTTGCGGTATTTCCCCTCGAGGTCGAGGCCGTAGCCGATCACGAAGCGGTCGGGAATGGTGAAGCCCACGTAGGCCAGGGGCACCTCCTTGACCTGGCGCGAGGGCTTGTGGAGGAGCGTGCAGAGCTTGATCGAGCGGGGATGGCGGGCCTGGAGGGCTTCGAGGAGGAAGCTCATGGTCAGGCCGGTGTCCACGATGTCCTCGACGATGAGCACGTCCTTGTCCTCGATGGGCTGGGTTAGGTCGAAGTCGAAGCGCACCGTGCCGCTGCTGCGGGTCCCTCCGTGGTAGCTGGAGAGGCGGAGGAAGTCGCAGGTCACGTTCTGGGGCAGGTGGCGGATCAGGTCCGCCATGAACACGACCGCGCCCTTGAGGACGCATACGACGACGACGTTCTCCGAGTCGGACATGTCGGCGGCGATGGCCGCGCCGAGTTCGGCGACCTTGGCCTGGATCTCGTCTTCGGAGAGGAAGGGTTCGAAGGCGGAGAACGGCGGAACGGGCATGGGGCTCCTAGCGGCGGCGGGCCCAGAGCGCGCGTGCTCGGGCGCGCGCTCGTTGACAGAGGGCGGCGAGGTCTAGGCCGGGGAAGGTCCCGTCGCGGAGTACGAAGCGCCCGCCGCAGAGCACGCTCCGGACGCGGGCGCCGAGGCCCCCGTAGAGCAGGTGGCCGAGGACGTTGTCTCCCTCCAGCGGGGTGTAGGGGGGGCTGTCGAGGACGACCAGATCGGCGGGCCCGCCTTCGCGGAGGGTTCCCAGCCCGGCGCCGGGGAAGAAGAGTTCGGCCACGGCGCGGGTCCCTTGCAGGAGGCCGCGCGCCTCGTCCCAGCCGACCCGAGGGTCGCGGGCGGTGTCGCGACGGACGAGGTAGGCCTGCGCGAGCTCGCCGAGCACGTCGCCGCTCATGCCGTCGCTCCCCAGCGCGCAGACCACGCCGGCGGCTTGCAGCCGCGCCACGTCCGCGCGGCCGACGCCGTTGTTCATGTTCGAGGAGGGGTTGTGGATCACCTTCACGCTGCGCTCGGCGAGGAGGGCCACCTCGTGGTCGTCCACCCATACGCAGTGGGCCGCCAACGTCCCCGGCCCGAGGAGGCCGGCCCGGTCCAGCCGCTCGATGGTGCGCAGCCCGCTGCGTGCCAACGCGTCCTCGGGGTCCGCGCGGTCCTCGGCCACGTGCACGTGGACGCCGGGCAGGCCGTGCTCGTCCACGAGCGCGCGGGCGCGGGCGAGGGTCTCGTCGCTCAAGGTGAGCGAGGCGTGCAGGCCGAGGGTCGCGGCGCGGCTGGCCACCCCGCCCAGGGGCCTCGGGTCCGCGCGTACCTCCTGGGCGTGGCGCAGGTTCTCCGCCAGGCCCGCGTCCGCCACGGCCGCGCCGTCGCGGTCGGTCGTCTCGAAGCAGGTGCAGAGCCGCACGCCGAGGGCGGCGGCGGCGCGATCCACCGCGGCGAGGCTTCCTTCGACCGCCCCCTCGCTGGCGTGGTGGTCCACCACCGTGGTGAC
>RFHU01000176.1 GCA_003695705.1 Planctomycetota bacterium
CGCCTGCCGTTCGAGCCGTTCGGCGATGCTCCCCAGCACCCGCTGCTCCTCGGCCGCCTGTTCCGGAAGGCCTTCGAGCACCTCGGCCACGCGCTCCGCGCGCCTGCCCTGTTCGTCGAGGTTGCGACCGATGGCGCCCAGGAGCAGGTTCATGTCCTCGAAGGCGCCCGCCGCTCCGGCGAGCTTGGCTTCGCTCGCTTCGAGGCGCTCGTCGATGGCGCGCTCCACCCGCTCGCCGATGGCCTGGGTCAGCCGGTCGCGGCGCATCAGCGCGGCCTTCTTGTGGCGGCGTCGCTGCTCCACTTCGGCCTGGTCGAAAATGGTCTTGCTGCGCCGCCGGGGCGCGTTCCGGGGTCGGGTCGGCGGCGCCGCTTGCTTGCCCTCCTCCGCGGTCGCCTTCTCCGCGGCGGACCCTGCGCCGGCCTTTTCCGTGGACTTGCCGCCGAAGACCCGGCTCCAGAATCCGGGCGTTTCTTGCTCGGTTCGCAGGGTCTCCGACGTCGGCTCCATGGCGTCCTCCCAGGCTGGCTGCACCCTCCCCTTCGGCGCCGCGGGTGGCTTGCCTGAAGGGGCTGCGCCCCCGTCTCGCCCGGAAGATCCGCTGGAAGCCACCCCGGACGCGGGTAGACTGTGCCGCTATGTCCGACCGGTCCCACGCGCAATACCAGGATGGGCGCAAACCCCCCAAACGCGTCCCCAAGAGCGAGCGGATCCTCAACCTGATCGCGCTCCTCCTCCGCGCCGACCAGCCCCTGCCGGTAACCGAAATCCTCGGCAAGGTGACCGGCTACGACGACGCCGCCAGCCGCGAGTCCCTGATGCGCCGCTTCGAGCGCGACAAGGCGGTGCTTCGCAAGATTGGCATTCCCATCGAGCACACACCGGCCACGGCCTTTGGGCAGGAGGGCTACTACATCCCGCGCAAGGACTACTTCCTGCGGGAATTCTCCCTCCCGCCCAGTTCGGGGCAGATCCTCAACGCCCTCTTCGCCTGGGTGCACTCCGACGGAGGCACCCTCTCCGACGACCTGCGGTCGGCCCTCGTCAAGGTCGGCTACCTGGTCGACGTCGACGCCGCCGCGGCGCAGCAGGCGCCCGAGCGTCCCCGCGAGGCCCTCTCCCCTTCGCCGGGCGAGGGGCGCCCTCCCGAAGTCCACGCCAACCTGCAAACCCTCTCCGAGGCGGTCCTGCGGCACAAGCGCGTTCGCTTTCGCTACTACAGCCTCAGCAGCGGCAGCGAGGCCGTGCGCACGGTGGAGCCCTACGGGCTGGGCTTCTCCTGGGACCTCTCCTGGAATGCCAGCGCCTGGTACGTGGTCGGCCGGGACTGCGACAAGGAGGTCGTTCGCGTGTTCAAGGTTGGGCGCATACGCGACCGGGCGGTCTTCACCCAACCGGGAGATGATTCCGACTTCGAGCCGCCGGAAGGCTTCCGGGTTCGGGAATACCTCGGCCGGGCGCAGTGGGAATACGAAGAGCTCGGCGAGGCCTTCTCGGGGGGCGACGAGGCTCGCCCGATGCGCGCCGAGGTCGGCTTCCCTCCGGCCGTCGCCAGCGAGGTGCGCTCCTTGGTGAGCTCCGCGCAAGCCCTCGAGGTGCGAGACGGCCTCGAGGTGCTCGAATTCCGTGTCCAGCAGCGGCGCCCCTTCCTTCGCTTCCTGCTCCGCTACGCGCCTCGGGTGCGGGTCTTCGAGCCGCCGGAACTTCGCGAAGGGCTGCGGGAGCTGGCCCGCGAGGTCTTGAGCCGCTACGAGGACGCTTCGTGAGCAATCCCGTCCCGCGCCTGCGACGCCTGCTCTCCATCATTCCCCTGATTCGTCGCCGAGGCGGCGTCTCGCTGGAGGAACTCCAGAAACGGCTGGGCGTGAGCAAGCGGGAACTGCAAGGGGACCTCGACGCGATCATGCTCTGCGGCGTCCCCCCCTACCTCCCCAACGACTACATCTCCGTGTTCATCGACGGCGATCGCGTCACCGTCGACTACGCCGACCACTTCGCCCGCCCGGCCTCGCTCACGCTGCAAGAAGCGCTCGCGTTGCGCCTGGCGCTGACTCGCCTCCCGGTCCCCGACGAAGGCGAACTCTTCGAGGCCCACGTCGAGCTCCTCGACTCCCTCGACAAGCTCATCGGTGGCGAGAACCTCTCCAGCCTCGAAGGGCGCATCGACGCCCCGAAATTCCAGCCCATCGAGGAGCGCCTGCGGATCATCGACGACGCGGTACGCGACCGCCGCCGGGTGGAGATCGACTACTACTCGCCGTCCAGCGAGCGCGTGGGGAAGCGCACCATCCGCCCCTACGGGCGCGGCGATCGTTTCGGGAACCAATACCTCGTTGCCTACTGCGAGCGCGCGGGGGCACTGCGTTCCTTCCGCATCGACCGCATCGCCGACATCGCTCCGCTCGCCGAGGGCCCCTCCTTCGAGCGGCCCGAGGACTTCGATCTGCAGCGGGCCCTCGACGACATAGGCCCAAAGCGAGGCGAGGTGAAGCCCGTCCGCCTTCGCTTTCACAAGGACATCGCCGACCACGTGCGCGCCCGCTTCGGTGGGACCTCTGCGCGCATCGAGCCTACGCCGGGCGGGGACCTCGTCGTGGAGCTGCACGCCGGGTCGCTGCCCTGGGCGGTTTCCCAGGCGCTCCTCTACGGCGAGTTGGTGGAGTTGCTCGAGCCCGAGGAAGGACGCCGCCAACTCGCGAGCCGCCTTCGCCAACTCCTCGACGAGCCCGAGGAGGGCTGAGGGAAGCTCCGAGCGCTCGCGGGCGCGCCGCCCTCAGCAGGCCGCCGCCACGTGGGGGGCGAGATGCCGGGCGAAGGAGTAGATGCTCAGCTGGGGGGGCACCCCCAAGCTGGTGGGGAACAAGCTCCCGTCGCACACGAACAGGCCCCCCACCGCGTGGTGCTCGCCTCGTGAGTCGACGACCGCCCGTGCGGGGTCGTCGCCCAAGGGCAGCGTCCCCATGGGATGGACTGCCGTCAGCGGCAGCCGGTGCCGGCGGATCGCGGCGGCGTCGATGGCGGCGAGGCCGGCCGCGTCGTCGATCCAGAGGGGGTCCGGCTCGAAGGGGACGAGCACCCGACGTGCGCCCGCCGCGAGGAGGATCCGCGCCCCCTCGCGGAGGCCGAGGGCGAGCTGGGCGCGGTCGTCGTGGTTTGGCCAGTAGTCGATGCGAATCCGCCCGGAGGCCTCGACGCGCACCCGACCGCGGGTGGTGTCGTGGACCATGGCGGTGACCGCCGCCACGTGCCGGTAGCGACGCATGAGCTCCCCGTGCGCCGCACCGAAGCCCGAGAGCTGGACCGCCGTGCCGATGGGGTGCGCGAACACGGGCACGAGCCATACCCGACGCTTGGCGGCGTCTTCGGCGAAGGAGAGGAACTCGGTGCACTCGTAGCTCTGCGGGACTCCGCGCCAACCGACCACCTCTTCGTCGAAGAGCCCGGCGACGACCCCGCCGGGATGCAGCCGAAGAGTGGTTCCGGCGAGGCCGGAGGGGTCGGGGAGGCCGCTGCGGGCGTGCAGGGCGGCCGACCCCACGGCGCTCGCCGCGAGGCACACGACGCGCGCGTCCACCTCGAAGCGCGCGTGGGGACGGCCGAGCGCATCGAGCAACGATCCCGAGACGCCGCGGGCGCGTCCCCTGCGCGTCTCGACCCGCTCGACCCGGGCGTCGGAGACCACCCAGGCGCCGTGTTCGAGGGCCGCGGGGACGAGCACCTTGAGGGCGTTTTGCTTGGCGTCGAAGGGGCAGCCGAGCTCGCAGTAGCCCGCGCCGCGGCAGCCCGCGCGGTTGTGGTGCAGGAAGCCTCCCCGGTAGCCGAGAGCCTCGACACCCCGGCGAAAGAGCGCGTTGTTGCGGTTGAGGTCGTCGGGGCCGAGCTCGCGCACGCCGAGCTCCTGCTCGGTGGCGGCGTAGGCCGGGTCGAGTTCGGCCGGGGAGGCACCGGAGACGGCGTGCTCTCGCTTCCAGCGCGCGAGGAGCTCGGCGGGCGCACGCTTGCACAGGCAGGTGTTGTGGACGGTGGATCCGCCCACCCCGCGCCCTTGCAGGACGCGCACCGACAGGTCGCGGGTGGCTCGCGCGCCGCGCTCTTGGAAGAGCTCCTCGAGCATGTCCGCCTCCACGGCGGTGAAGTCCGCGGGGCGGTGGTGGCCGCCCATTTCGAGGAGCGCCACGCGCAGGCCGCGTGCGGAGAGTTCGCGGGCCATCATCGCGCCGCCGGCGCCGCTGCCGACCACCGCGGCGTCCACGTCGAGCCGCAGGTCGCGGCGCCGCTCGCGTCCGCGCACGATCACGGGACCCTCGGCTCAGCCATGGGGCGGTCCGTCGTAGCCGATCGAGCGGAGGAAGGCGGGTTGCCGGTAGCCGGCCATCAGCACCAAGCCCTTGAGCCCGGCGTAGCCCTGGCGGAACAGGGCGAAGCGGCTCGTGCTCCAGGCACGCAAGACGGCGTCGCGGGAGTCGGCGTCGCGGCGAGAGAAGCGGGCCCACCCCTCACCGAACAGAGGGGCGCTCAGCTCGAGCCCCCAGAGCAGGCCTCGCACCTCCGTGCGCAGGGGCTCGCCCTGGCGACGGAGGTAGCCGTCGATCCAGCGGAGGACTTCGGCGAGCGCGGCCTCGTCGAGGGGGGTCCCGGCGAGCAGTCGCTCCGCAGCCGCGCGGAGGATCCGGGCCTCGGTGGCGCCGAGGAGCCGCAGCCCCGAGGGGGCGGCCTCGCCCGCGACGGTCGCGGCTCCGAGGCCGAGGGCCGACCCCGCGGCCAAGAGCCCGCCCAGCCCCTTCAACACCTGCCGTCGCGTCCAGCCCACGCTCCCATGGGAACGTCGGCGCTTGCGCCGCGCAAGGCCCCCGACCACCCGGCGAAGGCCCAGCGACCGTTGCCCCTGCCCCGAGGCCGCTCCGGACCCCTGGGCGGAGGTTCTGGGGCGTGGCCTTCCCGTCCGCGCGGTTGGAGGCTGGGGAAGGGCTGGGGAGGCGCGGAGCCTTTCCATGCGTCAGCGCGGCTTAAGTAGCGTATCTAAGGGGGGGTTACGACGCCCTTGTCCGTCATCGCCGCCGGCCCGACGCCGAAGGGGAACAACTTGTGGAAAACCTTTGGGTGGGGGCGACCAACCCGCAGGGCGCAAGGGCTAGGGACGACCGAAGGAGGAAGGATTCTTGGGGAAAGCGTCGCGGCGGAGCGTTCGCCTCCCCGGGCGTCGGTCCGTGGAAAGCTCGTCAGGAATTGCTGCGCCTTCGCCCGCGTAGAATCGAGGCGTGCCGGCCCCCAGCGCCCGAAGGCTCTCTCCTTTCTCTTCCCTGCGCGGACGCTTGCGCGTTCCCGGCGACAAGTCGATCGGCCACCGGGTCCTGCTTCTTGCCCTCCTCGCCCGGGGGCGGAGCCGGGTCCGGGGCCTCGCCTTCGGCGACGACGTCGGCCGGACCCGGGCCGCGGCCCTGGCCCTGGGCCTGCGCTGCGAGGGGAACTCCGGGGAACTCGTCCTCGAAGGTCCGGGCTGGGAGGGCCTCGCGCGGTCGCCGACCGCGTCGCCCCTGCAGCTGGACTGCGGCAACTCGGGAACCACCGCCCGCTTGCTCCTCGGGCTCCTCGCCGGTCGGCCGGGCGCAGCCTGCCTTTCGGGCGACGCCTCCCTCTCGCGGCGGCCCATGGGACGGGTCCTGCGACCCCTCCAGCGCCTGGGCGCGGTCTTCGCAGGCGGCGAGACCCTGCCTCTCCGCGTCGATGGAAGGCCGCTGGTCGGCTCTGCCCTCCGCACCGAGGTCCCCAGCGCCCAGGTCAAGAGCGCTCTCTTGCTGGCCGGCCTCCAGGCCGAAGGCACCACCACCGTGCACGAGGCACGGCGGAGTCGCGACCACACCGAGCGGCTCTTGCGGGCCATGGGAGCGCCCCTCGTCGCCGAGGCCGACGGGCTCGGTTGGCGCGTCGTCGGCGGCTGCCCGCGCCTCGATCCCTTCGACCTCACCGTTCCCGGCGACCCCTCGTCGGCGGCCTACGCGGTCGCGCTGGCTTGCCTGCTCCCCGAAAGCGAACTCGTGGTCGAAGGCCTTTCCCTCAACCCCACCCGCCTCGGCTTCTATCGGCTGCTCCGCCGCATGGGCGGAGCCGTCGAGTGGACCCTCGAAGCGGAGGAGCCCGAGCCCGTGGGGACCCTGCGCGCCCGCAGCAGCTCCCTGGAGGCCGTCTCGGTGGACGGCGAAGAGGTCGTGTCGGCCATCGACGAGCTCCCCTTGCTGGCCGTCGTGGCGGGGGCCGCGCGAGGGACCACCGTCATCCGCGGCGCCGCGGAGCTCCGCCACAAGGAGAGCGACCGCATCGCCGCCGCGAGCCGGCTCCTCGCCGCCGCCGGGGTCGAGCACGAAGTGCACCCGGATGGCCTTTCGGTCCAGGGGGGGAGGGAATTTCTCGCCGCGGAATACGACGCGAGCGGCGACCACCGCATCGCGATGTGCGCGACCGTGGCTGCGGCTCTGGCCCCTCGCCCGTCCGCCCTGCGCGGCGCGGAGTGGGTGCGCGTCAGCTACCCGCGCTTCTTCGCCGACCTCGCAGCCCTCTCCTCGAAGGGCACGCACGAAGAAGGCGCGGCCTCCTGAGGCCACGACCGACCTCCTGAGACCGCGCCTCTCCTCGCCTTGAACCCTCCCCGGCGTCGCGAACGAAGGGTCTCGGCGGCGTCGGCCGCTTGCGCTCCTAGAAGAGCTCTCCGCGCGCCCTCCTGGCCTTCTTGTGCTTCTTGGCCTTCTTGTGCTTCTTGGCCTTCTTGTGCTTCTTGGCCTTCTTGTGCTTCTTGGC
>RFHU01000016.1 GCA_003695705.1 Planctomycetota bacterium
CCGCTCCTGGGCAAGACCGAGAAGACGATCATTCCGCGCACCATCAAGCGCATCACCGACGTGCGCCAGAAGATGTTCCGCGCCCAGAAGAAGGACCAGAAGATCCTCCCGCCCGACACCCAGCGGCGCGACTTGATCCGCTTCATCATCGACCAGGTTCACCGCGCCGAAGATT
This sequence comes from Planctomycetota bacterium, assembly GCA_003695705.1. GTDB lineage: Bacteria > Planctomycetota > J058 > J058 > J058 > J058. The sequence continues at coordinate 176 of RFHU01000016.1, forward strand.
CCCTGGCGCTCATCGAGGACCAGACCTACCGCGGCGCCTTCGGTGAGCTCGTCTTCAAGGACGTGGTCTTCCGCAGCAACGGCCCCTACCTGAGCAAGCACTACCGGATCGCCATCGACACCGACGTGGTGGCCGGCGCCGACACCCAAGCCCTGGTGGGGCGCTTCAAGAAGGAGACCTCGGGGATCAAGCCCAAGCGGGTGAACAAGAAGGTGTGGTCGGTGGTCATCCCCTGCTACTCGCAGGACGGCGTGACCATTCGCCCGGCCACCGTTCGGGTGGGGGACTACTTCTAGGGCATGCGAACCGCCGAACGGGAGCGAGTGGCGCTGCTGGCCCAGGAGTTGGGCTGGCCCGGGACCCCCGAGGGCGACGCCGCCGACGGGCTCGCTCGCCTGCTCGACGACGAGCTCGAGGCCCTCGACCGGGGCGGGCGCGACGGCTTCGCCGAGCTGCTCAAGGTCAAGTGCCCGGACGCGCTGGGCCGCGTGGTGGTCGTGTGCGGCCACTGCAACCGCCTCTGCCTGGCGCGCTACCTGCCCGACTCGGGGCGCTGCCGCTCCTGCGACCGGCCCCTGGAACACGACGACGACGGCGCGACCGACAGCGGCTTCGGCTTCGTCCTCAGCGAATACGGGCGCCGCGGCGCCGCCACCCTGCACGAGCCGCCGGGGGCCTCGGGCGCGACGCCCGCCTGGGACCTGCTCGGCGAACGGCGACTGGACGCCGTCCGCCTCGATCCGGACAACGAGGACTGGGACGACCTCCAGGCAGCCATCGAGGCCCAGCGAGAAGCCGAGCGCCGGGCCCGCGAGGAGGCCGAGCGCAAGGCCCGCGAAGAGGCCGAGCGCCGGGCCCGCGAAGAGGCCGAGCGCCGGGCCCGCGAGGAGGCCGAGCGCCGGGCCCGCGAAGAGGCCGAGCGCAAAGCCCGCGAAGAGGCCGAGCGCAAAGCCCGCGAAGAGGCCGAGCGCCAGGCCCGCGAAGAGGCCGAGCGCAAGGCCCGCGAAGAGGCCGAGCGCCGTGCGAAGTTCGCGGCCCTCCGTCCGGCGCTGGGCTGCGTCCTCGGACCCGGCGCCGGCGAGGTGGTGCAGCTCCAAGACTGGCCGGAAGAAGGGCCCGACCCGACGCGCACGGCGGTCTACGTCACCGGCGACGTGGAGGCGCCGGGCGCGCGCCTGGTCGTAGGCGACGAGCCGGCCCGCGTGGACGGACACGAGGTCGCCGGCGGCTTCAAGCTCGACATGGGCCAGCTCGTCGAGTTCGGCGGCGCCACCTACGTGATCGAGGAGACGGGCGAAATGGACGGGATCGTCGCCGAGGCGATCCACTTCGCCCGCGACGACGACCAGCCGGGCGGGCCGTACCCCTACTGGAACGAAGAGGTCACCATCGGCGCCGCGCACACCTGCGACGTGCAGGTGGTCGACGACGCGGTGGCCGACGTCCACGCGCGCGTCCTGACGCGCTTCGGCCAGGTGGTCATCGAGGACCTCTCACCGGGCGAAGGAGTATGGATCGACGGGGAGCCCGTCGAGGCGGCCGTCCTCCAGCCGGGGATCGTCTTCCGCTTGGCCAAGGACGGGCCTCCGCTCAAGGTGGGGCGCGGCGAGGCGAAGCAGAAGGCCGTCCCCGCTGCCCGGGCCATGAAGCCCTCGCGGCACAAGCGCACCCTCTTCGAGCTGCGCGGGCCGAGCGGGAAGCTCCTTCGCAAGATCTTCGTCTTCACTCGGCGCGAGGTGCGCTTCGGCAGCCGCGGCCACGACCCGACCGAGCCCTCGCGAATGGTCAACGAGCTGGTGCTCGATCCCAACCCCGAGGAGTTGACCGTCGTTTCGGACAAGCAAGGCGCCTTCGCCCTCACCCGCGACGGGATCGAGGTCCGCCGCGACGGCGAGGAACCGATGTTCTACAACGACGAAGAGTTGGAGGTCGGCGAAGCGGTAGCGCTCAAGCGTCGCTTCAAGCTCCTCATCGGCGAAGACGAAGACGGCATGATTCTCGACGGTCGGATCTACCGTTCGCCCACCAGCATCGCTCGCGATTCGGGTCCGCCGCGCCTCGGGATGAAAGGCGGGCACCCCGCCGAGTGCGCCCGCCTCGACCGGAAGAAGTCGAACCACACCTACGTGTTCCTGGTCCGCATGCTGCGCATCGGCAGCGAGGGGGCCGCGCCCATCCGCCTCCGCCTCCCGGGAGTGGAGGAAGGGCACTGCCGAATCATGTTCTCCCAGGGCAAGTTCCTGATCGCTCAGCCGAAGAAAGGGCCCGAAACCTGGCTTGGCGACCTGCGCATGGAGCCGGGGGTGATCTACCCTCTGCAAATCGACACCGAGATTCGAGTCGGCGAAGCGCGGCTCTTCTTCCGCGTGGTCGACGAGGCGGACTTCCATGACTGAGCGGCTCTCCGTCCAAGAGCGCTACGCGCCCAACCTGGCCTGCTTCGGCTGCGGGCCCGCCAACCCCAAGGGGCTGCGCATTCGCAGCTTCGAAGAAGGCGACGAACTCGTTGCGGAGTGGACCCCCCAGGCCCACCACGAGGCCTTTCCCGGGGTCCTCAACGGCGGGATCGTCGGCGCCCTCCTCGACTGCCACAGCAACTGGGCCGCCGCCCTGCACCTCATGAAGCGACAGGGCGCGGACACGCCTCCCTGCACGGTCACGGCCCGTTACGCCATCGAGCTCAAGCGCCCCACCCCCAGCAACGCGCCCGTTCGCCTCGTGGCCCGCGTCGTGGACTCCAGCGACGACCGCGCCACCGTCCGGGCGCGGCTCGAGTCGGGCGGCAAGGTGACGGCGACCTGCGAAGGCCTCTTCGTAGCCGTCAAGGAAGGGCACCCCGCCTACCACCGCTGGTGAACTGCGCGAGGACGCGGCCTTGGCCTGGCCCGCGGCGTGCCCCGGCCCCCGTGTGGACATCCGCGACCACCACAGCGCCTGCCTGCACGGCGACCGGTGCGTCCGGGCCTCGCTCCCCTGCCACTGCGCGGACGCCGCGCGCCTGCGCGCCGGATCCGCGTCAGCCCGCGGTCTCGAGCCGCCGGGGCAAGTCCTCCACGAAGGCGCGGATCTCGTCGCGGACGCGCCGGTAGGGCTCGAGGGCCTTCTCGGGGTCGGCGTGGCCGGCGGCGAGCCGCGGCGGGTCGTCGAATCCCACGTGCAAGCGCCGGACGGCGCCCGGGAAGACCGGGCAGCGTTCGTCGGCGTGGCCGCAGACGGTCACGACGGCATCGAAGGAGAGGTCTCCGAGGTCCGCGAGGGTCTTGGAGCGCTGGCCGCTGATGTCCACCCCCGCCTCGCGCATCGCCCGCACGGCGAGGGAGTTGAGCCCGTGCGCCTCGATCCCCGCCGAATGGACCTCGTAGCGCCCCGGCCACAGGTGCCGCGCCCACCCCTCGGCCATCTGCGAGCGACAGGAATTGCCCGTGCAGAGGAAGAGCAGCCGCAACGGCCCGCTCACCGCCACCCCTCCGCCGCGCAGCCGGTGAGCGCGCGTCCAGGAAGGACCGACCCCCCGGAGTCCCTCACAGGCTGCCCACAAGCGCCTTCAAGCGGCGCAGGGCGCGGGGGGCGAGGCAGTAGCACACCCTCGGGCCGTCCACCGTGCCCCGGATGAGGCCCGCCTCGCGCAGCACCTTGAGGTGCTGCGAGACGGTGGACTGCGCGAGGGGCAATTCGTCGACGATCTCTCCGCACACGCAGGCGTTCTTGCGCGCCAGCAGGCGCAGGATCGCGACCCGCGCCGGGTGGCCCACCGCCTTCGCAAGCTGCGCCAGCTCGCGGTCGGCGTCTGGGCCCTCGACGGGCCGCAGGTCCGGCCCCTCGGCCTCGGGAGGGCATTGCGCAATGGAAGACGTCACGGGTCCTGCACGCACGATACCCCCTCGCCGGTCCCGCTCAAGCTCCAGAGGACCGGCCGCCGCCTCCGTCGCCTCCGCCGCAGGGGCAGCGCACGGCTCGGCGCCACTGCGCAACGGCCGTCGACGCCCTCCGGGGGAACGCGGCCAAGCTGGCGGCGTGGTGCCGAACTCGCCGGCGGGGTCCTCTCCACGCGCGAAGGCGCACCTCCTGCGCGAGATCCCTCCTCGGAGCGCGAGATCCCTCCTCGGAGCGCGGCGATCCCCGAAGCGACGCCCCGGTTCCCCGTGCGGCAACGCGCTCCCCCCTCCGCACGGGGCGGCGGTCGGCGGCCCTGCTACACTCGAGCGCGAGGAGGTCCTCGTGCGCTCTTGCTGCCCTTGGGGAGCGGTCCTGCTCGCGCCCGTCGTGGCCGGCTGCGCGGGCGGGGACGCGGGCGCCGGAGCCCCGCGCGCCCCCCCGGCCGTCGTCGCCCCGCCGGCCGCACGCCCGCCCGCCCCGCGCGTGCTCGTCCGCTGGACCGGCCTCACCTGAGGCCCGGTGCCGGGCCTCGGCTGAGGCCAGGCCGCCGCGCCCGTGCTGGCGCGACTCGAAGCCGACGACCGCGTAGCGCGAGCCTACATCTCCCGCGACGGGACGAGGCTCCTGCTCGCAGGGAGGCCGGGGGCCACGCGCGAGGATCCCCTCGACGCGTGCGCGCGGGTCCTTGGAGAGCGAGGCCTGCGCCCCGTCGCCGAGTCCACCGCTGCGACCGGTGCGGCCTGGAGGGAACGCGAGGGCACCGACTGGCTTCCCCGGGACGCTGCCTGGAAGCTCTCCTGGCAGGAGGCCGAGGCCTTCGCCGACCGCCTCCTCCGACGACTCGAAGCCGAGCACGGACCGGCCGTGCGTCGCCTGCGCCCGCTCCTGGTGGCCTCTTGCTTCGAAGCCGTCCGCCCCGCCGACGGGAGCGGGCCGGCGCCCACCCACTGGCCGCTCGGCGCGCCCGCCGCGGTCCGCCGGCGCGCCATCATCGCTGAGGCCCGCAAGCACCTCGACGAAGCCTCCCTCCGCCGCCTCGACGCGCTCCTCTCCGACGCCAAGCGCGTGCGCGCGATCCTTCGCGCGCCGCCCCGCTGAGGCGCGTGCGAAGGAGGAGCGCTGCGGAGCCCGCAGGCCCGAGCGACAGCGCCCAGGCCTGAGCAAAACGAAGCCGGGCCTTCCGCAACCCCTTGTATGGCGGGCGCCCGTTTCGTGGAGGGGCAATCTTTTCACGTATCGCCTGAAAAGAGTGAAACGCGGTTCGTACCCTCCTGTGACCGAGCCAAGGCGACGCCCGTGCGGTGAAAGACGCAAGCCACTACCTCCGCGCGGGTTCCGTCCTGGGCACGGGGCCTGGGGAAAGGCGGTCCGCTGCTTGCGCGGAGGCCGGCGGGGTTGAGAGGGAGGGAGGAACTCCATGCGCCGCACCCACCGCTTCGCTTCCGCCGGCACCCTGGCCATCCTGGTGCTCTGCCTGGGTTGCGACACGGGCAGCCGCCACGACGACGTCGACGGCACCGCGGCCAGCGGGGTCACCGGGCCCACCGGTCCGGGCGGCGGCACCGCCGGAAGCATCCGCCTCTCCCGGCTCGCCCCGGCCCAAGGCTCCCCGCAAGGCGGCACCTCGGTGACCCTCGAAGGAACGGGATTCCAAGGAGCGCTCATTGCCTCGGTCCACTTCTTCGATCCCAGCAGCGAGGTCCCCGGAAGCGCCAACGAAGCCAACGGCGTGCGCGTCCTCTCCGACACCGAGCTGACGTGCGAAACGCCGGCCCACGCTGCGGGTGTGGTGGACGTGCGCGTGGTCCTGCAGAACGGCGCCTTCGCCACCCTCAACAACGCCTTCACCTTCGACCCCAACGCGCCCGGAGGGGGCGTCCCCGCCCGCGTGGCCGACTTCGGCGACCCGACCCCCTGGGCCGTGGAACTCCTCGAGCTCGCCAACCGAGCCCGGCGCGACCCGGCCGCCGAAGGGCGCCGCCTCGGCGTGGACCTCAGCCCCGGGGCCGGCTACGCGCCCCGTCCCCCCCTCAGCCACAACGGCTTCCTCGCCGCGGCCGCGGCGAAGCACACCGGCGACATGATCGGCCAGAACTTCTACGGCCACTGGGACCTCGCCGGCGTCGGCCCCACCGGGCGGATCCTCGACAGCACCTTCGACCTGCACGCCTCCTACGGCACCGACCGCGCCAGCAACCGCACCGAGAACATAGGCGTCGGCTCGGGCAACCAGTTCTCCTCCCCCCAGGCGGTCCACGACGCCTTCATCGTGGACGCGGGCACCAACCCGCCCAAGCACCGCGACAGCCTCCTCGGCAAGTCCGCGGCCAGCCGCGACGCCCGCGAGATCGGCATGGGCGTGCGCTTCGGGGAGACCGCCAACCCCACGCCGCCCACCCAGACCAACGTCGGCGTCGCCGGCACCCCCCTCGCGTTCTCGCCCAACCACTGGGTGACCCAGGAAATCGCCCGCACCAAGCGCGACCGCGCGCTCATCAGCGGCGTCGTCTACAACGACGACGGCGACGGCATCTGCGAAGCCTTCCCTCCCTACCGCGGGAACTCCGGCGGCGAAGGCCGCGGCGGCGTCACCGTGACCCTGACCCACTCCTCCGGCTTCACCCTCCAGACCCAGACCTCGTCCGCCGGCTTCTACGCCTTCGAGACCTTCGTCGACGGCGACTTCACCATCACCATCGAAGGCGCCCAAACCACCGTCCGCGTCGCCGGCGACAACGTCAAAGTCGACCACGTCAACGGGCAGATCCGAACCTACTGAGCGGCGCGCGCTTCGCGCCCCCGCCTCGACCGCGAGGCCGCGCGCGCTTGGAGCGGGCGCAGCGGTCCCCAACCCCGGGACGGCGCTCCTCGGTTCCCTGGTCGCGGACGGAAGGGACCGCGCCGCCGGCAACCGGCGCGGCCGAAGCGCGGCGCCGAGGCTACCCCGCGGGGATGGCGAAGACGACCACGCCGCAGAGCACGAGCCCCAGAGTGAGGAGTCCCGCCCGAACCAGCCAGAGACGCGCTCCCTGCAGACGCGGCCCGGTGGCCAGCAACCCGGAAAGGCACTGCAGGGCGTAGTAGAGGGCGAAAGCCCGCGAAGCCAGGGCGACGATCTCGAAGACGTTCGCGGTCCACACCAGCACGACGCCCACCAAGGACACCAGCAGGTAGCCCTTGCGGGTCGGCAAACGCAGCCGGCCGAGCGCTCCCTCGGAGAGCAAGCCCGCCGCGCCGACCGTGTCGGCGACCGCGGCGCTGAACTGGCTCATCGTGGCCGCCAGAACCAAGAGCAAGGGCAGCACCCCTGCGACCTCTCCGGCCAGGTCGATGATCGCGGTTTCGTCCACTCGCGGGGGAAGCTCCTTCAAGCTGGGAAGGCAGAGGCCGACGAACGTGAGGTAAATGGCTCCCGCGAGAAGCTGCGCCCAGCGCATGGTGCGCACCCGGACGGAAGGCTCGTACTCTTCTCCCAGGTAGCGAGACGTTTCGAAGCCCTGAACCACCAGCAGGACCCCGGCGAGCAAGCGCAGGGTCTCGACGCCCTCCCACTCGCCAGGGGGAATGGCCTGACGAAACGTCCCCAGGATCCGGACGTCGTGGACCGTCCAGCCCACCAGGAGGCTGCCGATGATGGCCAGCTTGACGGACACCGAGAGGACTTCCAGTCGCTCGAGCGCGGCCAGCCCACGCACCGCTCCGGTCGTGCCGATGAACAGAAGCAAGCCCGTGGTCAACACCTCCGCAAGGAGCGAGTGCTCGTCGAAGGCGAGGCCGCGGAGGACGAAGGCGCTGAGCAAGCGCAGGTAGAAGGTGACCGACACGAAATAGGCCAACGCCAGGGCCAAGTCGCCGGCGGCCTCCACCCGGACCAGCAGGCGCGGCGCCTCTCCCTTCACGGCGAGCAGGGGCTCGACGTGGCGAATGTTGAAGCGCACCGCTGCGCCGATGGCGTAGGCCAGCGCAACCACCAGCGCCATGGCGAAGAAGGCGAAGCCGCCCACGGTGTGCCCGAGCAAGGGAACCACCACGAGGAACCCGCTGCCGATGATGGACGCCAGCGGAGTCACCGTCGCCCGCCAGAGCCCGTTGACGCGGAGTCGACGGGAGAGCAGCAGCGCCAGGGTCCCCGCCGCGACGGCGAGGAGCACCGTGTCCAGGGCGTCGATCCGGTGCATCACCCTCCTCCCCGGCGCCCGCAGGCCTCGCCGAGCGCGACGCGGAACGCCGCAGAGGAGTGGATCCTCAGAGAAGGGCCTCGGCCCCGTCGCTCATCAGTTCGAGGAGGTCGACACCGAGCAAGCGGGTGATGTTCGGCCACACCCCGAGCACGACCGTCGCCGTCGCCGCCGCGCCCATGGCGAGGCGAGACGCCCAGCGACGCGGTTCGGCCGCCACCGCGGCGGCGGAACCTGGCAAGGGCTCGTGCATGAACATCACGACCACCACGTAGAGGTAGTAGTAGAGCGAAACGGCACTGGCCAGGAGCGCGAGCACGACCAAGCCCACATCGCCGGTGCCCACGCCGGCGCGGAACACCCACAGCTTGCCGAGGAAGCCCGCCGTGCCGGGAATGCCCGCGAGCGAAACCAGCGACACCGTCATGGCCACGGCGGCCCCCGGAGAGGTGCGCGCCAACCCCGCCAAGTCGGACACCCGTTCGACCTCCTCTCCGCCCCGCTCCAGATGGCAGAGCACCGCGAAGGCGCCCGCGTTGGCCGCCGCGTAGCCGAGCAGGTAGTAGCCCACACCCGCTACGGCGTCCTTGCTGGCGAGGAGCAAGTCGCCGCTGTCGGCGGCGGGGTGGTACTCGTCGAAGCAGCGCAGCATCGCCACCACGCCGACGAGCAGATAGCCGGTGTGGGCGATGCCCGAGTAGGCGAGCAACCGGCGAGGATTGCGCTGCGTAAGGGCGCCGGCGTTGCCCGCGATGATCGTGATCGCGGCCACCGCCCACAAGCCCCAGATCCCTGCCGTGCTCAAGGCACCGCTGCGCCCGACGGCCTCGAGGACGAGCAGGGCCCCACCAAAGGCTGCGACTTTGACGCCCACCGACATGTAGCCGGTGACCACCCCCGGCGCCCCCTCGTAGGCGTCGGGCACCCACGCGTGGAAGGGCACCGCGCCCACCTTGAACAACAGTCCAACGAGGAGAAGGACCGTCCCCGTGGTCGCCATTGGCCGCAGCGAGGGGTCCAGGGTGGAGAGGGCGAGCTGGTCGAGACGCAGCGTGTGGCCGGCGCCGTAGAGCAGGGACATTCCGTAGAGGAGGAAGCCCGAGGAGAAGGCGCCCAGGACGAAGTACTTCATCGCCCCCTCCGCCGAGCGGGCGAGGCGCCGATCGGCGCCCGTGAGCGCGTAGACGGAGATGGAGAGGGTCTCGATGGCCACGAAGAAGGTCACCAAGTCGTTGGCCACCACCAGCGCCAACATGCCCGAGGTGCCGAAGAGCATCAGTCCGTAGAGCTCGCCGTGGGCCAGGGTCGTGCGCACGGGCCCTGCGCCGGTTCCGTGGTGCGCCGTCGCGAAGCCCATGAGCGTCGTCCCCAGCAGAATGGCCAAGGCGAGGCCCGTGGAGAGTCCCGAGGCGACCATGGCGCCGCCGAGCCCGACCGTCCCCGTGTCGCCCTTCCAGAGGACCACGGCCGCGAAGCCCGCCAGGGCACAACCCAGTGCGTTGACCAAGGCCAGGGGCGTCTTCGAGCCGCGCGGGTCGAGCGCCAGGTCGAGCAGGAGCGCGACCAAGCCGAACAGCGCGGGGATCGCGATCGGAGCGAGGAGGGCGACGTCGCCCTTGGCGAAGGGCAGGTTGGCGAGGGGGTCCACGGTCTAGCTCCCCTGAACGAGTGCGTTGACGGCCGGCTCCAGGAGGGCGAGGAAGGGGCCGGGGCGGAGGCCGAGGTAGACGGCGGCGAGGAGGAGGGGAAGGAGCCCGGCCAGTTCGACGCCGCCCAAGTCCTCCATGCGAGCGTTCTCGCCCCGGGCGGGGCCGAAGAAAACGCGCTGCACCGCCCAGAGCATGTAGACGGCACCGAGCACCATGCCGGTGGCGCCGAGCGCGGCAAAGGCCACGCTGTTCTCGTAGACGCCCATCAGAATGAGGATCTCTCCCACGAAGCCCGCCGTTCCCGGGAGGGCGATGGAGGCCAAGGAAGCGACGACGAAGCACGTCGCCATGCGGGGCGCCGGCTTCGCAAGGCCCCCGAGGTCGGCGATCTTCTTGGTGTGCCGCCGGTCGTAAATGGCGCCGACCAAGAAGAAGAGCGCCCCGGTGGAGAGGCCGTGGGCGATCATCTGGAACACGCTGCCGGTCACGGCGCGCGCGTGGCCGGCGGCCACCGCGCCGCCGACGCCGGCGAAGATGCCCACCACGACCAGCCCCAGGTGGCTGATGGACGAGTAGGCGATGAGGCTCTTGAGGTCGCTCTGGGCGATGGCCATCAAGGCGCCGTAGACGACGCCGATGGCTCCTAGGACGCAGAGCGGGCCGGCCAGTGCCGCCACCCCGTCGGGGAAGAGGGGCAGGCAGAAGCGCAAGAAGCCGTAGCCGCCCATCTTGAGGAGCACGGCGGCCAGAATGACCGAGCCTGCGGTCGGCGCCTGCACGTGCGCGTGCGGGAGCCAGGTGTGGACCGGGAACACGGGCACCTTGATGGCGAAGGCGATCGCGAAGGCCAAGCAGAGCCAAAACTGCGCCCGGGCGCCGAGGAGGCCATCGGCCCGCATCTCGGCGAACAAGGGCTCGATCACGTCGAGGTCGAAGGTGCGCCCGGCCGCCACGTAGACGTAGGCCAGGGCCGCCAACATGAGCAGGCTCCCCACCGCCGTGTAGATGAAGAACTTGATCGCCGCCCGGATCCTCCCCTCGGAGCCCCACACCCCGATGAGGAGGAACATGGGGACGAGCATGATCTCCCAGAAGAGGAAGAAGAGGAGCAGGTCCCGCGCGGCGAAGACCCCCACCATGGCGAACTCCAACAGGAGTACCGCCACGTGGAAGCTCTTCACGTGCTTGGCGATCCCCCGCCACGACGCGAGCAAGGAAACCGGCACGAGGAAGGTGGTGAGGAGGATCAGGAGCAGGCTGATGCCGTCCACGCCGAGCTTGAAGGAGGCGCCGAAGGAATCGAGCGCGAAGGGTCCTAGCCCCCCCGGGCTCCAGGCCAGTTCGAACTGGTAGCCCGGCCGCTGCGCGTCGAAGAGGAAGAACAGGGGCACGCTGATCGCAAAGGTGAGAAGGCTGATGCCCAGGGCCGCGCCGCGCGCGGCGCCCTCGTCCTCCTGGGGCAGGAACAGGGCCATGAACAGAGCCCCGACCAGGGGGAGGAACAGGGTGACCAGCAGGAGTTGGTGCTCCACGGGGGGTCCCCCTCAGCTACCTAGGAGCCGCTGCACGGTGTGCAGCACGCTCGGGACGGAGAAGATGGCGACCGACGTCGTCAGGAGGAGGACGCCGAGGACGAAGTAGCCCGCGTAGCGGGCCACCTGGCCGTTCTGGAAGGAGCGCACGAAGAGCGAGAGCTGAACCGCAACCCGCCCCGTTCCATCCACGAGCCCGCGGTCGATGGCGGCGTCATCCACGTTGCGCCACAGGAGTCCAGCCAGGAACTTCGTCGCCGGTTGGAACCCCCACTTGTTGACGACCAGGTCGTAATACCAGGCGTTTGCCAGCACGGCCCGCGCGCGCGCCAGGGCGCCGGTCTGGCGACTCTCCCAGGCGATCTCGCTCGGATGCCGCCGCCCCCAGAACACGACCCCGACCAGGACGCCCGCCACGGCCGCGACCGAGCCGATGGCGAGGCCCATGGACTCGAGGGAGTGCAGGTCGGCGGGCATGTTCCCGGCCAGCCGCTCCTCGATGAAGGGCCACATGGGGCCGAGCCACTCGCCCGGGAGCAACTCTTCCTTGTGGGTCCAGAGCTTGGGCAGCCCCAGGAGTCCGCCGAGCACGGTGAGGATCGCCAGAACCACCAGGGGCCCGACCATGCTGGAGGGGGACTCGTGCGGGCGCCCGTGCCCGCGGTATTCCCCGAAGAAGGTGAGGCAGATCATGCGCGTGGAGTAGACCGCGGTCACCAGCCCGGTGATGACGCCCAGGGCGTAGATGAAGCCCCACAGCGGGCTGGAGTTCGTGGAGTTGAAGCGCACCAGCGCGTTGAAGAGGATGAAGTCCTTGCTGAAGAAGCCCGACAGGAGCGGGACGCCGGCCAGCGCTGCCGCGCCCAGGAGCATGGTCCAGAAGGTCGCCGGCATCTTGCGCCACAGGCCGCCCATCTCCCGCATGCTCTGGCTGTGGCAGGCGTGGATCACCGAGCCCGCCGCGAGGAACAGGAGCGCCTTGAAGAAGGCGTGCGTCACCAGGTGGAAGACCGCGGCGCCCATGGCGGCCGAACCGACGCCGACGAACATGTAGCCGAGCTGGCTGATGGTCGAATAGGCGAGGACGCGCTTGATGTCGTCCTGCCCCAGCGCCGCCATGCCGGCGAAGAAGGCGGTCAGGACGCCGATCATGGCCACGATCCCAAGCACCGGGACCCCCCACACCGTGGCTGCCGTGAACACCGCGCCGAGGCGCGCGATCATGTAGACGCCCGCCGTGACCATGGTCGCGGCGTGGATCAGGGCCGACACCGGCGTCGGTCCCGCCATGGCGTCGGGAAGCCACAGGTGGAGGGGGATCTGCGCGCTCTTGCCGGTCGCCCCGAGGAAGAGGAGCAGGCACGCGGGCCCGAGGAGGGGGAGGCTGCCCGGCGTCGCGCCGAGGGTGTTGTTGAGGGCCGCGAAGTCCAGGCTCGGCTCGGCCCCCAGTCCGCGCATGGCGACGAGGAGGGTGAACATGCCGAGCACGAAGCCGAGGTCGCCGATGCGGTTCACGACGAAGGCCTTGGTGCCGCAGGCCGCGTTGTCCTCGTCCTCGTAGCCGAAGCCGATGAGCAGGTAACTGCAGAGCCCCACTCCCTCCCATCCGATGAAGAGGAGGAGTAGGTTCGAGCCCATGACGAGCACCAGCATCGCGCCCAGGAACAGGTTCAAGTAGGTGAAGAAGCGCGCGAAGGTGCCGGGCGACTCGTGGCCCATGTACCCGGTCGCGTAGAGATGGATCAGGGATCCGACCCCGGTGACGATGAGCATGAGCACGATCGCCAGTCGATCCACGGTGAAGGAGAAGTCGACCTTCAGGCCCGCCACCGCGAACCATTCGCCCAGGTTCCACGCGTAGGCGCGGGGGCTCGCCACCTCGTGGGCCGGTCCGAACTCGACGCTCCCGGCGTAGCGAGTGTGCAGGTCGCGGAGGATCGTGTCCTCGGGAGAAGCGTTGCGAATCCTCAGGACCTCGCCATCGTCCTCGATGCGGAATTGCCAGGCCGCTTCCGGGCCAAGCGATCCCGCCGCCCTCCGCTCCAACTCGGCCTTGATGGCGCGGATCACCTCGGGCTTGCCCTCGGCACGGAAGGCAACGACTTGCGCGCGGGGGCTCGTGCCGTAGTCGGCGTAGAACAAGCCGAAGAAGGCCGCCAGCGAGAGCACGAAGGCCAAGGTCGGCGTCCCCACCCCTACCAGGCGGACGAAGCCCTTGCCGATGCGCTTTCCGAACAGTCCGTTGAGCAGTGCGCCCGCCAGCGGCGCGAAAATGACCAGGGGAATCCACCAGATCTCAATGGCTTCCACGGCTGCTCCCTAATCCCTCAGCGCCGTGGCGCGCGGTGCGTCCACGTCGACGGTGCGGATGTGCCGGAAGATCGCAATCAGGATGGACAGGCCCACCGCGACCTCGGCGGCGGCCACGGCCATGGCCATGAGCACCAAGACCTGCCCGCCGTCGGCCGGCAGGGCGCCGGTCGCATCCGGCCCGAGGTGCGCCATCTCGCGCGAGAAGCCCACCAGCGACAGGTTCACGCCGTTGAGCATCAGCTCGACCGACATGAGGATGATCATTAGGTTCCGCCGTGCGAGGACGCCGTAGACGCCCACGGCGAAGAGGGCGGCGGCCACGATCTGAACCGCCTGCGGCGTGGTGATGATGTCGTTCACGCGGGCCCTCCCCCGGTGAGCTTGGTCGCCTCGAGCGAGTGCCGATCGGGACGCCGCGCCAGCATGATCACCGCCGCCACCGCCGCCATGACGAGCACCGTGATGAGCTCGAAGGGCAAGGCGTAGTCGGTGTAGAGGAAGCGCCCGAAGTGTTCGGTGCTGCCGAAGCCTACTTGCTGCGCACGCGGCAGCGGACCGTCGCTGGCCTCCCGAGCGGCGACCTCCGCGTCGAGGAAGGGCTGCTGGAACTGCACTGGCTCGCGCGCGCTGAGTGAGTAGGCGAGCACGTAGAGGAGCAGGATCGCGGCCGCCGCCGCGAGCCACTTCTTGCGCGACGCCGGTTCGGGCCCCATTTCGCTCTCCTTGAGGGAGAGGAGCATGATCACGAAGGTGAACAAGACCATGATCGCGCCCGCGTAGAGCAGGATCTGCATGGCCGCCAAGAAGTGCGAGTGCAGGGCGAGCATCAGCAGGCCTGCGCCCGAGAGGCTGACGAGCATGGCGAGCACCGCGTGAATGGGGTTGCGGCGCGTGACGGTGACCGCGCCCGCAAAGACCATGACGGCGCCCAAGAGCAGCACGAGCAAGGCAGGCACGTTACTTCCTCGGTCGCTGGGGGATCTGCGCCGCCGGGTTGTTCTCCAGCAGGCGCGGCTTGTCGTAGACGCGCTCGGCGCGCGACGTGGTGGGGGTGTAGAACTTCGGAGTCAAGCGGATGGCGTCGCAAGGGCACGCTTCTTCGCAGTAGCCGCAGTAAATGCACCGCAGCATGTCGAGCTCGAACACCCGCGGACGCCGCTCGCGGTCGGTCCACTCCGGCGGACTGGGCTCGGGCTCGATGTAAATGCACAGGGCGGGGCAGGCGGCCATGCACAAGAGGCAGGCGACGCACTTCTCGCGTCCCTGCTCGTCCTTGACCAGGATGTGCTCGCCCCGGTAGCGAGGGTTGGGCACACCGATGGCGATGTCGCTGGCCTCGGGGTCGTAGATCCCCTCCTCGGGGTATTGGACGGTCGCCTTCTTCTGGAAGAAGCGGTTCACCGTGAGCCGAATCCCCCTCAGGATCGCGGGGATGTAGGCCTTGTCGGCGAAGCTCTCCCCAGGAGGGGGGGCGGCCGGCTCGTGCTCGGGATGGCTCATGGACTTCCTTAGACGAAGGTCAGGACCACGGCGGTCAGGACGAGATTGGCCAGGGCGAGGGGAACCATCAGCTTCCACCCCAGGCCCATGAGCTGGTCGTAGCGGAAGCGCGGCAGGGTCCAGCGAATCCAGACCTGGAAGAAGAGGACCGCCATCAGCTTGATTCCGAAGACCAGCACCGAGGCGAGGGCGTTGCCGAAACCGGTGCCCTGCGGGTCGATTCCCGGGATCGTCAGCAGGGGCTCGGGGCCGAAGCCGATGCGCAGCTCGCTCCAGGGAAGGCTCCAGCCGCCCAGGAAGACGGTCACGAACAGCCCGCACATGAGGATCATGGCGCAGTATTCGCCCAGGAAGAAGACGGCGAACTTCAAGCCCGTGTATTCGGTGTGGTACCCACCCACGAGCTCGGGCTCGGCCTCCGGCAGGTCGAAGGGCAGGCGGTTGTTCTCGGCGAAGATCGCCACCAGGCAGATCAGGGCGGCCAAAGGCTGCTTGAACACCAGCCAGCCGAGGTGCATCTCGAGACCCGTTCCGGCGAAGATCGTCCAGGTCGTGGCCTGATGGCGCACGAACTCCTGCCCGTCCACCGAGCCGGCCGTGGCGATGGCCGCCAGCAGACCCAGCCCCAAGGCGACTTCGTAGCTGATCATCTGCGCCGAAGCGCGCACGGCGCCCATGAGCGGATACTTGGAGCCCGACCCCCAGCCACCGACGGCGATGCCGTAGACGCTCAGCGAGCCCACCGCGAGGACGCCCAGGATGCCGATGTCCGCCTCCGCGACGCGCAGGTCGACCACGTGGTGGCCGACGTCCATGCCCAGGAAGGTCGTGGGTCCGAATTCGAACACCCCGCCGAAGGGGATGAAGGCCATCGCCGCGCCCACGGGGATGAAGGCGATGGCCGGGCCCAGGTAGTAGAGGATCTTGTCCGCGTTCTGGGGGACGATCTCCTCCTTGAAAGCCAGCTTGATGGCGTCGGCGAGGGCTGGAGGGAGCCGGGAATCAGCTTCACCCGGGCCACCCCCTCGGGGATGAGCGACCGCATGGACTCGGGCAGGGCGTAGCGCAAGAGCCCGATGGTCAGGTTGACCCGGTTGGGTCCAATGCGGCCCTGGATGTAGGCCGCGACCTTCCGCTCGAGGTAGATCATCAGCGGCACGATCTGCAGCGCCACGAAGATGACGAAGACCGCCTCGAGGAAGGTGATGAAGCCGTCGAGGAGCATCAGACATCGCCCCGTAGAGTGCCGTAGCCCGCAGGGGACTCACGGTGGACCGAGATGCGAACTTGCTCGTCCTTCGCCCGCCCGGGGGCTCGGCTCTTGGGACCGGCCTCGTAACCGGTCGAGCAGGCCTCGGGCGGGGTGTCGTCGCTCGCTCCGGGGAGCGGCACCCCGTAGGCGCCCACGCTTCGGTAGTCGAGCTTCCCGAAGCTGCCCGGCAAGGAGGCGCTCAGGCGTCGGAACACGCCACCGGCCGAAAGCACTCGCGGCACGCGCCCCGCGGCATGGGCCAGCTCCTGCAGCACCTCGAGGCTCGGCCGCGCGTCGCCGGGCAAGGGCACCGCAGGCCGCAGGCGCTGCAAGCGCCCGCGCGCGTTTACGTAGGTCCCGTCTTGCTCGGTCCAGTGCGGAGCCGGCAGGGCGATGCCCGCCGAGCCCGCCCAGCCCCCGTCCTCGAAGCAAAGCGCAACGATCGTGGTGTCGGCTCGCCAGGCCGCCGCGAGCAGGTCGGGGTCCCAAGGCGCTCCACCCGGCACGCCGTCGAGGACCAGGAGCACGTCGACCGAACCCGCGGCCACCGCGCGCCGAACGGCCTCGCCCCCGTCCACCTCGCCCAGCACCCGCCGCACGCCTTCGCGGTTGGGGTTCTTGTCGGCACTGATCTCGAAGCCGTCCCGCGCGCGGAAGGAGGCGCCCTCGGGCCGATAGGCGACGCCCAGCGGCCCGCCGTCGACGAGCAGCTTGAGCAGGTAGAGTTCCTCGTTGGTGGCGTGCCCGGTGGCGAGTCCGGCGACTCGCCCCGCGCCGGCGGCGGCCACGGCCTCGCGCGCGGCCTCGAGCGCCTCGGCGTCGCTCACCGAGGCGCCCCCCATGCGCGCCTCCCGCAGGCGCGTCGGCGACTGGCGGGCACGGTGGGAGAGGCGACCCTCGTCGCACATCCACCACTTGTTCGTCGCCTGGTTCTCGCGCGGGGTGATGCGCTTGACCGACTCCTCGAAGACCTCGACGTTCACGTTGCAACCCGTCGCGCACTCACCGCACACGCTCTTGGTCCCGCGCAGCAACCAGACGCGCGTCGAGTGAATGCTGTCCTTCTCGAGGAGCGCACCCACGGGACACAGATCCGCGGTGCAACCGGAGAGCGGGTTGTCGAGCGGAACGCCCGGGAAGACGTCGATGATCGCGTGGTCCGAACGGTCGATCAGGGTGAGTTCGTGGGTGTCCGTGACCTCCTGGCAGAAGCGGACGCAGCGCGTGCACTTGATGCAACGGTTCCCGTTGAAGCGGATCAACGGGCCGAAGTCCTTGCGGTGGGCCTGCGTCTTGACGTCGACGAACTTCGACTCGCTCCGCCCGTGGTCGAAGCTGTATTGCTGGAGGTCGCACTCGCCCGCCTGGTCGCAGATCGGGCAATCGAGGGGATGGTTGGCGAGCAGGAACTCCAGCACCCCCTCACGCGCTTCCTTGGTGCGCGCGGACGCGTGCTCGACCTTCATGCCCTCCTGCACCTCGGTGCTGCAGGCGATGACCGGCTTGGGCGGGCCAGGCTCCACGAAGACCAGGCACATGCGGCAGTTGCCCGCCACGCTCAACCCCGGGTGCCAGCAGTAGTGCGGGATCTGCACCCCGTTGCGCAAGGCCGCCGCGAGGATCGTCTCGCCGCGGCGCGCCGTGCACTCCTGCCCGTCGATGCTGAAATGGATTTCGTCGCTCATGGGCCTACTCGATGGGCGCGCAGAGGCGACCGCCCTTGGGGCAAGCGCCTTGCTTGATGTGGGCCTCGAACTCGTCGCGGAACTTGTGCATGTAGCTGGTCGCGGGCCAGGACCAGGCCTCGGCGAACACGCAGATGGTGCGCCCGCAGGCTTCGGCGGTGAGGCGGTCGATGGCCTCGAGGTCCTCCATGGTCCCCAGGCCCTTCTCGATGCGGCCGACGATCTTGGTGATCCAACCGGCGCCCTCGCGGCAGGGGGTGCACTGACCGCACGACTCGTGCGCGTAGAAGCGCAGCAGGTTGTAGAGGGCGTTCACCATGCAGGTGCTCTCGTCCATGACGAAGATCGCCGCGCTGCCGATGCTCGAGCCCGCGTCCGCCACCGCGTCGTAGCAAAGGGCGACGTCGACCTCATCGGCGGTGAGCACCTTCATGGACGAACCGCCGGGGACCACCGCCTTCAGCTTGCGCCCTCCCGGAATCCCTCCGCAGTAGCGCTCGTCCATGATGAGGGTCTTCAGGCTGAGCCCGAAGGGGACGTCGTAGACGCCGGGCCGCTTCACGTGGCCGCTCACGCACCAGATCTTGGGCCCCTGGCTGCCCAGGCGTCCGCGCGGGTGCTGCTCCGACTTGGGCTGCGGCGGCGTGCCGAGCGAGGTGTACCACTCCAGCCCGCGGGTGAACAGATAGGGCAGGTTGGCGATGGTCTCTACGTTGTTGACGATGGTGGGCTGACCCCAGGCGCCCTGGACGGCCGGGTAGGGGGGCTTGAGCCGCGGATTGCCGCGGTTCCCCTCCAGGGAGCTGATCAACCCCGTCTCCTCGCCGCAGATGTAGGCGCCCGCCCCGCGGTGCACCGTCACGTCGAGGCGCTTGCCGAAGCCGAGCCCGTTGGGGCCGAGATGCCCCTTCTGGTAGGCCTCGGCGATGGCCTGGTTCAGCCGCTCGGCCCCGAGGCGCATCTCGCCACGGATGTAGATGTAGACGTCGTTGGCCCCGATGGCGTGCGCCGCGATGATCGCACCCTCGATGATGCTGTGCGGGTCGTCCTCGATGAAGCGGATGTCCTTGAAGGTGCCCGGCTCGGACTCGTCCGCGTTGACGAGCAAGAAGCGCGGCCCGGGGACCTTCTCGGGGGGGGGGACGAAGCTCCACTTGAGCCCGCAGGGGAAGCCCGCCCCGCCACGCCCCCGCAGGCCCGACTTCTTGACCGTGTCGATGACCTCGCTGGGCGTCATCTCGAGCGCCTTCTTGCTCCCCTGGTAGCCGGGGCCGCTCGCCACGTACTCGTCGTAGCGAGCGTAGTCGTCGCGGAAGAAGCGCTTGCTGAGGACGGGCTCGTGGGTCAGCGCCGCGTGCTCGTAGTCCGGTTCGCCCTCGGGTGCCGTTCGCTCTGCCTTGGGGTCCGCCGCTCCGGTCCAGGGGTTGGGTCGCTTGCGGCCGCCGCGGAGGAACTCCTCGTCGCCGGGGTGCTCCCGCAGGTGGTCGACGATGGCGTCGAACTCCTCGGGGGTCAGCAGCTCGAAGCTGAAGGCGTTCACGTGGCATACCGGCGCCTTGTCGCAGGCGGCGAGGCACTCGGCGTTCTTGAGGGTGAACAGGCCATCCGGCGTGGTCTGCCCGAAGTCGATGCCCAGCTTCTGGCGCGCGTGCTCGGCGAAGGAGTCCGCGCCGCGGAGGGCGCAGGGCAGGGTACGGCAGACTTCGATCACGAAGGTGCCGTCGGTCGGGCGGCGGAAGTGGAAGTAGAAGGAGTAGACGCCGAGCACGAAGGCCGGGCTGAGGCCGAGCTTGTCGGCCAACAGGCGCAGCCCCCCCAGGTCGATGGTGCCGAACTCATCCTCCAGGAGGCGCATGCCCGGCAACAGCGCCGCGCGCCGCTCGGGATAGCGCGAGCAGATGGCTTCGAGCTTGGCCTCGGCGTCCGGGGTGAAGGTCCGCGGCTCGACGGAGTCGGCCAGGGGGAGCGCGCCGCTCATCGGTCCAGCTCTCCTGCAATCACGTTCAAGGAGCTCATGTTCGAGACCACGTCGGCCACCAGTCCGCCTTCGGCCATGGGTTGGATGGCCTGGAACTGGTAGAGCGAGGGAGGCCGGCAGCGGACCTTGTAGGGAACGCCGGTCCCGTCGCTGACGATGAACCAGCCCAGCTCGCCGTTCGGGGACTCCGTCGCGTGGTAGACCGCGCCGACGGGCGTCTTGATCCCATGCCCGGGCATCTCCAGCATGAAGTGCTGGATCAGCGACTCCATCTTCGTGTAGACGTCGTCGCGGTCGGGGAGGGTGACCTTGCCGAAGGCGTTGATCTCTCCCTTGGGCATGCGATCGAGGACCTGCGTGACGATCTTGGCCGACTCGCGCGCCTCGGCGAGGCGGATCAAGTAGCGCGCGTAGACGTCGCCGTCGGTGAGGACCGGGATGTCGAAGTCGTAGGTCTCGTATCCCAGGTAGGGGCGGTCCCGTCGCAGGTCGCGGTTGACGCCCGAGGCCCGGGCCACGGGGCCGGTCACGCCGTAGGCCAGGCACTGCTCGCGGGTGAAGGTCCCCACGCCCTTGGTGCGTTCGAGGAAGATGCGGTTCCGCGACAGCATGCCCTCGATCTCTTGCAGGAGCGGCTCGAGGCGCTCGATGAAGTCGCGGCAGCGGTAGGGAACGTCCTCGGGCAAATCGAAGGCGAGTCCGCCCACGCGCGTGTAGCTGGTGGTGAGCCGACCGCCCGAGGTGAGTTCGAAGACGTCGTAGGCCTTCTCGCGCTGGATGAACGCCCAGAGCATGGCGGTGAACGCCCCCAGGTCCATGCCCTGCAGACCGACCCCCAAGATGTGGTCGCTGATGCGCGACATCTCGGCCATGAGCACGCGGATCGCCTGGGCCCGCGGGGGGACCTCGATCCCAAGCAACTCCTCCACGGCGCACACGAAGCCGATGTTGTTCGCCATGGCGGACAGGTAGTTCATGCGGTCGGTGACCACCACGAACTGGTTGTAGGTGCGGTACTCGCCGAGCTTCTCGAAGCCCGTGTGCAAGAAGCCGATCTCGGGCTCGAGGCGCTTCACGCGCTCGCCATCGAGGGTCATCACCATGCGCAGCGTGCCGTGGCAAGCGGGGTGCTGCGGACCGAAGTTGAGGACCATCTCCTTCTCGTCGAGTCCGGGCTCGAAGGAGACGGCACGCTCGCCGAAGGCGTGGCGCCCGATGGACTCGCCGGAGAGCTGATCGGGAACTTGCATCAGTAGCGCTCCTCGACGCCCCGGCGGATCACGGGGAAGTTGTCTCGCTCTCCCCGCCCGCGCAGGGGGTAGTCCTTGCGCAGGGGGTGCCCGCTGAACTCCTGCGGGCAGAGGAGGCGGATCAAGTTGGGATGCCCGCTGAACTCGATCCCGTACATGTCGTAGACTTCGCGCTCGGCCCAGTTGGCGCCGGGCCACAGGTCCGTCGCGCTGCGGATCACCGGATCGTCCTCGTCCACGTAGGCCTTCACCCGCAGGTAGGCCTCCTGGTCGAGGTTGGCGAGGGTCCACACCACGGCGAAGCGTTCGGGATGCTCGCCGTGCTCGTACTTGAGGTAGTCGACCGCCGTGCAGTCGACGAACATAGTGAAGCCGAGGCCGTCGCGCAGGTATTCGAGGAAGGCGTGGGCCCGCCCCGGAGAAACCACGACCTCGAACTGCTCGCGAAACTCGAAGGGGCCGTCCACGAGGTCGTCGCCGAGCCAGCGTGCAGCCTCGCGCGCGAGCTCGCGCTCGCGCTCGACCCGGCGCGCGCGGGCGGCCGCAGCCTGCGCGCGCCGCTCGGCAGCCGCTGCCTCGAGGTCGGCTTGGGGGAGCCTGGTCACCGGTTCACCTCCGCGGGGCAGGGGGGCAGGGCGCGAGTCACCTGGGCACCTCGAACGCTCCGCGCGCTCGGCGGGCCTGCATCTCCTCCAGGCGCGGGAGCTGAGGAATGCCTGTCCGCTCGTCGATGAGCCGCTGAATGTCGACGCCCGAGACCTTGTCCTGGATCAAGCGCACGGCGTCGATCAGGTTCTCGGGGCGTGGCGGACAGCCGGGAATGTAGACGTCGACGGGAATGAACTGATCGACGCCCTGGATCATCGTGTAGGTGTCGAAGACGCCGCCGCAAGAGGCGCAGGCGCCCATGCTGATGCTCCACTTGGGCTCGGGCATCTGCAGCCAGATGCGCTGCAGCACGGGCATCATCTTGAGGGTCACCCGACCGCCGACGATGAGCAGGTCCGACTGCCGCGGCGAAAAGCGCACCACCTCGGCTCCGAAGCGCGACATGTCGTAGCGCGACGAGAGGGTGGACATCATCTCGATGGCGCAGCAAGCAGTGCCGAAGGGCATCGGCCAGAGGCTGTTGCGACGCCCCCACGCGAGCAGATCCTTGATGCGTGTGGAGAGGAAGCCGTCGCCGAGGAAGTCTTCTAGTCCCATTCGAGCCCCCTCCGCTTCCATACGTAGAGCAGGCCGGCGCCGAGGATCGCCACGAAGGCGAGCACCTCGACGAGCATGGCGACCTTGACCTCGCCGGTGACCCCACCGCGGAAGCTGGCGGCCCAGGGGATCAGGAACACGGTCTCGAGATCGAAGAGAATGAACAGGATGGCGACGAGGTAGAAATGCACCGAGTAGCGCTCGCGCGCCCCGGGCTGGATCGGCTCGACGCCGCACTCGTAGGGGAGCTGCTTGACGCGCGTGGGACGCTTGGGGCCGAGCAGCTTGGAGGCGAGCAGGGCGACGACGCCGATGACCACACAAATGAGGCCGAGGATGAAGAAGCCCCCGAACCCCGCGAACGCCGATGCGAGCATAAGCCGTGTCCGTTCTTAGACTTGCAGGCCAGGCCTTCAGCAAAGGAACGGGATTATACGGGGCCCGCAGGCGGCCACAAGGGCGGGCGGGGGCTGGTGGCGGGCGGCCCGCAGCGCGCCGGGCTGCGTGCG